>JAAWAE010000086.1 GCA_022792035.1 Ruminiclostridium sp. | reverse complement strand
GAGGAGTTCCCCACCTTTGCCCAGAATGCCCGCAGCACTATGGGCATCCTCTTCGGTCTGGACCGCATCGAACTGTCTGACGCGGATCTGGTGACCATCTACCAGCAGTCCTATCGTTAAAGGAAAACAGACACAGCAGGGTGAACCGCTCCCTGTCAAAAGGACAGGGAAAAATATAAAGTTTTTTGTACAGCCCGACAGGTATGCCGGGCTGTGGCAACCGAAGATTTGGGGGCTCTGCTGCGCAGACTCCCCAAATCTTCGGTTTTTATCCGGCAGCGAAGTAAAGTTCATGCTTCTCCATAGGCGTCAGGATCCCGAAGGTTCGCTGTACCCGCCTGGTGTTGTAATAGTGGATATAGCCCTCAATCATCGCATCACTTATTTCATGCCCCACTTTCTCACATTGAAGCTGGAAGCAAGGGCCAGGCCGCTTACCAAAAATGCCAGAACCCCGATCCACTGGCGAGAGATATTTCCTGCCTCAAAGCAAACATAGATCCCATAAGCGGCGAACAGAATGCTGGCAAGAACCAGGGCAAAATAGAGGGTCCTCTCCTGGTTCGTCCAGTCCGGGACCTTGGCTGGGACTGGATCAGCGCGTCCAAAGCCCTGCTTTTTGAGCACCCATACCGCCAAGGAAAGTGCTAAGGCAATCAGATAGGGCACAAGAATAAAGCGGCGCAGGTCATCAGGGACCCCAGCAAAATTCTCCAAAAGGTTTTTATAGGTCAAAAGGGAGACAAGAGAGCCAATGCACTCGATAAGGAAATAGAGATACCTTCCGTCTCTGTATTTTGCGGAAAGCGATAGGAACAGGATAAGCATGGTGGAAAACACACAGCATATCACGGTGAGAGAATGGTTCAGTATCCTGTAGGAATCCGCCCTTGAGAAAGACAAGAGACTGTATTGTACAAGGACCACTGTGATACAAAGAACTGCCCTAGGTATGATAGAATCCCATCTTGCATTTTTCATGTTAATCACCACCAAGATTTTCATTAGAGGTGATTCTATGAACTTCACTTTTGCTATCTTGACCATTTCTTTACCCTTTCCTTGACCGCTCCCTTTACCCTTTCCTGTTATCCTTGGTACAAATCAAGGAAACGGAGGTCCTTCCTATGGAATATGTTCTCACAACCCAAGGACTTTGTAAGCATTACGGACGCTTCAAAGCCCTGGACACCCTCTCAATGCACGTCCCGAAAGGTTCTATTTATGGCTTCGTTGGGCGCAATGGAGCGGGGAAAACCACTTTAATCCGCCTCATCTGCGGATTGCAGCAGCCCAGCAGCGGCAGCTATACCCTCTACGGCGCAAAAAGCAGCAATGGCCACACCCTCTCCACCGTCCGGCGGCGTATGGGGGCAGTGGTAGAAACCCCCTCTATTTACCTGGACCTGTCCGCCGCGGACAACCTGAAGCAGCAGTATCGGGTCCTGGGCCGCCCCTCGGACGACGGTATTCTGGAGCTTTTATCCCTGGTGGGTCTGGAAGATACCGGCCGAAAAAAAGCCCGTCACTTCTCCCTGGGGATGCGCCAACGCTTAGGCATCGCCGTAGCCCTGGCTGGTGAGCCGGACTTTCTGGTCCTGGATGAACCGGTGAACGGCCTGGACCCCCAAGGTATCATCGAAACGCGGGAGCTGATCTTAAAGCTGAACCAAGAGCGGGGGATCACCGTCCTCATCTCCAGCCACATCCTGGACGAGCTGGCCCGGCTGGCCACCCACTATGGCTTCATCGACAGCGGCCGGATGGTCAAGGAGCTCAGCGCCCAGGAATTGGACGCCGCCTGCCGGAAGTGCCTGCGGGTGACGGTCAGCGATCCCGGCGCCCTGGCCCGGGTGCTGGATGGTATGGGCGTGGAGTATCAGATCCTGGACCGGGACCAGGCGGACCTGTTTGCCCAGGTGAACCTCTCCCAGCTGGCCCTGGCCTTGGCAGCGGAGGACTGTGAGCTGATCTCCGCCCAGGAGCGGGACGAGAGCCTGGAGAGCTATTTTATCGACTTGGTGGGAGGTGGACAGCATGCGTAACCTTCTGTCTGCAAATTTCATGCGCCTGCGGAAAAGCGTCGTGTTCTGGCTGGGGATGATTTTTATGTTCAGCATGGCCACTGTAGCCAGCACCACTATGTACCGGGAAGGCCAGACCATCGCCGGCTATCAGCCCCACATTGACAACATTCTATTCTCCGGCGCTCAATTCCTGCCCATCGTGGCGGCCGTGTTCATCGGGTTGTTCATTGGCACAGAGTACAGCGACGGCACCATTCGGAATAAAATCGCAGCCGGTCAGTCCCGCGCCGCCATCTATCTGGCCAACCTCATCACCTGCTCCGCGGCCCTGCTGCTGATGCACCTGGCCGCCCTTCTGGCCATCGTGGTGATAGGCATTCCCTTGGTGGGAAATGTGGAGGAGGAACCTCAGACCCTGCTGCTCCTCACCGGCCTGAGCCTAGCCACTGTCCTGGCTGTGAGCGCCCTGTTCCTGCTGCTGGCCATGCTGGTCAACAAAAAGTCCGTGGCCTCTGTGGCCGCGCTGCTCCTGGCCTTCGGCCTGCTCATGGCGTCCATGACCATCAACTTCCGTCTCCAGGAACCGGAGTATTACCCTACCTATTCCTCCAGCTTGGGGGAGAATGGCACGATACAAGATGAGGCGCAGACGCCTGAGCGCAACCCCCACTATCTGGAGGAGACCAAGCGGGAGGTCTATGCTTTCCTGGACGAGTTCCTCCCCAGCAGCCAGTTCCTCCATATCTCCCAGCAGAAGGTGGCCGCACCCCTCCGCCTGGTTCTGTACTCCCTGGTGATCTTAGCGGGTACCACAGCCTGCGGGGTGGTGTGCTTTGGGCGGAAGGATTTGAAGTGACGGGTTTTCGTTGCTTCCGGTGTATACTTGTCACGCAATAATATCGAGGTGATCCCCCATGTTCTCCTGGCTCCTCCCCCTTGCCCTCGCCCTGCTCCTCCTGGCCCTCCTCCTCAAGCTCCACCTTCTGCGCCGCGACCTGGACGCCCTGGCGGCACAGCTGGCCCAGCGCATGGACCAGGACAGCAACAACCCCCTCTTCCTCCCCTCCCGGGATCCCGCCCTGCGCCGTCTGGCCGTGGTCCTGGACCGCCAGCTGCGGCAGCTGCGGCAAACCCGGCTGCGCTATGAGAACGGGGACCGAGAGCTGAAGGCGGCGATCACCAACATCTCCCATGACCTGCGCACCCCTCTCACCGCCATCTGCGGCTATCTGGAGCTGCTGGAGGCGGAGACAGCGGACAGCGCCGCCACCCGCCGCTATCTCTCCACCATCCGCAACCGCACCCAAGCCATGACGGACCTCACCGAGGAGCTTTTTCGCTACTCCGTCATCCTCTCTACCCAGGAGGACCTTCCCCGCGCTCAGGTCTGCCTCAACGACGTTTTGGAGGAGAGTTTGGTCAGCTTTTACCCCGCCCTCACCCAAGCCGGGATCACGCCTCAGGTCCAGCTTACCCAGCAGCGGGTGCTGCGGCAGCTCAACCGAGAGGCTTTGTCCCGGGTCTATGGCAATATCCTCAGCAACGCCCTCAAGTACAGTGCCGGAGACCTGCGCGTCACCCTCTCCGACAGCGGCGCCATCACCTTCTCCAACGCCGCGCCGGCGCTGGATGAGGTCCAGGTGGGGCGGCTCTTCGACCGCTTCTTCACCGTGGAAGCCGCCCGGCATTCCAGCGGCTTGGGGCTCTCCATCAGCAAGACCCTGGTAGAAAAGATGGGCGGGCAGATCACGGCAGCATATGAGAAGCAGGTGCTGTCCATCCATGTGGCCTTCGACCCATAACAAAACCCGGTCCCCGGAGCGCAAGGCTTCCGGGGACCGGGTTCTGATTTCCGGGAGGTTCCTACCGCTCTCCCCGCAAAAACGCCTGGATCATGTCATTGGTCAGACTGAAATCCTCGGGCTTCACCGGGATCTCCTCCCGCCGGTACCAAGCCGCCTGGGACAGCTCCTGCCGGTCCATGTGGATGGTTCCGTCCCCCTTCAAGCGGGCGAAGTAACCCAGGAGAAGGTTGGAGTCCGTCCCCCAAGGCTGGCTGGCGTAATAGCGGATCTCCTCCACCTCCAGGCCCACTTCCTCCCGGACCTCCCGGCGGACCGTATCCTCGGCGGTCTCCCCCACCTCGCAGAAACCCGCGATGAGGGCATAGCCCTTGTACTCCCGGCCCTGGTAGCGGGTCATCAGCAGACGGTCCCCGTCGGTGAGGGCCACGATCACCGCCGGGGCGATCTTGGGATAGACCAGGTTCCCGCAGCGGGGACAGCGGAGCATCCGCTCCCGCTGGTCCTCCCGGGTCTCCCCGCCGCAGCGGCCGCAGAAGCGGTTGTCCCGGTACCAGAGGGAGAGGTGGTAGGCCGTGGTCACCGCAAAGTGAAGGGCCTTCTCCCGGCGCTCCCGCTCCTGGCGGATGTCCCGCCAAAGGAAGCCCTCCGGGGCCTCCCCCTCCCGCAGCTCCGCCAGATAATACGCCTCCCGGTCGATGCGGAACAGATAACGGACGGTTTCCACATAGGGTTCCAGCTCTTGATAGGTGGGCGGGATGAGCCGTCCAGCCTCCTCCCGCTCCAGGAGCTTCCGGCCCTGGAAGGCAAAACATACGCTCTGCGCCAAGGGGGCGTGGGGCGTGTACTCTACATGATACTGTTTCGGTTCGATCTCTTGAAGCATTTCCTCTGCCGCCTTTCTCCGTCTTTTATCCCTCCAGGGCCGCCCGCAGACCCATCGGCCCTTCCTGGAACAGCCGGGCATCCATGAAGGGGATGTCCTCCGGGACCACAGGCTGGAACTCCATCTGGTCCAGGATGTCCCGCTGGAGATCCACCCCCCGGGCGATCTCCACCAGGGTGATGCCCTCAGGCATGAGCCGGAATACGCCCCGCTCGGTGATATAAAGGACCTCCTGGCCCTTCTTCATGGCCTGGGCGCCGGAGAAGGTGATGGCCTCCACCTCCTGCCGGAATTTCTTCTGGGGACCCTGGGTCACCACACGGACCCCCTCCCCTTCTATCTCCACCTGCTGCTTCCCGGCGGTAAAGGTGCCGATGAAGCAGAGCTTGCGGACGTTCTGGGTGATATCAATAAATCCCCCGGGACCCACCATCCGGCCGTTGAAGCTGGAGGCGTTGACGTTGCCCTGGCAGTCCACCTGGGCAAAGCCCAGCACCGCCATGTCCAAAGCGCCGCCGTCGTAGAGCTGGAGGATGTCCGCCATGCGGTACATGGCCTCCGGGTTGGCCGCCGCGCCGAAGCCCACCCCGCTGAGGGGGATGCCCCCCAGGGGGCCGCACTCGATGGAGAGGGTGAACAGGTCCGAGATGCCCTCCTCGTCGGCCACGGAGCCGATGCCCCCCGGCATCCCGATGCCCACGTTGATGAGGCTGTGCGGGGGCAGCTCCATAGCCGCCCGTCGGCAGCAGACCTTGTGGGTGCCCAGCTTCATGGGCTCGAAGGGCACGTCGGGGACGCTGGCCAGCCCCGCCAGCTCCGGCCGGAACAGGTCCGTGTCAAACCCCTGGCGGCTGTACTCCGGCCGGCCCTCCACGATGTAGTCCACCATAAAGCCGTGGATGAAAACCTCCTGAGCGGGGATGCTCCCCCGCTTGACCACCTTGTCCACCTGGGCCACCACGATCCCGCCGCTGTTGTGGACCGCCGCCGCCACCTCGAACTGCTCTACGTTCATGGACTCGTGGCGGATGGACAGGTTCCCGTCCTCGTCGCCGAAGGTGGCCCGGATGAAGCAGATGTCGATAGGGAAGCTGGGGTAGAATAGGCATTCTTCCCCGCCCAGCTCCACCAGGGAGACGATCTCCTTGCCGCTGTCCTTCGTCTTCTGGTTGGCCTTGCCGCCGCCGAAGCGGGGGTCGGCAAAGGTCCCCAGACCTGTGGCGGAGATGGCCCCCGGCAGGCCCGCCGAGATGGCCCGAAAGAGCTGCATCAGGTTCCCCAGGGGCAGCATATAGCAGCTGACCTTCTCCTCCGCCACGATTTTGCGCAGGCCGGGGTCGTAGCCCATGTGGGAAATGATCAACTCCCGGAACATCCCCGGCTTCTCCGCCAGGTGGGAGACCCCGCGTCCTTCTCCATCTCCCTGGCTGGTGCATTTCACCAGGGCCAGGTTCTGGGGGTGGCCGGTTTTGTCGTAGTGCTCCGCCAAACTCATGATCAGGTCCTCGGGACAGCCGAAGCCGTTGAAGCCGGTGGTGGTCAAGGTCATGTCGTCCTTCACCAGGGCAGCCGCCTGGGCGGCGGTGATTCGTTTGTTCATAGTAGCTCTTCTCCTCTTGTCGGGCGTTTTCTTTGTTCCCAGTATACCACATTTTTCAATGCGGACAAGGGTGAGTTTTTCATCCGGACCAATGCTTGCCGCTCCGATGCGGCTGTGCTATACTTGTCTATACCATGAAACAGCAAAAAAGGAGCTGTCTGCTTATGAATGACTTTCTGCTGCCCCAGGGCAAGGCCGCTGCCCTGCTGCCGGGTGTCTCGTTCAGCATCCCCGGCCTGTTCCGCTTCTCGGACTTGATCTTCTCCTGTCTGGAACAGGTGGAGGACAAATTCTCCTATCACATCCCCGTCCGCTTCCTCTACGGCTCCCCCCTGGTCCGGTGGAACTGCGGACGGCTGCTCTTCGTCCCCCACCATGAGACCCTGGAGGAGATGGAGGCCGAGCTGGACAACGCCGTCCGGCACGGCGTCACCCCCCTTCTGACCTTCTCCTCGCCCATCTTAACCCAGGAGGACCTGGCGGACCCCGTCTGCAACGGTCTGCTGCAGATCCTGGACCGGCTCCACGGCGGGGCCATCCTGGCCAGCCCCCTGCTCAAGGCGTACATCCAAAAGCACTATCCCAACGTGAGCCTGCACTCCTCCATCATCCTCACCACCTTCGCCCAGGAGCGCAGCCCGGCTTACTATCAAAGCCTTTCTCAGGAATATGACTACTATGTCATCCACTCCGATGACAAGTTCGACCTCCCCCTTTTGCGCCAGCTGCCCAAGGAAAACGCGGAGATCATCCTCAACGAACGCTGCAACTTCCAATGCCCCCAGCGGCGGGAGCACTATCTCTCCATCGCCCAGGACCAGAGCACCCTATTGGATGGGTCCTGCGAACTGTCCAACTTCCTGGCCCGCTGTCCCTTCATCCCGGAACACAAGCAGATACAAACCCAGCGCCGGAACATCGCCCTCACCACCCGGGAGGCGGCGGAGCTGGCCGGACTGGGCTTCGATCTCTTCAAGCTCCAGGGACGGCTGGACAGCCCCTATGTGTTCTTCTTCGACTTCCTGCACTACGCCCTGGAGCCGGAGCTGGCCTTCCCCACCATGTATCCCATCTTCTCTTACACCATTCAGCAGTATCTGAAAAACAAACGGCATAAATCTTGATCTTTCGTTAAATTTCTATGAAATGGAAGGGCCCTTCTTGACGACGACGTTCTCCTCTCCCCTTCTCTCCAAACCCGGGACCGCTTGTTCGGCCCCGGGTTTCTCCTGCCCAGCCGCGCCTCTTGATGATTGCAAATCGCCGCAATCAATGGTATAATATTCTCCCCAGAAAAAACCAAAACACAAAGGGTGGTCTGTATGAAAAAACGATTTGGTGGACTTCTCCTCCTCCTGTGTGCCGTGATACTCGCCGGATGTTCCTCCGGGAAGGCGGAGGATGCAGGCACCCAAACGGTCGAACTGGTCGTTTGGGGCTCTGAGGAAGATGCGGAGCTGATGAACCAAATCATCCAGAGTTTTCAGGCAAACTATCAGGGCGAGGCAAACTTCCAGATTTCTTTCGAGGTCCAGGGAGAATCCCAGTGCAAGGACGCTCTGCTGGGCGGTTTGGAGGCGGGCGCGGATGTTTTCACCTTTGCCGATGACCAGCTGTATGCCCTGGCCGCCGCCGGAGCACTGGACCCCATCGAACAGGCCGAGGAAATCCGGAGCCGGAACCTCCCCAGCGCCGTGGAGGCCGCTTCCATCAACGACCAGCTCTATGCCTATCCCTTGACCGCTGACAACGGGTATTTCCTATATTATAACAAGCAGTACATCTCAGAGGAAGCGGTCCAGACCCTGGACGGCGTTCTGAACGCCGCAGCCGCCAACGGCAAATTATTCACCATGGACTGGAGCTCGGCTTGGTATGTATACGCTTTCTTCGGCAACACCGAGCTTCAAGTGGGACTCAACGACGACGGGATCACCAACTACTGCACATGGAACCAGACCGGCGGCGGCATCCAAGGGGTCGATGTGGCCCAGGCCATGCTGCACATCGCCAGGAGCCCGGGCTTTGCCAACCGTACCGACGAGGGGTTTCTAAACGGTGTCCGGAACGGCTCGGTGGTCGCCGGCGTCAGCGGCGTATGGAACGCCCTGGCCGTCCAGGAGGTCTGGGGCAAGGATACCGGCGCCGCCAAGCTGCCCGTCTATCTCTGCAATGGCCGGCAAGTCCAGATGGCTTCCTTCTCCGGCTGCAAGCTCATCGGCGTGAACGCCTACTCCCAGCATCCGGAATGGGCGGCCAAACTGGCCGACTGGATCACCAACGAAGAAAACCAGCGGCTGCGCTTCGAGCTGCGCGGACAGGGTCCCTCCAACCTCGCCGTGGCAGACTCCCCGGAGATGGCCCAGTCCCCGGCCATTGCCGCCCTCTTGGCCCAGTCGGAGTTTTCTCAGCTCCAGCGGGTGGGGGGCAATTTCTGGGACCCGGTTTCCACATTCGCCGGGAACATGGCGGCAGGGAATCCCTCCGGCCGGAGCCTCCAGACCCAGCTGAACGAGATGGTCGAAGGCATTTGTGCCCGATAAAACGGAAAGGATGGGTGGATGCACGATGAAAAAAACGCTCACCATACAGCAGCGGCTGATACTTCCGATCATCCTCTTGGGCGCTGTGGCCTTGATCTCCAATGCCCTGTCGGTGTTTAGTATCAACAATGTCAATGCCAATGCTTCCAAAATCGTAAACAATTATATGGTGGGGTCGGAGATGCTGCAAAACATCCGCCACTCCACCACCAATATCCATAAAATGGCGCTGTCCCACATCGTCGCCACAGACTACAACACGATGATCACCGTTGTGCGGCAGATCAAAGAGGAAGAGCAGGCGCTGGAAACCTATCTGGAAGAATACGGAACCTATGTAAAGAAAGACGAAGAAGCGTTATATGCCCAGCTCCTGGCCAACTACGATGCCTTCAAGCACGCCCTGGTCTACCTTGTCTGCGCCAGCGCGGACAGCAAAACCCAAGAGGCTTACACCCTCGCCAACGGCGACGTGGCCCAGTACGGCTCCGCCATCGCAAGCAACACCGATGAGCTGTACGACGCCATCAGCCAGCGCATCGACAGCGCGCGGCACAAGCTCCTGCTGGTCTACATCGTCTCCCTGGTCATCGCGGTGGCATCCATCGCCGCCTGTCTGGGCCTGGTTCTGGCCGCCATCCGCATCATCAAAAACTATGTGATCACCCCCATCAAGGGGACGGTGGACCTGCTCCAGCACAGCTCCCAGAAACTGGACAGTGTGACCGGCGAGGTGCTCAAGCACACCCGCACGTCGGAGCAAAGCGCCAAGGGCCTCTCCGCCCTGTCCTCCTCCCTCTCCACCTCCGTCCAACAGGTGGCCAGTCACGCCGCCATCATCAACAGCAGCGCCGCGGACATCAAAAAGGACGTCCACGCCATGGCGGAAGAATGCAGTGCCATCACCCAATACTCCTCCGCCATGAAGGTCCGGGCCAATGAGATGGAAGCGGCCGCCCAGACCAACACGGAGATCATTCAAAAGAAGGCCGCCGACATCCTCTCCGTCCTGGAAGCAGCCATCGAGAACAGCAAGAGCGTCGAGCAGGTCAACCGGCTGACGAAGGACATCATCTCGATCTCCTCCAAAACCAACCTGATCGCTCTGAATGCCTCCATCGAGGCCACCCGGGCCGGGGAATCGGGACGGGGCTTTGCCGTCGTTGCCGCAGAGATCAAGGCCCTGGCAAATTCCTGCAGCGAAACCGCCGGGCACATCCAGCAGGTCAATCAGATCGTCATTGACGTGGTCCATGACCTGTCTACCCACGCCCAGGATATGGCGGATTATCTGAATGAGACGATTCTGACGGCCTTTCAGGAATTCGTTCGTTCCGGACGGCAGTACAAAGAGGATGCCGATTATGTCACGGAAATCATCGACGCCTTCAACACCCAAACCGAACGCCTCCGGAATTCCATGATCGAGATCGCCGACTCCATCGAGAGCATTACCAGAGCCATCGACGACGGCGCCGTGGGGATCACCGGCGTTGCCGGCAGCACCGAGAGCCTGGTGGAAGACATGACCGATATCACGGGCCGGATGGATACCAACCGAGAGATCGTGGAGGATTTGAAGAAACAAATGGCAGTATTCGCTGACTTCTAACCCCTTCGGCCCAAAAGCCCCGGGACCCTTTGACAGGGCCCTGGGGCTTTTCTGTATTATGTTATTATATCGTTATAAGGTATCCGGCAGCGGATCAATGCTCATACCAACCGGCAATGCCGGGGGTGAGGTTGATGTTGACCTGCTTGATCTCCTGGTACTCCTCCAGGCCGTGGATGCCCAGCTCGCGGCCGATGCCGGACATCTTGTAGCCGCCCCAAGGCGCTTCGTTGAAGGTGGGGTTGAAGGCGTTGACCCAAGTGATGCCGGCGCGGACTTCCTTGACCACCCGGAGGGCTCGCTCCAGCTGATGGGTGAACACGCCGCCGGCCAGCCCGTAATCGGTGTCGTTGGCCAGAGCAATGGCCTCTTCCTCGGTCTTGAAGGTCTGGATGGTAACCACAGGCCCAAAGATCTCTTCCCGGACGATGGTCATGTCGGGGCTGCAGTTGTCAAAAATGGTGGGACGCATGAAGCAGCCCTTGGCGCACTCACCCTCGGTGTAGCGCTCGCCGCCGCAGACCAGGGTCGCGCCCTCTTCGACGCCCTTCTTCACATAGCCCAAAACGTCGTTGAGCTGGCTCTCGGAAACCAGGGGGCCCATGTCGGGGTTGTCCAGGGGGTTGCCGATGGTCATGGCGTTGGCCCGCTCGGCAAACCGCTTGACGAAGGCGTCGTGGATGCTCTCCTCGATGATGATGCGGGAGCCGGCGCAGCAGACCTCGCCCTGGTTGAAGAAGATGCCGATCATGGCCCACTCCACAGCGGCCTCCAGGTCCACGTCGGCGAAGATGATGTTGGGGGACTTGCCGCCCAGCTCCAGGCCGATCTTCTTCACGTTGCTGGCGGCGCAGCGCATGATGTTCTGCCCCACAGCGGTGGAGCCGGTGAGGGTGACCATGCCGATGTCCTTATGAGAGGCCAGGGCCTCGCCCACGGAACCGCCCGGCCCCAGGATCAGGTTGGCAGCGCCCTTGGGCACGCCGGCCTCTTCCAGGATCTCGAACATCTTCACGTTGGACATCACAGCGTTGGAGGCGGGCTTGAAGATGATGCTGTTGCCGGCGGCCAGAGCCGGGGCGATCTTCCAGGAACCCATGACGAAGGGGAAGTTCCAGGCGCTGATGAGGGCCACCACGCCCACGGGCTCGTGGATAGTAAAGGAGTGCATCTTCCCAAAGCCCTCGTTCACTTCATAGACGCCGCCGTGGGGGGCCTTGATGAGACCGGCGTAGTAACGATAGCAATGCAGGGCGTCGTCCACGTCGCCCTCGGCCTCACGCAGGGGCTTGCCCATGTCCATGGACTCGATGCGGGCCAGCTCGTCCCGGTTCTTGTCGATCAGGTCGGCGATCTTCAGCAGGATATCGCCTCTGGTCTGGCTGTCCATGTCCCGCCAGTCGCGGGTCTCATAGAAGGACTTCTTGGCGGCCGCCACGGCCAGCTCCACGTCCTCCAGGTTGGACTGCACCACCTCGGCCAGGATCTCGCCGTTGGCGGGGTTATAGGTCGGCGCGGTCTTGCCGCTGACGCTCTCGACCCACGCACCATTGATGTAATTCTTGCAAATCTTCATAGAAAAATCTCCTATCTGTTCCAAAGCGGAAAGGGCTTCCCATCCAGAGGTCCGGCACTCCCCGGACGGGAGATGTACACCATGAACGATTCTCTGCCCAAAAAGGCTTAGAGGCCGAAGACTTCCTTGGCCTTGGCGGCAGCCTTGTCAGAGGCGTCCAGGATCTTAGCAATCTCGTCGGGGGTCAGGGACGCGGGCGGCTCGAAGCGGATGCTCTGAGAGTTGTTCAGGGTGCCGGAGATGATCACATGCTGGTTGTACATCTCCTTGGAGAACTCATAGCCGCACTCGTCAGAGACGAACTCAACAGCCATCATGAGGCCAACGCCGCGCACGTCCTTGATCACCGTGGGATACTTTTTCTGAATGGCCTCCAGACCGGCCTTGATCTTGCTGCCCTTCTCACGGGACTGACCGGGGATATCGTTCTTGAGCTGGAAGTCCAGCGCGGCAATGGCGGCGGCGCAGCAGACAGGGTTGCCGCCGAAGGTGGTGGAGCCCAGCAGATAGGGGTTCTCGATCAACTCTTCGCTCCACATGGCGGGACGGCAAATGAGGCCGGTGATGGGCATCACGCCGCCGCCGAACGCCTTGCCAAAGGTCATGATATCGGGGACGATCTCTTCTGCGTCGCAGCGCCACAGGGTGCCGGTCCGGCCCATGCCGGTCTGAATCTCGTCAATGATGAGGATGACATCCAGCTCGTCGCACAGGGCGCGGACTTCCTTCAGGTAGCCTGCAGGCGGAATGATGACGCCGGCTTCGCCCTGGATGGGTTCCAGGACCACAGCCGCGATGGACTCGCCGACTTCCCGCAGGTTCTCAATGGCGGTGCGGATGGCGGCGGCGTTGCCGTATTCCACGTGCTGCACCTGCTGGAGCAGAGGCAGATAGGGCGCGCGGTAAATCCCCTTTGCCGTCAGGGACAGGGAGCCGCCGGTCTTGCCGTGGAAGGCATGGGTGGTGGCGATGAACCACTTGCCCTTGCTCTTGAACCGGGCCAGCTTCATGGCGATTTCTACGGCCTCCGTGCCGGAGTTGGTGAAGAAGCACTGCTGCAGGTCACCGGGGGTGCAGTCTGCCATGGCCTTGGCCAGATAGCCCCGCAGGGGGTCAATGAGCTCCTGGGAGTGCAGACCCTGACGGCTCAGCTGGGCCTTCACCGTGTCGATGATGAGGTCCTCGCTGTGGCCGGCCACATAGATGCCGAAGCCGCCCATGGCATCCAGGAACTTCTCGTTGTCATACAGACCACGGAAGTAGGAGCCGCCATCTTCCCATTCCAGAACGGCGCTGCCCTCGGTCTCGGAGGAGACGCACTTTCTGTAGTGGTTCTCCGCCCTCATCGAACAGATGCAGGAAGTCGCCGCCAACGACATCTGGGTCCTCCTGGTGGTGGGCCTGCTGGGCGGTATGGTGGGGGTATTGGAGAAATCCCGGGCCGCCATGGGCTTTTCCGGACTGCTCTCCAAATTCGCCGCCACCCGAAAAAAATCCCTGCTTGCAGAGTGGGCCTTGAGCGTGGTGCTCTTCGTGGACGACTACCTCAACATCCTGACCACCGCCTCCATCACCAAGCGCCTCAACGACTCCCACAAGATCCACCGTTCCCTCACCGCGTACATCATCGGCTCCACCTCTGCCCCGGTGGTGGTGCTGATCCCCCTCTCCTCCTGGTCCATCTACTATGCCAGCCTCATCGAAAAGACCGGCATCGTCCCGGAGGGCAGCAGCGCCGTGGGGACCTATATCCAGTCCATCCCCTTCATGTTCTACCCCATGTTCTGTCTGGTGATCCTGCTGCTGGTCATCGCGGGGATCATCCCCCTCTTTGGTCCCATCCGCAAGTATCAGAAACAGGCGGAGGAGGGCGGCAGTCTCTTCATGAGCCAGGAACTGCCCTATGAGGAAGAGGAGGACGAACCCCTTCCCGAGGGCAAGCGCAGCGGCGGGGTGCTGGACTTCGTCCTCCCCATCGCCGTACTGCTGGGGGCCACGATTTATTTCGACATCGACGTCCTCTCCGGCGTGGTGGTGGCCCTGGTCTTCACCTGCGTCATGTACCTGATGCGAAAGCTCACAGGGATCGCGGAATATGTGGACGCCGTCTGGGCCGGCTTCTCCACCATGGTGGACGTCCTGGCCCTGCTGGTTATCGCCTTTATGTTCAAGGCCTCCTGTGAAAGCCTGGGGATGTCCGATTATATTATCGGGAAAGTGGCCCCTCTCATGGCCGGACAGATGCTGCCCTTCGTGGTCTTCTTGGTGGCCACCCTGATGACCTTTGCCCTGGCCAATGCCTGGGGCGTGTCCGCCATCATGGTTCCGCTGATCGTCTCCCTGGCCCAGTCCATGGATGCCAACATCGCGGTGGCCGTGGCGGCAATCTTCTCCGGCTCCGTGTTCGGCACACAGCTGTGCTTCTACTCGGACAACGCCATCCTGATCTCCCGGTCCACCAACATCCTGCCCTTAGACCACGTCAGAACGCAGATGCCCTTTGCCCTGTGCGCCGGGGTGCTGACCTGCATCGCCTATCTCATTTATGGCTTCGCGTTCTTGGGTTGAGGCAGCTTCACAAAGCTTGTTGAGCCATCGGAACAAATGAACAAGAAAAAGTCGTAAGGACCGAGTCTGCGCCTGCCGCAGCCTCCGCCTTACGGCTTTTTTGCCAAATACCAAAAGCAAAGAAGATCTAAGAAGGACGGAGCCGTCAGCCCCGTCCTTCTTCGTCCAACTGTATGGAAAGCATGGATACCGCATTCTCCTCCACCCCGTTGAGGAGGAACCCCGCCAAGTCACAGGCGTACATACCGCCCACCGTCTTCAGCCCCTGGTCCTGGATGGACCGCGTCAGGGCTGCGTACCCCTGGGAGAGATCCCAGCGGCCCCGGCAGCAGAGGCAGAGATACCACCCGGCGGGTTTCTTTCGATAATAAGGGCAGTCCGCCGCCGCTTCCCTGAGGCGGGTATACAAATATTGGATCTCCCCCATCCCGCCGGCCCGGTGGATGGCCCCCAGCTGGTAATTGGTTTGCAGGCCGTACTGGCGGCAAAGCTGCTGGCATCGTCCCAGAATGAGGATGAGCATCTCATCTTCCCCGGTCAGGCCCGTCATCTCCCCTTCCAGCTCCGCCGCCGGGAGGGTCAGGAGGTGCTCCGCTTCAAAATACGCCCTGCGGGGCTGGAGGTCCGGGGCTGTGCCCAGCTCCAGGTTTTCAATGGTACTGGAGAGGATGAACTCCATCTGCGCCAGCTTCCGCCGCTCCTCCTCCAACCGGCGCCGCTGGGAACGCAGCTGCGCCAAGGTCCCCTCGCTGTCCTGCCGCTGAAGACAGTGCTGGATCTCCTCCAGGGGTGTCCCCGTCTGGCGGAAAATAGCAATGGCGTAGTAGTCGTAAAACTGCTCCACCTCATAGTAAAAATATCCGTTCTCTCCCCGTCCGGCGGGACGGAGCAGGCCAATCTCCCGATAGTGCCGGAGGGTCTCTTTTGTCGTCCCGCAGAGGTCAGCAAAGGCTTTGACCCCCAGACGGCCTCTTTTTTGCTCCATGGGCACCTCCCGACGAAAAAAGTCCTTGACTGTGTCCTTACCACACGGTTTATGATGTCCTTCACAGGGTCCCCGGACCCAAATTCTTAACAGAAAGGACCTCTCCCATGACCAACAGCCTTGCCTCCTACCACCGCCCCGTCACGGGCCGGAATATCCTCCGCTTCGCTCTGCCCACCATCTTGATGACCGTATTCAACACCTTCTATACGATGGTGGACGGGCTCTTCGTCGCCAACCTCATCGGCACCGACGCCCTCTCCGCCATCAACCTCACCGCCCCGGCCATCGGACTGCTCTGCGCTGTGTCCGGGATGCTGGCCACCGGCGGCAGCGCCGTCGTCATGCACAAGATGGGCCAGCAGAAGGACCAGGAAGCCCGGGAGGATTTTACCCTCCTCATCCTCACCAACGCCGCCGTGGGCGCGGGGATGATGGTCCTGGGCTACGCCTTCCTGGACCGTCTCCTGGGCACCATGGACCTCTCCCCCGGGGTGTTCGACTACTGCCACGACTA
Organism: Ruminiclostridium sp.; assembly: GCA_022792035.1. GTDB lineage: Bacteria > Bacillota > Clostridia > Oscillospirales > Oscillospiraceae > Evtepia. The sequence continues at coordinate 12,289 of JAAWAE010000086.1, read as the reverse complement.
CCTGAGCCGCTACCTGATCTTCACCATCCCCATCCTGTTGATGTACAACTTCTCCCTCTACCTCATCGCGGCGGACCGCTCCCGGCTGTCCCTGCTGTGTACCCTGGCCGGCGGGGTGAGCAATATCCTGCTGGATTACCTCCTCATCGCCCAGGCGGGGCTTGGCATCCGGGGCGCGGCCATTGCCACCGGCATCGGTTACTCCATCACCGCCGTGGTGGGCTTTCTGGTCTTTTGCCGGCGGGACAGCCTCCTTCACTTCCAAAAGCCTGTCTGGCGGGGCTCCGTGCTCTTCCGGGCCTCCACCAACGGGCTCTCGGAGCTGGCCACCGCCCTGGTCTCCGGGATCACGACCCTGCTGTTCAACCTAGCTATGCTGAAGTACATCGGCGAGGACGGCGTGGCCGCTATCACCATCATCATGTATGTCCTCATGTTCGTCAGCGCCCTCTTCATCGGCTACTCCTACGGCGTGGCGCCCATGCTCAGCTTCTACCACGGGGAGGGGAACCGGGAAAAACTCCACGCGCTGATGAAGTTCAGTCTGCGTTTCATCCTGTCGGTGTCCCTGCTGTGTACCGTGGTCTCTATCCTGGCCACCCCGGCTTTGGTGCGGGTGTTCACCAGTCCGGACAGCCCCGTCTACGCCCTGGCCGTCACCGGGAACCGGCTTTGTTCCATCGCCCTGCTCTTCGTGGGCCTGAACGTCTTCGCCAGCGGGACCTTTACCGCGCTGTCCAACGGCGTCGTCTCCGCCGTTCTGGCCTTTTCCCGGTCCTTCCTCTTCACTGTGGCCTGCATCCAGCTCCTGCCGCTGCTGCTGGGGGGCGTGATGGGGATCTGGTTGGCAACCCCCGTGGCGGAACTGCTGGGAACGGTCATGGCCGTGGCCCTATTGCTGAAATACCGCCGGCGGTACGGCTACTGACCTTAGCCCAAAAGCCACTCCAACTCCAGCTCCAACGCCGCCAGCTGGACCTCCGGCTTCACCTTCTCCCCATGAAAATCACTGCCGCCGGTGAGATGCAGGCCGTACTGCTTCGCCAAACGGTGGTAAAAGGCCTGCTGCTGGGGGGTGTACTTGGGATAATAACCCTCAATGGCGTCCAGACCGCAGTCCACCAGCTCCCGGACCAGGGCCTCCAGGGCCTCGTCCTCCAGACGCATCTGGTAGGGATGGGCCAGAGACACCTTGCCCCCCGCCGCCTTGATGGCCTCCACGCAGCTCCGGGCGTCCGCCTTGAAGCGGGTGACCTTTTGACGGTATTCCTCACTGTCCAGGTAGCGGTCAAAGGCCTCCCGGTTGCTGGACACATAGCCCCGGCGGACCAGGGCCTGGGCAAAGTGCGGCCGGGCGATGATGTCACCCCCTGCCAGCGCCTCCACCTCTTCCAAGGTCAGATGGATGCCCTTCTCTTTCAAAAACTCCAGGATGCGATATTTTCGCTCATCCCGTCCCGCCCGGAGTTTTTCGCAGAGCTGGGCCAGCCCCGGGGCGTCGGGGGAGAAGCAGTAGCCCAGGATGTGGAAGTTGTGGTATTCTTTCGCGCTCAGCTCCACCCCCCGCAGGACCCGCAGGCCCAGGGTCTCCCCGGCCTGGACCGCTTCCTCCAGACCATCCAAGGTATCGTGGTCGGTGAGCGCCAGGGTGTGGAGTCCCCGCTGACGGGCCAGCCGGATCAATTCCGTAGGGGAATACTGTCCGTCGGAAGCGGTAGAGTGGGTATGTAAATCAGCAAGCTGCATGGGTGCCGTGCCCCTTTCCTCTTTGGTGTTGCAGACAGTATACCCCAGCGGCGGGAACAAATCAAGGCCGGAGCTTTCGCTCCGGCCTTGATTTGTTCGGATACAAAAATCTATACATTTCTGCAAAAGCAAACGGTCTGTAAAGAAGGACAAAAACTTGGGGAAAACCTTGAAAAAGAAGGGATGTCCCCCTTGCCATTTGGTAAGATTTGTGATAATCTGAGCATAGAATAAACTCCAATATTGTTTGCAGGAAGGTATACCTTTCCGCAAAGAAGGAGTGGGTGAACATGAAAGTGGTGAGTCCACCGGGCACGCCGCCCCGCCGTCCAGCTGGCATCGCCGCCGGCGGGGAGAAATGGTCGGTGCCGTTTGGCAAACCATTGGAAACGATGGGACGCAAAGCTACGGAACTAAGGCGCTGTGCTCAGTCAGCATGGCACTATGTCCGCCGGGCCGCGACCGCAAACCGTCGGAAACGGCGGGACGCAAAGCTATGTGGGACTAAAGCGCAGCATTGCGCCAAGTCAGCCCGGCCGCCGGAACCTTTGCATCCGCAATGCAAAGAAAGGAATTATTTCTTATGACATTCAAAACTCTGAGACGGCGAGGAGCTTCCCTGTTCCTGGCCCTCACGATGTGTGTGAGTTTGTTGCAGGTGCCCGCGTATGCAGTGGATGAGGCAGAGGAAGCAGCGCCTGACATCAATGTCACTGTCGTTTCTATGAACGACGCTGCTTCTACCGGTGACACAACTACCCCCGCGCCGGAAACCACCACCCCCGAGAGCACCGCTCCCGAGGCTTCCACTCCTGAGGAAACCGAGGAGTTTGATCTGGCCGATACCCAGCGGCCCGAGCAGACGGATGACATTTCTGTCGCCCCCGGTGCCCCCGAGGAGATCAATCCCCCCGAGACTCCTGACGAACCCGAGACTCCCAGTGAGCCCGAAACACCAGTCACTCCCGAAGATCCCAGTGAGCCCGTGCCCCCTGCCGAGCCTGAGAACCCCGGCGAGGTCGAGGAGCCCGGTAACACTGAGGTCGTGAAGCCCCAGGATAAAAATTGGGATATCTTCTATGACGCCGAAAGAGACGTCTACAAGGTAACCTTCAAGATTGATGAAGATGCCGAAGCCACTGAGCAAGTCATCGACCTGACACAAGCCTTGGAGTTGCTGGGTCAGTATGCACAGCTTGGCAAGCAGGAGATGGAGCAGGCTAAGGCTGAGCTGGAAAAGCAAAAGCCCGTTATGCCCAGCATTGAAGAGCCTACCATGCCTGATGTAACCGTTCCTGAGCCTACAAAGCCCGAAAAGCCCGTGGCACCAGATGCTCCCCAAAAGCCCGACGAGCCTCAAAAACCCACGGAACCCGGTATGACCAACGAACTGAAAGCTTCTTTGGATCAAGCCGATAGTGCTTTTCTAGCTTATGTCGCGAACGATAACCGGTTGAGTACAAAGGACAATGCGGAGGAGTTTTTGCGTGAACAGGGTCTTGACACTTCCGATAAGTATGTTCAGAGCTATGCAAAATATCTCGTAGAAAAGGCTGACGCAATGGACGCTCGTAATGCGTTGGAGGCCAATAACGATCCTGATTATGTGGCGTTCATCATTGAGTATTACAGTCCGAGCGGATACTGGGATGATGACGGCAATCGCGTGACGTATACGCAAGCGGAACGGCTTGAATTGGCGAAAGCTGACTTGGACAAAACCATCAACAATGTCCCTGAGTACAAGGTCGACAAAGACTCCCAGGCATATAAAGACTACGAGACTGCCCTCGAAGTCTATAACGAGAAAATGGAGGAGTATCAGGCCAAGCTCAACGAATACAAAGCTGCTCAGGATGCTTATGAAAAAGAGCACGGTGTGAATTCTCCCGAGTACAAAGCTTATTTGGCTCAAATGGCTGAGTATGAAGCACAGTTGGAGCAGTATACAACTGCCAAGGCTGAAGCTGCTGCTCAGTATGCCGCAGACATAGCCGCGTATTTAGTTAAGTTGGCGAACCTGCAAGCCAAGTATGACAATGACATGAACGCATACAACGCCGCAGTCAAAGAGTTGAATGAAAAGTACACGAGCTGGGCAGAAGCCAACGTGCTGCAACCTGGCGACATTCGGAAGTTCGAGCTGTTCCTGACCAGCGATTCTAAGCATACCTACAAGTATCAGTCTGGCAGCTTTACCCTGGCCACCCCCGATTTGAAGGCCCTTTACGAGCAGCTCGGCATCAAGACCGACGGCCTCATCATCGGCTTCGATGGCCAGGAACTGGGAGGGACGGACCTCCGGCCTGTAGAGGCAAGTGTATCCTACATGTCGAAGCCCATGCTTGATCTGTTCGATAAGGCCGGTATCCCGAGAGAAGAAGTCGGTGTCTGGCTGAAAAGTCATGATTTCAGAGATGTACTGACCGGCTGGTATGATTCCACTACCGTCGAACAGGAATCCGCTCTTCACGAATTACTTGGCATTGAAAAGGGCTTTTCCAATGAGGAATTGCGCACAGCCGTCGAACAATGGGTTATCGGTTATTACAGCAAAGACGGTACGACCTATAAGAACCTCGCCGATTTGGTTGCCAACAACCCACAGGCCCGCGCTGACCTGTCTAGCACCACTGGCAACACAGCAGCCATTATTGGCGGCTCGACTATGTCGGAAACCCTCAGCGCCGGTTTCAATTACGACAATTTCTATCAGTCCCTGTTCAGTTTCGCCTTTGGCGATGAGAAGGGCGTAGTTGGCGTTACCGATGAAAACGGTAATCCCGTCAGTATGTCCGAATTCTTGGGCAATGCAGTCTTCAACCCCAATACTGGTTTCTGGGAGTACGGCAACAAATCCTGGACCGACAATGGCTATCAGATGGCCCTGTACTACTACATGGACCACCAGGAAATCTGGGAACAGACCGATAAGTATTTCCAGACACTACTAGACAACGGCCTATCTGCCGATCAGGCAACCTGGGCCAGCTTGATGATGGCTGTAAACATCGACGGTGCCCTAACCAGCAATGGTTGGCAGGACACCCTGTGGCCCTGGTATAGTTCCATTAAATTGGACCGTATGGACATCGACTTCAGCCTGAAGAAGACCGACAGCGAAACCAATGAGACCATCACCAGCAGTGAGACCGAGTTCTCCGTGTACTACATCGACACCGTGAAGAACGACGATGGCACCGAGACCAAGGTCAACATGTACTGCACCTATGACGAAGCCACTGGCAGCTATACCTTCGTTCCCACAGTCAGCACTGTCTGGACCAAGAACGGCGAGCTGAACATTGACTACGCCATGATGAAGGACATCGTTTACTACCTCCAGGAAATGACCGCTCCCGAAGGCTATGACCGTGACACCAATGTGTACATCGTCATGGACGAGGAGACCTACAACAACATGAGCGACGAGGATAAGTCCCAGCTGGGTGAGTTCGACAAGTTCTTGGACATGACAACCTCCGAAGATGGTTTGACCGTCAACGTTCAGTTCGTCAACTCCAAGACCCCGACTCCTCCTCCTGAGGAGCCCGATGATCCCACACCTCCCCCGACGACGCCGGACCGTCCCGACCGACCCACGACGCCTCCCACCACGGACATCCCCGACCCCGACGTGCCCCTGGCACCGGGTCCTGATCCCGAGGAGCCGCCCGTGATCATCGAGGAACCCGACGTACCCCTGGCAGAGCTGCCCCCCGAAGTGGAGATCCCCGAACCCGAGGTCCCCCTGGCTGGGCAGCCCCCCGTTACCACCACCATCCCTGAGCCCGAGGTCCCCCTGGCTGACGTGCCCATGACCGGCGACGCTTCCGGCCTGTGGTATGCCCTGATGGGTCTGGCCGCCTGCGGCTTGGTGGTGCTGAACCTGCGCAAGAAGGAAGAAGCCTAATCCCTTCTCCTCACACAAACTGACACACACACAGGCGAAAGCCCGGGGCCGTTTGGCTCCGGGCTTTCCGGCGTTCAGGGCTCCTCAAAGCGCAGGGCCTTTGAGTAAAAGGTCCCCACAGGCATGGAGCAGGCGGTGGCGGCTTGCCGCAGGGTCATCTTTTTGTTCCGCCAGGCCAGGCAGACCTGGGAGAAATTATCCGGCACCGGCGTAGGCGGACGGCCAAACTGGACCCCCTTGGCCTTGGCGGCGGCGATGCCCTCCGCTTGACGCTGGCGGATGTTGCTGCGCTCGTTCTCCGCCACGAAGGAGAGCACTTGCAGGACGATGTCGCTCAAAAAGGTCCCCATGAGGTCCTTCCCTCTCCTGGTGTCCAGCAGGGGCATATCCAGGACCACGATGTCCACGCCCTTTTCCTTGGTGAGCAGGCGCCACTGCTCCAAGATTTCCGCATAGTCCCGGCCCAGGCGGTCGATGCTCTTGATGTAGAGCAGATCGTCCGGCCGGAGCCGTTTGACCATTTTCTGGTACTGAGGCCGGGCAAAATCCTTGCCGGACTGCTTGTCAATGAACAGGTTCTTTTCCGCAATGGACCGCTCCCGCATGGCGATCAACTGGCGTTCTTCGTTCTGATCTCTCGTGCTGACACGGACGTAGCCGTATAGTTTCACTGAATATCACGCCTTTCTCTCTCTCGAAACGAATGCCTCCAGATGGTCAAAAAAAGACCATGCCGCCGGACAGCGTAACCGCTGTGTTCCGGGAGCATGGTCTTTTTTGGTGAGAACATGATAACAAATTTAACGAGAGATTGCAAGCTGGGATTCCAGGGCGCCGTAACGGACCTGCCGCGTCTCGGCCACCCGCCCGGCACAGACGGGACAGCCCGCCTTCCGCCCCCGGGCCCGGGAGTAGATCACGGCCTTCCAGACGTGGCCCTCCGGGCACTGCCACCAGACCTTCCGGCGGCTGCCGGTGGTGACGTCCTGGGGGGTGAGGGTCCCGTTGAGGGTGGGATGCCAGCCGGCCGCCACGGCGCTCTCCTGGCTGGCCAGGTCGTTGAAGCCGGGGAGGACCTTCCGGCCCGCGCAGTAGGGGCAGTCGGAGCCGTTCACCGTCCGGGCCCCCACCGCCGCCTGGTACTCGTGGCCCAGGGGACAGCGCCACCACACCCGGCGGTTGCTGGAGGGCGGACAGCACTCCGGGGTGAGGGCGCCGTTGCGGGAGGGATGCCACTGGGCGGCGATGGCCGGAAAACAGGTCTTCAGATCATTTTCCTGCGCCACGATGATCTTCCCCGCACACACCGGGCACCCCGCCCCCCGCACCCGGGACGACACCGCCGCCTGCCAGCTGTGCCCCCGCTGGCAGCGCCACCAGACCTTTTTCGTGGTCCCGGCGGGGAGCTGCGTCGGCCGCAAGGTCCCGTTCTTTTCCAGATCCCACTGGTCGGACAGGTCCGGATGGGCCGTTGCCAGGTCGTTCTCCCCGGCCAAGATCAGGCGGTTGGCGCAGTAGGGGCACCCGGTCCCGCTGCTCCGGCTCTTGACCATGGCTTCCCAATGGTGCCCCTTTGAGCAGGTCCACCAGACCCGCCGCTGACTGCCGTACCGGACCGTTTCGGGCGATAAAGACGGGTTGCGGGAGGCGTCCCATTCCTCTAACACCTGCTCTTTTTTCTGCGCGATGCAGTAGTCATATAAACTTAACTTCAAAGCTACCACCTCCAACAGGAAAAGGAGCGGGGCCGAAGCCCCGCCCCTCCTCGGTGATATCCAGTTACATTCGTCAAGCCATCACTCAGCGATCTGACGATACAGGAAGGTCACGATCTGACCGCGGGTGCAGTTGCTGGCGGGGCTGAAGGTGGTGCTGGAGGTACCATTGGTGATCTCCTCCGCCACGGCCCACTTGACGGCATTTGTGTAATACGCGTCAGCAGCCACGTCGGTAAAGCTGGTCTCGCCGGTGGCGGCGGGGGACTCAGCGTAACGATACAGGAAGGTCACGGTCTGACCACGGTTCACCGTTGCGTTGGGGCTGAAGGTAGTGGCAGACGTGCCGTTGGTGATACCCTTTTCCACCGCCCACAGGACCGCGTCGTAGTAATACTCGCCGGAGGCCACGTCGGTGAAGCTGTTGGTGGCCGTGGCGGCGGGGGAGCCGGCGGCGCGCCACAGGAAGGTCACCATCTGCCCACGGGTGCAGGAGTTGTTGGGGCCGAAGGTGGTAGCCGTCAGGCCGTTGGTGATGCCCTTCTCCACGGCCCACTTCACGGCGTCGGCGTAGTAGGCGTCAGCGGCTACGTCGGTGAAGCCGGTGGAGGAGGGCGCATCGGCCTGCTTGAAGGTGGCCTTGACGGTCACGCGGCCCTCAGGCATGGTGAAGGTGTAATGGGTGTCGTCGGTCTTGGAGACGGTGACAGTGTTGCCCTTGCTGTCAGTGACAGTCACGGTGTCAACAACATAGCCGGTGTTGGGGGTCAGGGTGATGGTCACGGTGTCGCCCTTCTTGGCATTGTTGTTGGAGACGGTCACTTTGCCGTTGGAGGTGCTGGGGATGGAGACGCTTGTAGAAGAGCCGCCACTGCTGCCGCCGGAAGGAGGCGGAGTGGTCTTTTCCCCAATGATGGCGTACAGGGTCAAGTTCTGGCCCTCTGCTTTTGTAACCAAGGCCCGGAAGAGCTCCTCGGTCATAGTTGTCGCTGTAATGTCGGGTGTTGTTGCGGCCTTCTCATAAGCCCAACCCTTAAACTCTTTATTATCAGCAACTTCAACAGTCGGGAGTGCGCTATTGATATCTAGCACAGTATAGTCGCGAGCAGCGACAATCGGCGTATCATCTACCTTTGCAAATGTCAGATTCACCTTAGCGTTCTCGACAGTCAGCTCATAGGGGCTAAAGCTACTAGGCTTGAATGTAACGGTAACATTACTATCCGCAGTTTCTGTGGGCAGCCATTCAATAACAGCTGTCTTGCCATCATTCCAATGCTTTGCTACAACGGTATCAGTACTTGTTGCAAAACCAGCGGGCAGCTTCACAGAGATCGTTGCAGTTTCAGCAAACTCCGTAGTTTCCAGGTTCTGCGCTGTACCGATTTCCTTTGTATCTTGAGAATCACCTGTTTTGGTGGCAACCAACTGATACTTCGGGGTAATATTCAGCTCCAACGTAGCTGCTCCCCCATTTGCAGCGGGAGTATAATCTTCAACATCCACCTGGAGGAAGACAACAACCTTTACGCCATCGTATCCGTCATATCCTGTAGACGGAAGGGTAGCTTCTGTTGCAATCCTGTCTGTTTCAGCAGCCAGTTCAGCGTCCATTAACAGCCCTGCTGGGTCAGCACTACTGCCGCTCACTGTCTGACTCAAAGCCGTCTTGATTTCCTCGTTGGTAATGTTTTCGCTGATAACGGGTGCTGTAGATTTGGTCTCAACATTGTTGTTTTTCCAAACAGCATTCAGGGTCCCGTTATCATTCAACGTCATGTTTTCATTGGCTGCTGCGGTTGTAGTACCATCGCTCCACCCCATAAAGGTATAGCCATCGCGCACGGGAGTAACTGCGGGAAGTTTAACCTCACCGCCTTTAACCGCATACAAAGGATCAGCCGTAAAAGCAGGTACCGCATTCTCGGCCACAAATGTGGCCTTTACCAGTTCCAAGGAAACAGTATTGCCGACGGGGGTCTTGGTCTCGCCGGACACTTCGCTCAGTGCGAACTTGTACACACCCTCAGAAATGACTTCTTCAGTGTGAGAGCCGCCACCGGGGTTAAATGTGAAATAGAATACCGTGTCGGCTTTTCCGCTCAACTCTTCGGTATAGATGCTGGTGGTACCCTTGGTAACGACCAGCTCGTACGTCTTAGCACTATCCAGGTTGTCGACAGCAACATACATGGTGTTGGTGTCGACATCAGAGCTGGGAACAGCATTCTCATCGGCACCCGGTCTGACGAGCTTTAAGATGCGATTGATTTCTGTATGAGCCTTGGCGGCGTCCATATCAAAGCCAGCATTGCTCAGAACAGGCGTGTCAGACACAACCTCGGCCTCATAAGTAACAGCAACAGCCGCTGTCTTATCAGCCATGACGAAGGAATATTTGCCATCCTTTGCCGTTACGGCTTCTCCGCCAACAGTGACAGACTTAACCGTGTATCCCTCGGGAGCTTCGACAGTAAAGGAAACGGGTGCACCGATTTTGGCAGTAATGCCGCTGCCGCTTTCTGCGCTTGTAGCATTTGTCCAAGCAATCTGACTCTTTGCGCTGTCGGTTAAACCGGTTTCGGTCAGGGTGATGGTGCCGGGAGCAGCGACCTTGGTGCTTACAGACTTAAAATCAAAAGTCTTGGGGGCTTTGCCGTTCTGTGTTGTCTTTTCCCAAGAACTGTCACCCATGTACCAGTAGATATCAGCCGCACTGTTGATGGTACCCTGATAAAGTCCCACACGAATGCGGAAATCTACAGAAGTATTGGCAAAATCCTCATGGGCAAAATAAGCAAAGGATTTAGGTGCATCAATATACCATGCACCGTTGCCTACATTGACATATTTGTTTTGCGTTGTATCAGCCTTTCGTGCCTGGATATACAGCTTATATCCAGTAGGGATAGCCTTGGAAAGATGGACAAAAGCGGTATTATCTGCGGCATCGGTAATGCCATCGCCCTCGTTAAGGTAATAGGTACCATTGATGTATGTCATAAGATTGTTACCACTGGTGAACGCTCCCGCTTCAGTGACATCTATGCCCGTAGCACTTTCCAGTGTTTCGCCTTCACCTTCAACAGCAAACGCCGTTACAGGCAATAAAGATAGCAGCATAGCCAAGCACATGATACTTGAAATGATTCTTTTCTTCATGTCAGAAAATTCCTCCTTTTGTAGTTTACCGGAAGCTATCGACCTCTACGCAAAGGCTCCTATCCATAAAGGACCCTTTCGACCTTGTACCTCCTTCCCATTTTTATGCTTCCGTAATTTTTTATACGGTGTCCTGTGATAGGACATCATATATCGATTCTCAGTATAAACTTTTATATGTCCTGTGTCAAGACAAAAAGTCTTGTTAGGAGACGTTTTTCCCTGTGTGAGGACAAAGGAGGTACGAAAATGGCCAGAATCATTGACGGAGAAGCAAAGAATATCGTTGGCGATCAGGTCCGCGCCATACGGGTCTCAAAGAGAATGAGTCAACAGGAACTCGCTGATCAGCTGGAGCTCCTTGCGATTTATGTATGTCGGGGCTCCATTTCAAGGTTGGAGGATAAACAGCGCACCGTGACCGATATGGAGCTTTACGGTATCGCAAAAGTCTTAGATGTGCCTATCACAAAATTGTTCCCGCAAAATGCAGAAGAGGAATCCTCCTAAAACGTGTACGTTTTGGGTACGGAAAAGCCCGGACCAGTGTTTTAACCGGTCCGGGCTTTTGTTTTCCCATTTATCCATTTTCTGCGCGGAGGTGGGTTACCTCTTCCAAAGACAAACCCATTGCCTCTTTGATTTGCTTAGGCGAAAGACCCATCTGCATAAGATTTCTTGCTATTTCAAAGTTTCTTTCTTCTCTGCCTTCTTCTTTGCCCCGATCCCACACCGTGGCCAAATTCGACTGCATATCCGTCTGATACATCCTCCGGCTTCGTTCCGCTGCACGTATACGCTCTTCTTCTGTAACTTCAAACATTGGTAGGCCCACCTTCTCCCATCAAGCAGATAATTTCTTCTCTCGATAAGTCGGTATCCTCCATGATTTCATCAATCGGACGTCCACGTTTCAGAAGTCTGCGTGCTATTTCAATATTGCGTTTATGTTCCCCCCTCTTCATTCCCTGATCCCACACCGTCGCATAATTCGACTGCATATCCGTCTGATACATCCTCCGGCTGCGGAACACCGCCCGCTCCCGCTCGTCCTGGCTGATACTCATCAACAAATCCCCGGCCATTTGAAGCACCTCCTTCGACGCTATCACTTCGTTTACAGCTGCGTCATTTCCTATGTTCAGTATAGCACAAACCCGCGTAAATTTCCACTGCGGCTTTGGCAGACATCCCGCAAAAAGGACCCCAAGGACGAACGAACCGCGTCCCTGGGGCCCTTTTCCTATGTTTGGGGGACGTCAGCTTTCCATGTGACGTCCCAGGAACCCGGCAATGGTCTGAGCCAGCTTATACTCCAGCTCATTCACCGTCACGGACTCCTTCTCGCTGAGGAATACCACGCAGCCCAGCACGTCACCCTCTGCCAGGATGGGGGCGGCGGTGGTGATGATATAGTTGTCGCTGTAGTCGCTCACCGGCAGCTGAGCTTCGCCCTCTTCATACTGATAGATCTGCCGGCCTTCCATGATCTGGGCCAGGGCCGGAGAAATGTTTTTGTCGGTGAGCTCCCGCTTCCCGCCGCCGGCAACGGCCAGGCAGGCGTCGCGGTCGGTGATGGTGACCAGCTTCCCGGTGCTCTTGTAGAGGGATTCACACAGCTGGGCTGAAAAATCCCCCAGTCCCCCCATGAGGGAGTATTTCTTAAAAACCACCCCGCCGTCGCTGTTGGTGAAAATCTCTAAGGGGTCGCCGTCCCTGATAACCTTGACAGTGAAAATCTTGTCGTGGTGCT
>JAAWAE010000085.1 GCA_022792035.1 Ruminiclostridium sp. | reverse complement strand
TTTTCATCGGCGTCAACTTTCAATTTGTCTGTCTGTGCTGTAGAAATTATACCACATTCATCGTTGGTGCCGCCGCCACCGCCGGAGAAGCCAAGCTTGGTGTAGCCATCCATAACGGCGGCATACCCAGCAAAGTAACCGCTCTGCTCTTCCTTGAAGGAGATTCCAGCCACATTGGGGATCGGATCGCCTTCTCCGTTTTCTTCGGTGGTCAGAGCATAGCCGTCGATGAAGACGAAGTTGGTTTCAGGGAATTCCTGAGCGGCACGCTTCAGAGCGGCTTCCTGGAGGAAGCCGGCGCAGACCACGACCTCAGCACCGCTGGTCACGGCGGCCTTCATAGCGTCATAGCGGTCATCGTCGGTCGCCTCGTTGCCGTTGGCGGGCTGATAATACTTGTAGGACAGGTCGTTGGCGGCAGCGTAGAGCTTCACGCCGTTCCAGGTGCCCTCATTGAAGGACTTGTCCTTCAGCTGGCCTACGTCGGTAACGAAGCCCAGCTTATAGGTGCCATCCTCGGAGGTCATGGTGTCGTCGATGGTGTTGGGGTCCACTTCGGTGGTGTCGGTAGGAGCTGCGGGGTCGGTGTTGGGCTCGGTGTCGGTGTCACCGGTGCCGGCGCCGCAGGCGCACAGGTTCAGAGCCAACACCAAGGCCAGGATGAGTGCGATGAGTGCAAGGATCTTCTTCATTTTCATTCTTCAAATTCCTCCATTCAAATGTTGATTGGAATTGGTGCTTGCGGGACTGATTTCCAGACCGCAGGTTGATTATACCACAGCTTGTATCCGGCAATCAAGATGTATACAGGAAAATGTGGATATATTTTTGCTTTTATCCCGAAACAGTGAAACTGAGCACTGTATTTGGGCAGTGCTCAGCTGGTCGGACTGATTTTATTTACAGCGTTTTATTCAAAAATCTCGCACCAGGATATGGGGGCACAGCACCCGGATCTTCTCTTGCAAACTCTTCAAGTCCACAAAAGTCTCAGGCCGCTTGCTGGGGTCCCGGAGCAGGGCGGAGGGGTGATAGATGGCCATCATCTGCACCCCCGCCCGTTCAAACCACTCCCCATGCTGCCGCGTGATACGAAACTTGGGGTCAATGATGCGCATGGCAGCGATGCGTCCCAGACACACGATGATCTTGGGCCGGATGAGGGCGGTTTGGGCACGGAGGTAGCCGATGCAGGCATCCTGCTCCAGGTTCAGCGGGTCCCGGTTCTTGGGCGGACGGCACTTGACGATGTTGGCGATATAAACCCGGGAGCGGTCCAGGTCGATGACAGAGAGCATCAAATCCAGCAGCTGTCCGGCAGGCCCCACAAAGGGCTCACCCCTGCGGTCCTCCTGTTCCCCAGGACCCTCGCCGATGAAAAGGACATCTGCCTGCCTGTCTCCTACGCCAAAGACCACGTTCCTGCGGGTCTCACACAGGGGACAACTCTGGCACTGCCTGCACTGGGCCTCCAATGCTTCCCAAGTAATCATCCCAGACCCTCCTTTTTCCCTATTTTCTCAAGTATAACAGTTTGTGGGGAAAAAGGCAATGGGTTTGTGTGCTTTTCCTGTGCAGTAAGCAGGCTCCTTAGCTCTTTGGTTTGGACTTAAAGAACAAAGCTACCAGATAGCCGAAGAAGACGGCTGCGGTGATCCCTCCGGCGGCTGCGGTAACGCCGCCCATCAGTGCTCCCAGAAAACCGCTCTCCGCTACGCCCTTGGACACACCCATGGCAAGATTATACCCGAACCCTGTGAGGGGGACCGTGGCGCCTGCGCCGCACAAGTCCACCAGAGGGCGGTAAAGCCCTGTCGCCCCCAAGACCACGCCGGTGACAACATAAACTACCAAGATCCGGGCGGGGGTGAGTTTTGTCTTATCGATCAAAATCTGCCCGATGAGGCAGAGGATGCCGCCGCATAAAAAGGCAGCCAAATAAACCCGCGGCTCAGTCATCATATCACGATCCCTCCTGACTTTGGGTGGTGATGGCTACGGCGTGGCAGATGCCTGGGATGCTCTCGCCCTGCATCGTTGCGGTGGGGGAGTGAAGGGCACCGGTGCCGCAGAAGAGTAAATTTTTCAGTTTCCCCAGGGCCATCTGCCGCAGAAGATAGCCGGTGAGAACGACAGCACTGCATCCGCAGCCTGAGGCTCCGGCGTGGACATCCTGCCGCTGGGGGTCGAAGAGGAGCACACCGCAGTCGTCATAGTTTTTCAGCTTGATTCCGTCCTGGGCAAAGAAGTCCAAGACGATCTCTTTGCCCAGGCTTCCCAGGTCCCCGGTGACAATGAGGTCGTAGAAGCTGGGACTGCGTCCCGTGTCCCGGAAGTGGGCCCGCAGGGTGGAGAAGGCCGCCGGGGCCATGGCGGCGCCCATGTTGTTGGCATCGGTGATCCCCTTGTCGATTACCTTTCCTGTGGTCACATGCGTGAGGTAAGGCCCTTTGCCCTCCCGGGAGAGAATGACCGCCCCGGAACCGGTGGTGGTCCACTGTGCGGTGGGAGGTTTCTGTCCGCCGTATTCCAAAGGGTTTCGGTATTGCCGCTCTGCCGAGCAGAAATGAGAGGAAGTCATCGCGGCGATATGGGTGCCAAAGCCCCCGTCCAGAAGCATGGCACCCAGGGACATACTCTCCGCCATGGTGGAGCAAGCTCCGTAGAGTCCAAAGAAGGGAACATTGCGGGCCCGGAGAGAGTAGGAGGTGGCGATGCACTGATTCAATAAGTCCCCGGCGAAGATATAATCTAGCTGTCCAGGCTGGAGGCCGGCCTTTTCCAACGCATAATTTAAGGCCATTTTCTGCATGGCGGTCTCCGCTTTCTCCCAGCTCTTTTCCGAAAAACTGTCGTCTTGGCCGGTGTAGTCAAAGTAACTGGCCAGGGGGCCCTGCCCCTCTTTCTTTCCCACCGCGTTGCCGTATCCTGCGATGGAGGGCGGCGCGGCGAAACGGACGGTCTGCTGTCCGATTTTTTTCGTATCCATGGAGGACCCTCCTTTGTCATAAGGTTCCAATCAGCCTATAGTGTGTGCATTCCGGCGGAGTTTATGCCGCTCTTCGCCCTGATTTGGGCAGACGGAAAGAAATCGCTGGACTTTCCCTGCCAGCGTGGTTATAATAAAAAAGAATCGTGTATAGGAATCCTGTCCCGCACAAAGCGCCCTGCGCAGGGTGCGGGAGAATCCAGAAAGGAAGTGTTCGCCCATGGCAAACGCGGCATTGCTCAATCAAAAACTTCAGGAGGTCCACCTGGTCAACAAACTGGACCAGTCCGGACAGGTCCAGCTGGACAACTCCGTTTCTCTCAACGTGAATTTCACCCAGGACGGGACCCGCTGCATCGGCAAGCTCCAGCAAACCTTGCGGGACAAGGCTTTCGCTGGAGGGAAGTTCACCATGTCCGTGGAGCTGGTGGGGGTGTTCAGCTGCACCGGCGCCACCAACGACGAGGTGAAGCGTCAGATCCACGCAGAGGTTTATGACCAGCTCTTCCCCTTCATGCAGGCCCATTGTACGTCTTTGGCGGCGGGTTCCGGTATCCCCGGACTAATGATCCGAAAGATTGATATGGACCCGTCCAGCATTTCCGTGGCCAAGAACGGCTCGCCGGACCGTGACCCGGACCGCAATCCCGACGGCGGACCCAAGCTGACCCTGCTCTAAACCCATGGAGCACACCATGTACCGGGACCTTTGGCGGGGAAAAGAGGAGCGGTTCGAGCAGTGCGCCCTGCGCTGCGGTGCGCAGTCGCTGTCCTACGGGGACCTGTTCCAGACCATCCTTCAAGCGGAGGCCGGACTCCGAGCCCTAGGGGTCCAGCCCGGGGAGCTGGTGACCCTGCTGGTGATGAATACCCCTGAGGCTGTGGCGGCTTTTTATGCCATCGACCGCATCGGCGCGGTGGCAAACTTTGTGGACATGAAACTGGCCCCTGCGGAGGTGGAGGGTTATCTGTGCCATGCGGCATCCCGGGTGGTGCTGGTGGTGGAGCTGGCCTTTGAAAAGGTTTACCGCAATCGGGGGGCATCTCCGGCGGAACACTTCGTCGTGCTGCCCATCGCGCCCTATCTGCCCTCATCCCTGAGTGAAAAGCTGGGGACGGGACATTGGCAAGAGAAGGCGGGAGGAGATTGCCTATCCTGGTCAGATCTTCTTCAGGAACCTGGAAAATGCCCGCCGGAGGACACCCGTTGGGAGGCCGCCGCCGCCATCACCTACACCGGCGGCACCACCGGCCCGGCCAAGGGCGTGATGCTCTCCCGCCGTGCCTTTCGGGCCTCCTTGGAACAGTACCGGAAAGGGGAGACCCTTTACGGTCCCGGCGGCGCAACGCTGACCCTTCTGCCCATTTTTGCGGCCTTTGGCCTCTGCCAGTGCATCCATATCCCCTTATGCCTGGGTATGACGGTAATCCTAGCCCCTCTCTTCCGTGGGGATCAGCTGGGAGACTTGCTGCTGCGGTACCGGCCGGAACAGGTCAGCGGGACCAGTGCCTATTGGCAGCGTTTGCTGCAAAGCGAGGCCGCACAAAATGCGGACCTCTCTTTCTTGAAAAACCCCCGCAACGGCGGGGACGCACTCTCCCCAGAGATGGAACGTCGCATCAATACTTTCCTGGCAGAGCGAGGCTGCACAGCCTCTCTCATCAAGGAATATGGGATGTCCGAGGTCATCGGCATCGTCTGCCTGAACTACGGCCCTTGGCGGGAGGAAGTGGGCTGTGTGGGACACCCACTCCCAGGCTGTGAGATCCTTGCTGTGGACCCGGAGACCCATCTTGCCCTCCCGCCGGGGGAGCAGGGAGAGCTTCTCATTTACAGCGACACTGTGATGAACGGATACTATAACCTGCCCCAGGCGGACAGCCAGGTATTAAAACCCGGCCCCGACGGGCGACTCTGGATCTGGACCCAGGACCTGGGCCTAATCCGCCCCGACGGCGGCATAGTGGTCACAGGGCGCAGCAAGCGGATGATCTCCCGCAATGGCTTTAAGATTTTTCCCACGGTCATCGAGGCGTGCATTTTGCAGCGGGAAGACGTAAGTGACTGCGCCGTCGTAGCCGGACGCTCCCCGCAGGGCGAGGTCCGTCCGGTGGCTCACATCGTGGCCAAAGCCGGGACAGACGAGGCCGTGCTGGAACAGGAGCTTCGTGCTCTGTGCAAGCGCGACCTGAACAGTTACATCTATCCCGCAGCTTACCGTTTCCACACCCAACTCCCCCTCACCGGGCGGGGGAAACTGGATTACCGAAGCCTGGAAGAGGAGAGCATACTTTGAGCATTTGCACTTCTTTCTTTCCCGGGACCGTGCTATAATAAGAGACAAGAAACTGGAAAGGGGACCCTTTCCCTGTAGGAGGAATGTCTGTGAAGCCAAAGATTCTGATTTCCCGCTCTCCAAAGAGCAGCGGGCTTTATGAGGCGGCGGTGGAGAAGGCCGGCGGCGAAGCCCTGTCCTTCCACTGTCCAGACCCGGAAATGGACTTCGATGCCCTGATCCTGGCCGGCGGCGGGGATATGGACCCCAGCGAATTTGAGGAACCCAACCTGGGTTCCGTAGAAATCGACCGCCCTCGAGATCAGGCAGAGCTGGCCCTGATAAGCCGCTGTGTCAACGAAAACAAACCCATCCTGGGGATCTGTCGGGGCCATCAAGTTCTGAATATCGCTTTGGGCGGTACCATCTACCAGGACATGAATCCCCCCATGCTGGATATCCACGCACAGAAAGAGGATGGAGAGAGCCGCTATCATCCCATCGGGATCGGCGTTTATACCATGCTGCATGATCTTTATGGAGACGAAATCGTGGTGAACAGCTCCCACCACCAAGCTGTGTTCAAGCTGGGCCAGGGTTTATACAAGACCGCTTGGGATGAAAACGGCGTGGTAGAGGGCATCCAGCACAGCAAACTGCCCTTCTGGGGCGTCCAGTTCCATCCGGAACAGATGAACGGCGCGGACGGCGGTCCAGACGGCCAGAAGATTTTCGATTTCTTCCTGGACCAGTGCCGTAAGCAGTTGGACGGCTGAGCCATGGCGGGAAAAACCGGTGGTCTCCGGGAGGTGAACCTGGAGCTGGGCCGTCCCTTCGTGGATCAAGCCATCAAGCGCCTGACCTTCGAGCTCCACCAGAGCCGCCGCATGGGGTTTGATGCCCTAAAACTCATCCATGGCTATGGCTCCTCCGGCACCGGCGGGCGGATTCGTACAGAAACACGCAAATACCTCCAGCGGCTGAAAAATGTTGGGGAGGTCCAGGATTTTATCCCTGGGGAACGCTTTTCTATTTTCGAGGAACCCACCCGCCGGGCCTTTTCCCGCTGTGACGCCCTGCGCCGGGACCGAGATCTGGAGCGATACAACAACGGCGTCACCTTTGTGATCTTTTAGTTTGGGAGGGGAGACCCCATGGACTACGATGCGATGATTCGTGCCACCAACAGTCAAAACCACTTCATGTGCCACAACGGTATTCGCCTCACGGCCATGGAGAAGGATTACGCCCGAGTGGAGGCGGAGCTGAATGAGGTAAACCGCAACCTTTACGGGGCGGTTCACGGCGGAATGTTCTTGACCATGGCGGACTGTGTCTGCGGCGGCGCGGCCCGGAGCAATGGGATGCGCTATGTTACCATCAGCAGCAGTTTTTCCTTTTTTCGGAATACAAAAAGTGACCGTCTCGTTGCCGAAGGACGGGTAAAGAGCCGGGGCAAGACCATCTGCGTAGTGGAGGCAGAGCTTCGGGACGGAGCGGGAAAACTCCTGTGCAGCGGGACCTTTACCATGTTCTGCACTGGTCCCCAGGCAGGATAGCATAGGGCGAACCGCATAGAAAGACCCAGAGGGCAGGGAATTTGCCCTCGATAAAAGATAGCCAGAAATTTTGTGGGAGGAATCAAGCATGACAAAAATTGATATTTTTTCCGGCTT
>JAAWAE010000084.1 GCA_022792035.1 Ruminiclostridium sp. | reverse complement strand
CGGGGTGGAGAAGGACTACTCCTATCTGCTGGAGATGATGCCCCGCGCAATGTCTTCTTATGTATTTGATGATGAGAAGATGTTTTCGCTACGGCAACCAGCTGGCGGGGGCGGAACTGCTGCACCCCAACGACCATGTGAATATGTCCCAGAGCTCCAACGACACCTTCCCCACCGCCCTGCATCTCTCGGCGGTGCTGGCGGTGCGGGAGCGTCTCTTCCCCGCCCTGGAGCGGCTGACCGCCTGCCTGCAGCGCTTGGAGGAGGAGAACCGGGACGCGGTGAAGACCGGGCGGACCCACTTGCAGGACGCCGTCCCCATCACCTTTGCCCAGGAGATCAGCGGCTGGCGGAGCATGGTGGAGCACAGCCGGGCCTTTCTCGAAGCCTCCCTAGACGGTCTCTATGAGCTGGCCCTGGGGGGGACCGCTGTCGGGACGGGCCTGAACGCGCCGGCCGGTTTTGCGGAGAAGGCGGCGGAGAAGGCGGCGGAACTGACAGGCTGTCCCTTCCGCACCGCCCCCAACAAGTTCCACGCCCTCACGGCCAAGGATGCCCTGGTCTTTTCCCACGGGGCCTTGAAGGCCCTGGCGGGGAATTTGATGAAGATCGCCAACGATGTCCGCTGGCTAGCCTCTGGCCCCCGCTGCGGCCTGGGGGAGATTTTTATCCCGGAGAATGAGCCGGGTTCCTCCATCATGCCCGGGAAGGTGAACCCCACCCAGTGCGAGGCGCTGACCATGGTAACGGTCCAGGTCATGGGCAACGACGCCGCCGTGGGCATCGCCGCCAGCCAGGGCAATTTTGAGCTGAACGTGTATATGCCCCTGCTGGCCTACAATTACTTGCAGTCTGTGCAGCTGCTGGCTGACGGGGTGGACTCCTTCACCCGGCGCTGTCTGGAGGGCCTCAGCGCCAACCGGGAGAAGATGGCGGAAAACCTCCACCGCTCCCTGATGACCGTCACCGCCCTCACCCCCATCGTGGGCTATGAGAACGGGGCCAAGATTGCCAAGCTGGCCCACAAGGAGGGTATCTCCCTCAAAGACGCCGCCGTAGCCCTGGGGCTCTTCACCCCCGAGGATTTCGACACCGCCTTCCATCCGGAAGCCATGGTTTAATTTAGCTTATTGAAAGAAAAGAGGACGTTTACATGGATATCAGTGCCCGCTCCCTGGCCTTGCACGAAGAGCTGAAAGGCAAGCTGGAGGTCATCTCCCGCTGCCCCATCCATACCCAGGAGGACCTGTCCCTGGCTTACACGCCGGGGGTGGCGGCCCCCTGCCTGGAGATCCAAAAGGACCCCATGCGCTCCTATGCCCTCACCCGGCGGCAGAATATGGTGGCTGTGATCACCGACGGCTCCGCCGTCCTGGGCCTTGGGAACATCGGCCCTCTGGCGGGGATGCCCGTGATGGAGGGCAAGTGCGTGCTCTTCAAGGAGTTCGCCGGGGTGGACGCCTTCCCCCTGTGCGTGGATACCCAGGATGTGGACGAGCTGGTCCGCACCATCGCCTTGATCTCCAAGAGCTTTGGGGGGATCAACCTGGAGGACATCGCCGCCCCCCGCTGCTTTGAGGTCGAGCGGCGGTTGAAGGAATTATGTGACATCCCCGTGTTCCACGACGATCAGCACGGGACCGCCGTGGTCATCACCGCCGCCCTGACCAACGCCCTGAAGGTGGTGGGGAAGGCGAAAGAGGAGGTCCGGGTGGTGCTCAACGGCATCGGCGCGGCGGGGACCGCTGCCGCCCGTCTGCTGCTGGACCTGGGTTTTTCCAAGATGACCCTGTGCGACAGGGACGGCATCCTCTGTCCCGGCACCCCGGGACAGCCTGCCCATCATGAGGAACTGGCCGCTCGGACGAACCCTGATGGACGGACTGGGACCTTGGCGGACGCGCTCATTGGGGCAGACGTGTTCATTGGCGTGTCCCGACCTGGTATGGTCACTGGAGAGATGGTGGAATCCATGGCCAAGGACCCCATCCTGCTGGCGATGGCGAACCCCGTGCCGGAGATCATGCCCGACGTGGCCAAGGCCCACGGGGCGGCGGTGGTGGGGACTGGCCGCTCAGACTTTCCCAATCAGATCAACAACGTGCTGGTCTTCCCTGGGGTGTTCAAGGGGGCGCTGAGCTGCGGCGCGATGCAGATCACCGAGGCCATGAAGCAGGCGGCGGCCCTGGCGCTGGCGGAGGCGGTGACGCCTGCCCAGCTCTCGGCGGAGTACATCCTGCCCTCACCGCTGGACCAGCGGGCCACCTATGCCGTGGCGGCGGCGGTGGCGAAAGAGGCGCGGAAGAGTGGGATGGCGCGGTTTTGAACGGCCTTCCTGCATAGGATCTACAAACGATGAAACGACCCCCCTGGAAAGCACCGGCTTTTCAGAGGGGTCGTTCTTTATTTCCCACGGATCTGGGCGGTGGCGGCGTCGTAGCCGATGGACCAGACACCGTTCTCCTCCCCCACCGCCAGAAGCACCTGGGTACACTCCCTCAAATCGACGGTGAAGGTTTCAGAATGCTCCTCCCCTTCGGGGTCGCGGAAGGAGACGGTGTAAGTATACGCATGGGCCTGCGCGCTGTTGTCAACGAGAGAGAAGATACAAACTTGTGTGTCCTGGATAGCCTGGGGAGAAGCCCCCACCACCTGCCCGTCATGGGTTACGGTGGTGTCCGTGATGGGACGCGGGGAATAGTTGGTGACGGTGAGTGTACAGCCGTAAAACACGTCGTTTGAAAGGTCTCCAGCGCAACCTATACAGGCCAGAAACATGAGGAATGCCAAACAGATCGTCGCTTTTCGCATGGGGATGGTCCTCCTTTTTGTGTGTCTGTATTCATACTACGACAGGGTATGGCAGGCGTCAAGCCTTCGGGGTGGATTTTAAGGAGAACTTAATGAGAATTTAAGAAGTCGTTCTTCTCCACACGAGATTTTACTCCCGCCCCCTGAGACAGGCCCAATCCACCCAGCGTCAGCACCGCCCCCAGCAAGGCCCATCCCGTCAACCGCTCCCCCAGCACCAGGCGGGAGCAGAGCAGGGTGATCACCGGCACCATGTAGATATACACGCTGGTCTTCACCGCCCCCAGCACCCTCACCGCACTGCCCCAGGTCACGAAGCACAGCGCCGACGCGCCCAGCCCCAAGAAGAGCAGGTTCCCTACGCAGGCCGGGTCGTGAATCAACATCAGGTCAGGGTGGAAGCCAAATCCGGCCAGAGCTGGGAGCATCCCCAGAAGTCCATACGCGAACACCCGCCGGGTACTCAGCACCGTGGGGTGCCCCCACGCACTGACGCGTTTGGTCAGCACCGAATATACCGCCCACACCAGGGCCGCCAGTAATGCCAGCAGGTCCCCTCTGGGGCCTAGGGAAAGCTCACGGCCCTGGAAGCTGATGAGACAAATCCCCACCATCGCCACTGCGAAGCCCAGGAAAAAGCGTCCGCCGGGACGCGTCTCCCGCAAAATCAGCCAGGAAAGCAGCGCCGTGAAAAAGGGCGATACCGACACCATCACCCCCACATTCGAGGCCATGGTGTAACACAGGGCAATGTTTTCCAGCAGATAGTAAAAGGTGACGCCGCTCAGCCCCGCCGCGATCAAGGCCAGCTCTCGCCGCCAGCCGCCCCAGGGCAGTTTCCTAGGACAGGCCAGCAGCAGGGCAAAATAGCCCATCAGGAAGCGGATGAACAAGATCTCCACCGGCTCCAGCACCTCCAGGAGGAGTTTTGTGGCGATGAAGGTGGTCCCCCAGATGGCGATGGTCAGCAGGGCCAGGAGGTGTCCGGCGGTTTGGGTATGTTTCATGGTCTCGTCCTTTCTGCACTGTCACGATAGGCTCCAGGGGTCAGGCCCAGGAGGCGAGAGAAGCGATGGGTAAAATGGCTCTGATCCGAAAAGCCCGTCTCCAGCGCCGCCTGAGCCGGCGAGACCCCCTGCTCCAGCAGAGCCTGGGCCGCACTGATCCGCAGGCTCTCCAGGTAGACATGGGGCGTGAGGCCCTTGGTCCGGGCAAAGGTACGCAGGAGCGTAGATACACTCATCCCCGCTGGCTGGGCGATGTCCTGAAGGGTAAGGCGCTGGCTGTAATGGGCGGCCATAAAGGCACAGGCGGCCTCCACCCCGGTCCGCTCCATCTCTCCCCGCTGCTCCGGGAGAGCGGCATAGCGCCGGACCCACTGCGCCAAGCCCTCCATCTCTCTGGCCCCGCCCTCCATTACGCTCTGGTGGAAGCGGCGCAGGGATGCGGCGGCGCGCGGGTCCCGGGCCACGGGACAGGCAAAGCGGACCGGTCCGCAAAGCGCCTCCACCACCTGGACCGGAAGATGGAGGGAGCGGTAGTCAAAGCCCTCCCCGCTGTCCTGGACACAGGCGTGGGGATCTCCGGGGTTGAAGAGGAGCAGGTCCCCCGGCCCGATGTCGTAGGCGGCGCCCCGATATTGCAGGCGCCGCACCCCCTCTTCCACCACCCCCAGTACGTAGTAGTCATGGAAATGGGCGGGGAATGCCTCCACCTGCCCCCGGAGGTGCCATCCCTCCAGGGATAGGGTCCGGTTTCGGACTACGTCCCGCTGCACTGCCGGCATCTCCTCGCCTCCTCTCTGCCTGCGTTCAGGCGTTTTTTGTTATTGTATCACCAAATTCGGCCGCTGTCTTGTAAAAAAACGGCATTTTTCGCTCGGTTCTTATCCTTTTTTAAAGTCATTTGACATCCTGCGCTTCCTGTTCTATAATCTTATCTGTTAAAAATGCACACATCCTGTCTCCCCCAGCGGCAGGATGGAGAGGAGAGAGCTATGAAGCGATACATCGCAGCGTTCCTGGTCTGTGCCCTGGCCTCGACGATCTGTCCGGCAGGGGCCCTGGCTGTGGAAGGAACAGGAGGAGCCCCATCGTCTCCTCTGGAGGAGACGCCCGAAACACCGGCAGACGGTGTCTCGGAGGACAAGAGCACACAACCATCGAACGAGGAGGAAGGCATCATGCCCATCAACGAAACCGTCCCCCCACGCACCGAAGCGGTGCTCAAGCAGGGACACCCCCCTTACATGGAAGGCTACCCCAACAGCAGCTTCCAGCCGGACCGCACCCTCACCCGGGCCCAAGCGGCTCAGGTGGTCTATCGTCTCATCGAAAACCCCGACGCCGGACAGAACAGCTGCGGCTATACCGACGTAGCCCAGGACGCTTGGTATGCCCCCTGTGTCCGGGCCCTCTGTGCCCTGGGTCTTTTTGACAACGGTGCGAAATTCCGTCCTGACGAGCCCTGCACCAGAGCCGAGTTTGTCGACCTCTTCTACCGTCTGGCACCCACTGAGGCGGACCCTGCCCAGTTCCCCGACGTCCCGGCAGACCATTGGGCCAGTGCTCAGATTTCCAGCGCCGTAGCCCAGGGCTGGCTCTCCGGCTATCCCGACGGACGCTTCCAGCCGGACAAGGCCCTCACCCGGGCGGAGGCCTGCACCATCATCAACCGCATTTGCCGCCGCAGCGGCGACAGCGCCCAGGCCGGACGGCTGCTCCAGCTGGGTCTGTTCTCCGACGTGCGCTCC
This sequence comes from Ruminiclostridium sp., assembly GCA_022792035.1. Classification (GTDB taxonomy): domain Bacteria; phylum Bacillota; class Clostridia; order Oscillospirales; family Oscillospiraceae; genus Evtepia. The sequence goes on along the minus strand of JAAWAE010000084.1, from coordinate 25,916 downwards.
AGCCACTGGGCCGCTGCCGCTATCGTGGAGGCCGCTGTAGCCCATACCCCCAGCGCGGACGGCAGCGCCGAACAGTGGGGCCCCCTGGACCTCTCCGGGATGCGCTTCCCTCAGGGCTTCCACACCGTAGGGGATCAACTCTGCTATGTTGACCGCCACGGAAAACTGGTCACAGACCGCCGCCTAGGGGCTTACAGCGCCGACGCCAACGGTGTCCTCACCCAGGTAGACCCCGCCTATCAGATGCCCGACGTGCCCTATTTCAGCCAGATCGACGACATCGGCGCCTGGGTGGGCTGCGAGGCTGTGGCCACCCTCTCCGGCCTCCAGGCCAAAGGCTTTGCCAAGGACGTGCCCCTGCGGACCTTCCTGGATGACCTGCCCCGGAGCAGCTCCGACCCGGAGAAGGGCTTTGTGGGGTCACCCTACGTCCCTGACACCACCAAGCGCACCCGGACCACCATCTACCCCGCCAAGCTGGCGGAGTACACCAACAGCTATTGTAACGGGGAAGTCCTCTGCTCCGACTTCCGGGGAGCCACCATCGAAGAGCTCCAGCGAGAGCTGCTGGCGGGGAACTGCGTTGTAGGATATCTGACCCTCTGGTGGGCCACGCCCTTCTATCGCAATTACATCATTGAAGGCCAGACCCAGCGGCTGGTCAGCAACAACCATGCCATCCTGGTCTGCGGCTATGACCCGGAGAAGGGGTATTATATCTCCGACCCCTACAACTATTACAACCGCGGTCAAGTACACCAGTATTGGGAGAACGCCGCCACCTTTGAACGCATTTGGAACGAACGCAAGACCGGCATGGTCATGCGCTGAGCTTTTCCAACACCAAATAAAAACAAGGGATAGGACGCCGCGCTTGGCTGTCCTATCCCTTTTCTTTTCCCGCCGGTATGGCACCTTCCCCAACGGAATCGACTCCGGATTCGCCATGGCATCCCTATCCACTTTTCAAGCTGTCACACATCTTGCCGCGTTATTCCCTCAAATTCTATTGCTCTATATTTTTCCACACATATTTCTGGAGGTTTCTATTTATTTTCAGAAGCCATTGAACGCAAACTAATCATGTGATAGAATGAGAATTCAAAATGAAACTTAAAAAGGAGTGTTCAAACGTGGAACCCATAAACAGAAATCGAAGCATCTTAGAGATTATCCTATGCTTTTCTCTCATGTTGTTTCTTACCATCTTGATAAACGTATTCGGCTCTGAGGGCGGACTATGGATCGGTGTGTTGTCTTATTGGTTTCCCTGCGCAGTCATAGTCCTTTATATTCTGAAAGCAGAAAAAAAGCCTCTCTCCTCCTTTGGATTGAAACGGATGAAGCCCCGGAATATCCTGGAAGGCTTAGGATTAGGAATCCTAATGTTTATTGTACAGCAGATCCCTCTTCTGATCATTGGAATGGACTATTCCCTGCTTTCTATGGCGCCCAATGCCCCCTACATCCTGATGACCACCTTGTATTGCTTTTTCTGTGTCGGCTTTGCAGAGGAGCTTATTTTTCGGGGATTTTTATTGCAAAAAACACTGGATGTATGTCGCATAAAATGGATTTGTGTCGTAATCAACATGATCCTGTTTTATGCAATCCATTGGAGTTCCTTGCCGCATGGATTTGGCGGGTTTTATAGTATCGCTGCCAACGTGTTGATTTTATGTATTTATTACTTATCCCGAAAAGAAAAATCCCTGGTCCCCCTGATGATTGGCCACGGTTTTTATGATACCTTGGTTTCTGTAATCCTTCCGGTTTTTGTTTATTATTTCTTCCGTTAAATGGTGGAATAGGTCAGATTTTTTATAAAAACCTGTTTACAAATCGAAACGATTGGGATATACTAAAGCCAGAAACCTGACGTGGAAGGGGCTGCCCCCTGACAGGGAAGGGGACGCTCTGCCCGCCATGGGCCTTTGTTTGACGTACCCTTCTTGGGGTGCGTCTTTTTCATTCCCCACACAAAAAGGAGGAATCCCTTATGGAGAGAAACCGCGTGGCCCTGCTGGGCGTCATCGTAGACCGGGCCGAGTCCGTGGAGCCCCTGAACCAGCTGCTCCACGATGCCCGGGAATATATCATCGGCCGCATGGGCCTGCCCCACCGGGAGCGAGGACTGAACATCATCAGCATCGTCCTAGACGCCCCCGAGGACGTGGTCAGCGCCCTGGCGGGAAAGGTGGGGATGCTCCCCGGCATCACCGCCAAGGCGGTCTATTCCAAGCTCCCGGAAGAGGGCGCGTAAATGCTCGCCCTTCTGGACCACCTGGAAGAGGGCGCGCCCCTCACCCAGAAAGACTTCGCCGCCCTCCTTCAAAACCGTACCCCGGCCCTGACCCAGACGCTTTTTCAGCGGGCCGCGACGGTCCGGCGGCACCATTACGGCGACGAGATCTATATCCGGGGCCTCATCGAGTTCACCAACGTCTGCAAAAACGATTGCCTTTACTGCGGCATCCGCCGCTCCAACGGGGCAGTCCACCGCTATCGCCTCACCCCGGAGCAAATATTGGCCTGCTGCCGGGAGGGCTACGCCCTGGGTTATCGTACCTTCGTCCTCCAAGGGGGCGAGGACCCCTACTTCACCCCGGAGCGTCTGGAAACCCTCATCACCGCCATCAAAACGGCGCACCCGGACTGTGCCCTCACCCTCTCTGTGGGGGAGCAGCCCCGGGCGGTCTACCAACGCTGGTATGACGCCGGAGCGGACCGCTACCTCCTGCGCCATGAGACGGCCAACGACGCCCACTACCGCAGTCTGCACCCCAAAGCGTTATCCCCGGAAACCCGCAGACGTTGTCTCTGGGACTTGAAGGACATCGGCTATCAGGTGGGCTGCGGCTTCATGGTCGGGTCTCCCGGCCAAACGATCCACCACCTGGCAGAGGACCTCTGTTTTTTGCAGGACTTTCAGCCGGACATGGTGGGCCTTGGCCCCTTCCTGCCCCAGAAAGACACCCCCTTGGGCCACCATCCCCCAGGGGACCTGGACCTGACCCTCTGCCTCCTGGCCCTGGTCCGGCTGCTCCTGCCCTCGGTGCTGCTGCCGGCCACCACGGCCCTGGGCACGCTTCATCCCCAGGGCCGGGAGCTGGGCATCCAGGCCGGGGCCAACGTGTGTATGCCAAACCTCTCTCCGCCAGAGGTCCGGGGGGATTATGCCCTATACGACAACAAGTGCAGCATCGGCGGCGAGTCGGCCCAGGGGATCTCCCTGCTGGAGGCCCGTCTGGCGGAAATCGGCTGCCACATCGCTGTCCATCGCGGGGACCGGAAGCGGCCTCCTGCCACTACACTAAAACAAACTGACGGGGAAGCCTCGTGCTGACCGGAAAGAAAGGACGCTATCCACTATGTATAATCCCAAATCTAAACACGCGGAAGAATTTATCCATCACCAGGAGATTTTAGACACCCTGGCCTACGCTGACGCCCACAAGACCGACGCCGCCCTCATCGACCAGATCTTAGACAAGGCACGTCTGCGCAAGGGCCTGAGCCACCGGGAGGCCTCCGTCCTCCTGGCCTGTGAGCTGGAGGACAAGACCCAAGAGATGTTCGCCCTGGCCGAGCAGATCAAAAAGGATTTTTACGGCAACCGCATCGTCATGTTCGCCCCCTTGTACCTGTCCAACTACTGCGTCAACGGCTGCCTCTACTGTCCCTACCACCTGAAAAACAAGCACATCGCCCGAAAAAAACTCTCTCAGGAAGAGATCCGCGCCGAGGTCATCGCCCTTCAGGACATGGGCCACAAGCGTCTGGCCCTGGAGGCCGGAGAGGACCCGGTAAACAACCCCATCGAGTACATCCTGGAGAGCATCGACACCATTTACTCCATCAAGCACAAGAATGGGGCCATCCGCCGGGTGAACGTGAACATCGCCGCCACCACCGTGGAAAACTACCGCAAACTCCACGAGGCCGGGATCGGAACCTATATCCTCTTCCAAGAGACCTACAACAAAGAGGGCTATGAAAAGCTCCACCCCACCGGGCCCAAGCGCGACTACGCCTACCACACCGAGGCCCACGACCGCGCCATGGAGGGCGGCATCGACGATGTCGGGCTGGGGGTCCTCTTTGGCTTGGAAGGCTACCGCTATGAGTTTGCAGGGCTGCTGATGCACGCCGAGCATTTAGAGGCCGTGTTCGGGGTTGGCCCCCACACCATCAGCGTCCCCCGGGTCTGTCCCGCCGACGACATCGACCCCGGCGCTTTTGACAACGGGATCTCCGACGATATCTTCTGCAAGTTAGTCGCCTGCATCCGGGTCTCGGTCCCCTACACCGGCATGATCGTCTCCACCCGGGAGAGCGCCAAGGTCCGGGAGCGGGTGCTGCATCTGGGCATCTCTCAAATTTCCGGCGGCTCCCGCACCAGCGTCGGCGGCTATGTGGAGGAGGAGCCCGAAGAAGAGAACTCCGCCCAGTTCGACGTCTCCGACCGCCGGACCCTGGACCAAGTGGTCCACTGGCTCATGGACTGCGGCCACATCCCCTCCTTCTGCACCGCCTGCTATCGGGAGGGCCGCACCGGGGACCGTTTTATGTCCCTGTGTAAGTCCGGAGAGATTCAAAACTGCTGCCTGCCCAACGCCCTCATGACTTTGCAGGAGTACCTGGAGGACTACGCCGCCCCGGATACCAAGGCCGTTGGGGAGGCGTGTATCCGGGAACAGCTGGAGCACATCCCCAAGGAAACTGTCCGGGAATTTACCCGGGATAAGCTCGTGAAGATCGGGCAGGGGGAGCGGGATTTCCGGTTCTAAAAAATCATACTCCTTTGAGGACAGCATGACACAGCCGTCATGCTGTCCTTGGGATAAAAAAGACCGTTTGCCTGTTTTGTCTGGCAAACGGTCTTGTAAACCTTCGGTTATCAGGCGTTCCTTTTCCTTCTGTTGCGCTGTGCTACAGAACTTTTGAATGCCTTGTACATTGCCGCAGATAGTTCCGGAGCATCTTCATCAAACTGTATCTCCCGCTTCGCGGCTTCTCTGACCTCCTCCAACTGTTCCTTGGCCGGCTTTTGTCCTTCTTTAAGTGTAAAAGTTTTGGTCATAATAAAGCCCCCTTTCCCTTTCTGTTGCCAGCCTCGCAGAAATCAAACGAATCGCTTCCCTTCTCTCTATGAAAACTACAAACAGTAAATCTTCAACCATTCCAATCGCAATATAGCGATCTTCCTCTATACTATGCTCAAAATCGTACATCTCTATATAATATTCATCCTGGAATACATATAAGGCAGTTTCAAATGAGATCCCATGTTTCTCACGATTGATACGGTTCTTTTCTTCGTCCCACTCAAATTGCAGCGCCATACTCGTATCCCTTCCCCTCTCATCATAGCACATCCACGCAAACGAAGCAACGCACAGTTTTCCTACAGCTTCTTCTCCAAACAGACCAGTTCCACACCCTCGATCCCGTTGAAGATACAGGGGACTACCCCCACCTCCCAATAGCCAAGGTGTGCGTAGAGACGGCGGGCCGCCTGGTTCTTCACATTCGTATCCATCCGCAAATATGCACAGCCATGTGTCCGGGCATACTCCTCATAGAACGCCACGAATGCACGCCCTGCCCCCTTCCCCGCCTGGGCCGGGTCCACCACCAGCGTATGCAGCACCATCACCTGCTCCTCCGGCACATCCGCATACCGCCAAGGCGCCTGCGCGTACTCCGGTACCTGCTCCTGGTTGATCTTCGCCGCCGCTATGATCCCGCCGTCCTCCTCCAGGACGAATAACTCTCCCTTGTCCATCGCCTCCCGTGCCGTCGCCTCCGTGGGGTACACCCCCCGGACCCAGCCCACTGTGGACCGGCCCGCCTCTTCCTCGGTCAAAATGTGGTCGTAAATGGCCGCGACCTGGGGCAGGTCCTGCTCTCTTCCCTTACGAATCATCGCGCTTCCTCCTGCTGCAATACCTCCGCCACCTGGCTCAGGTGTCGGATATCATAGTGAATGGTCATATCCTCCGGCAGCGGCGCCCCCTGGGGATTGTACCAGCAGCAGCGCAGCCCTGCCCAGCTGCCGCCGCGCATATCGCTGGTGAGGGAGTCCCCCACGATCAGGACCTCCTCCCGCGCACAGGGGCCAATGGCCTGGAGCACTTTGTCAAAATAGGCCGGAGAGGGTTTTTCCGCCCCCATCTGCTCCGAGATGAAGGCCCCGTCCAGCATGGCCCCGATCCCCGATTTCTCCAGCTTCCGGCTCTGGGCCACTAAGGTCCCGTTGGTGACCGCGTACTGCCGCGCCTTCCCCTGGAAGGAGCGGATCACGGCGTAGCTGTCATCCAAAAAGACGATGGTGTCTCCCAGTTCCCGCTGATAGGCCTCGTTGAAGTCCAGGTACGCTGTAAAGGGGATGCCCTCCGCCTCAAAAAACGCCTGGAAGCGTCCGGGCAGCAGCTCCTGCTTGCTGATCTCCCCCTTCTCCAACCGCCGCCAAAAGCTGGCGTTCAAGGCGGAATACCGCTTCACCCGGTCCTCGTCACAGGGGCCCAGGCCGAAGCGGGCAAAGCAATGCTGCAATGCCTGCCGCTCGGCGGCGATGAAGTCCAGGAGGGTGTTGTCCACATCCCATAGTATCACTCGTATCATAGGGTATCCTCTCTCCGGAAGGTCTCCGGTCTTTCATTCCTTTTGCTGTATTATACATGGCTTTTTCAAAATACGCAAGGAAAAGTCCCTTGCATTGCGGGGCATCCTGCCGTATCATAGGCACAAAGGAGGGGTCAAGATGGACAGAATTTTTCTCTTGGAAGACGATCTCAGCCTCATAGACGGCCTGTGCTACGCCCTGGAAAAGCAGGGCTTTCAAGTCACCGCCTGCCGCAGCGTCACCCAGGCCTGCCAGCGCCTGGCCCAGCCGGGAGACTTCGACCTGCTGATCCTGGACGTGGCCCTCCCCGACGGCAGCGGCTTTCAGGTCTGCGAGGCCGTCCGGCGGCGGGACGCCAAGATCCCCATCCTCTTCCTCACCGCCGCCGATGAGGAGATGAACATCATCCGGGGCCTGGACAGCGGCGGGGACGACTACATCACAAAACCCTTCAAGCTGGGGGAGCTTTTTTCCCGCATCCGGGCTCTGCTCCGACGGGCCGGGTCCGCGGCGCCGCCGGATACCCTGCTCTGCGGCGATCTGCGCATCGACCTGCTCCACAGCCGCGCTGTGCTGAAAGGCGAGGCGCTGACCCTCACCGGGGCGGAGTACCGTCTGCTGTGCCTGCTGGCAGGCAGCGCCGGACAGGTCATCACCCGGGCCCGGCTCCTGGACGCCCTCTGGGACAGCGCCGGGGACTTCGTGGACGACAACACCCTCTCCGTCTACGTCCGCCGCCTGCGGGAAAAGGTGGAGGAGGACCCCTCCCATCCCCGGCGGCTGCGGACGGTGCGGGGCTTCGGCTATGTATGGGAGGCGACACCATGAGGTTTGATCAAGACCGTCAGAGATTCTTCGGCTTTCTGCTGCTCTTTGTCCTGGGGCTGTTTGCCGCCCTGCTCTTCTCCTCCGCCCAGACGGCGGAGGCGGCACAGGCCCTCCAGCTTCAGCGGGACGCTGCAACAGCCTCTGCCCTGCTGGCGCGGGGGATTTCCCGGGAAACCGCCGCGGCGGCCCTCACCGAGACCGACGTCACAGAGCAAGGCCGTGCCCTGCTCTGCGCCCTGGGGCTTCCCGCCGCTCCCCTTTCGGGATCCCTCTGGCACAGTTCCGCCCGGACCGCCCTCCTTCTGGCCGTCCTGCTCTCCGGGACGCTCCTGGCCGGGACGGCGGTCTTTTTCCGCCGGCGGCAGAGACTCTACGCGCAGGCGGAAGCGGTCCTTGCCGATTACCTTCAAGGGGACTACTCCCGCCGCCTCCCCCAGGACCGGGAGGGCTCCCTGGGCCAGCTCTTCGCCGCTGTGGGGAACCTCTCCTCCATGCTCCAGGCGCAAAACGATGTCCAGCGTCAGACCAAGGATTTTCTCAAGCAGACCATCGCGGATATCTCCCACCAGCTGAAAACACCTCTGGCGGCCCTGAACCTCTACCAGGAGCTCCTCCAAAACGAAGCGGAGGACCCCGACGCTGTGCGCGCCTTCGCCGCCAAGATCGCCGCCGCCCTGGCGCGGATGGAGCAGCTGATCCAATCCATGCTCAAACTCACCCGGCTGGACAGCGGCAGCATCGTCTTTGACTTACAGCCTACCCCCCTCCCGGCCCTGGCGGAGCAGGCCGTCTCCGAGCTGCGCACCCGGGCCCAGCAGGAGGGAAAATCCCTCTGCCTGGAAGGGGCGGCGGAAGCGGTCCTCCTCTGCGACCGGGTCTGGACCTGTGAGGCCATCGGGAATCTGGTCAAAAACGCCCTGGACCACACCCAGACCGGCGGAACCGTCCAGGTCCGCTGGAGCCAGACCCCGGGCCTGACCCGCCTCACCGTGGCCGACGACGGCTGCGGCATCGCCCCCGAGGACATCCACCATATCTTCAAACGTTTCTACCGCAGCCGGCAAGCCCAGGACCACGCCGGGGTAGGTCTGGGTCTGCCCTTGGCGAAATCCATCGTGGAGGGACAGGGCGGGATCCTCTCCCTCCAGAGCAGCCCCGGGGCGGGTGCTGTGTTCACCCTCTCCTTCCTTACAGGATCGTAAGCTGAGATTCACCTGATTGTAAGTTCCTCCTGCTATACTCAGGGCAGAAAAGGAGGCCGTATCCTATGAAACTTTTGAACGTATCCCATCTCTGCAAGACCTACGGCCAGGGTGAGGCCCAGGTGGAGGCCCTGAAGGACGTGTCCTTCTCTCTGGAAAAGGGGTGCTTTGCCGCTGTGGTAGGGGAATCCGGCTCGGGCAAGAGTACCCTGCTCCACTGCGTCGGCGCCCTGGACACCCCCACCTCCGGCACCGTAACCATGGACGGGCAGGACCTCTTCGCCCTGCCGGAGGAGCAGCGGACCATCTTCCGCCGCCGGAGCATCGGCTTTGTCTTTCAATCCTACCAGCTGGTCCGTGAGCTTACTGTGGAGCAGAACATCCTCTTCCCCCTCCTCCTGGACGCCCGGCGTCCCGACCCCGCCGCCGTGGCAGAGCTTTTGGACTTGCTGGGCCTCACCGCCCGGCGGCATCATCTGCCCCACCAGCTCTCCGGAGGACAGCAGCAGAGAGCGGCCATCGGACGGGCCCTCATCACCCGGCCCAAACTCATCCTGGCCGACGAGCCCACCGGCAACCTGGACCGCCGGAACAGCCAGGACGTCATGGAGCTGCTGACCCAGGCCGCCCGGCACTATCAGCAGACCATCCTCATGATTACCCACAACCGCAGCCTCACCGCCGCCGTGGACCAGGTCTTCCAGGTCAGTGACGGGGTGCTCACGGACTTGGGAGGGACACGCGATGAAACACTATCTTGATCTCGTCCCAATATTCGCTAAAGTCCACCGCCGGCAAAGCCGGATGTCGGTGCTGTGCATCCTCCTGTCGGTGTTTTTGGTCACGGCCATCTTCGGCATGGCGGATCTGTTCATCCAGGCCCAGCAGCTCCAGGCCCGCCAGGAGGACGGGGACTGGCACATCGCCCTGCAAGACATTCGCGACGAAGACGCCGCCCTGATGGCCCTGCGGCCGGATGTGGAGGTCATCGCGCCTTACAGCGCCCTGAACTATCGCCTGGACCAAGGCTATTCCCTGGCCGGGAAGGACTGCTGCCTCATCGGCATCGAGGGGAATTTCCTCTCCGTCTACCCCCAGGCCCAGCTCACCCAGGGTGCGTTCCCAACCGCCCCCGAGGAGGCCCTGGTAACGGAAAACGCCCGCAAAACCCTGGGCTTGCAGCTGGGAGATCCCATCACCGTGGACTGTCCCGACGGAGCGCGGACCTTCCGCCTCTCCGGCTTTCTGGCAGACGTCCCTGGGGCTCTGCGCTTTGACGCCTACCTTGTAGCCCTGGGGATGCAGGACTATCGCGCCCTCTACCCCGGCGTCACCAACGGCGACGCCCCGGACTACCAGACCGTCTTCTATCTGCGCTTTTCCAGTACCCGGAACATCCCTGGCGACATCCAGGCTCTGAAAGACGCCTTTCATCTTCAGGACGAGCAGGTGTCGGAGAACGTCAAACTCCTGGGCCTTCTGGGCCAGAGCCGGGACTCCTTTATGATGCGGATCTATGCCTCGGCGGGGATCCTGGTGGTTCTGGTGCTGTGGGCCGGGGTGCTGATGATCGCCAGCAGCCTCAACAGCAGCGTGGCCCAGCGGACGGAGTTCTTTGGTCTCCTGCGCTGCCTGGGCGCCACCCCCAAGCAGGTGATGCGTCTGGTCCGCCGGGAGGCCCTGGGCTGGTGCCGTCTGGCCATCCCTGCCGGCGTAGGGGGCGGGACGGCGGTGATCTGGCTGCTTTGCGCCGCCCTGCGTACCCTGAGTCCCAGCTACTTTGGCGCCATGCCCGTCCTTGGGGTCAGCCTGCCCAGCATCGCCGCAGGGGTGGCGGTGGGCCTGCTGACGGTCCTGCTGGCCGCCCGAGCTCCGGCGCGACGGGCGGCGAAGGTCTCCCCCTTGGCGGCGGTGTCCGGCGGAGCCGGGGACGCAAGGCCTGTGCGTCGCGCGGCGGATACCCGCCGCTGGAAGGTGGAGACCGCCTTGGGCATCCATCACGCCACCGCCAGCCGGAAGAATTACCTGCTCATGACGGAGTCCTTTGCCCTGAGCATCCTTCTCTTCCTGTCCTTTTCCGTAACCGTGGAGTTCATGGAGCACGCCATCACCCCCCTGCGGCCCTGGACGGCGGACCTGTCCGTGATCAGCCCTGACAATACCTGTTCGCTGGACCCGACGCTGTTGGAGAAGTTCCGGGACGAACCAGCGGTGAAGGCGGTCTATGGGCGGATGTTTGCCTATGACCTGCCTGTTTCGTGCGAGGGGTTAGAAGCCAAGACCGTGAATTTGATCTCTTATGAGAAGCAGCAGTTTCACTGGGCGGAGGAATTTTTCCTCTCCGGTTCCCTGGAGCGGGTACAGGAGGAAGGCGGTACCGTGCTGGTGGTGGCCAGTGCGGATACGGCGCCCCAAGCCGGAGAGCCTCTGGTTTTAGAGCTGGACGGCCGGCCGGTCACAGTGGAAGTGGCGGGCTGTGTCTCTTACGCCCCCTTCCACCAGAGCGACGGCACCGGGACGGTGCTCTGCTCCGAGGAGACCTTCCGGCAGCTCACCGGCGCCCAGGGGTACACCATCCTGGACCTCCAGCTCCACCCAGGGACCACCCAGGCCCAAGTGGACGCCCTGCACCAGCTGGCTGGGGACGACTGCACCTTCTCCGACGCCCGGATGGACAACAGCAGCGCCCGAGGAGTTTATTACAGCTTTGCCCTTCTGGTCTATGGCTTCCTACTGCTCATCGCCCTGATCACCATGTTCAACGTGGTCAACAGTATCGCCATGAGCGTGGCCGCCCGGACCCAACAGTACGGCACCTTCCTGGCCATCGGCCTGAGTCAGCGGCAGCTGGGCCGGATGGTGGCGGCAGAGGCTGGGAGCTATATCCTCTCCGGGGCGGCGGTGGGTACGGCGGCGGGACTGCCCCTCAACCACTTCCTCTTCCAGCAGCTCATCCAGCATCGCTGGGGAGATGCGTGGACGGTGCCCTGGACCGCCCTGGGGCTGATTCTGCTCCTGCTGCTGGTCTCCGTGGCCCTGGCGGTGTACGGACCGCTGAAGCGGCTGCGAGCGCTGTCGGTGGTGGAAACCTTGCAGGCCCAGTAAGACACACAAAGCACCAGCAGAGCCTTTTCGCCCTGCTGGTGCTTTCTCTCTTTATCTTGGAAGCATCAAGGGCGCTCCCCTTCCCCTTCCGGCATGGCCTCTACAATCCCGCGAAAGCACTCGGTACACCCGCGCTGTTCCCTTGCTTCCAGATCCCGAAACCACCGGAACTTGGCAAGGTAAATGGACAGGTTGTCCAAATCCGCCGCAGGTTCGATCTCCTCCGTCAGCGTACTCAGAGGGATCTCTAACCCTCCGGCAATGCGCAGCGCGGTGTCCAGCGTGGGGTGTCCGCCCTTGAGCATATGATGCAGTGTTGAGACTGGAGTGTCTACCATTTTTGAAAATTCACATAACTTTAACTTTCTAATTTTACGGACGGCCTCTATATTCTTAGAAAATTTGTAACACCCATCCATAAGAATCCCCTCCTTTTTTTCTTACTACTTCGGTTTTACGCCTTTATATTACCACAAATTCATTGTTTTTTCAAGTCTCGCAATCTCCAACGCTCCGTGCTAAATAAAATCGCGGGGTGAAGGACGAAGAAGCCCTTGAACCGGCGTGGTTCAAGGGCTTCTTGTCATGTGATATCCCAATCAAGCTGCAAGCCAAAGCGGCAGCGCGTTCAGGCGTTTTCCATGAATCTCTTTAGGATCTGCGCCGCTTGGGCACGGGTCGCGGTTCCTCTGGGGGCAAGCTGGCCGTCGCTATGGCCGCTCAGGATGCCCTTCTCTACGGCCCAGCGCAGGGCCTCTTGGGCGTAATCGCTGGCTTGATCCGCATCCGCGAAGGGGAGGACCTGGTCCCCGGCCTTGGGACTTCCCGCATACTTCCAGAGCATGACGACAAAGTCTTCCCGGGTGATGCTCTCCTCGGGGGCGAAGCGGTCGTCACCATAGCCGCCCGCGATGCCGTTCTCCGCGGCCCAGGCTACGCCGTCGGCATACCAAGCGTCGCTGCTGACGTCGCCGAATCCGCTGCCCTGGGTCTGGGCGGGACTGCCCTCCAGGTTGTACAGCACCGTTGCCAGCATCCCGCGGCTCATGGGCTGATCCGGGCTGAAGGTCGTTTCGCTGGTGCCGTTAAACAGCTCGTGGGCACTGGCAAAGTCTACGGCGTCGGCGGCCCAGTCGGAAGCGGAGACGTCGGTGAATTCCTTGCTGTTGTCCACGATCTCCACCTTGGCGGAGCCGTCCAGGGGAACGTTCACCTTGCCGTCCTCCGCGATGCTCTTCCGGATGGTCTCGCGGGTGCCGTCCTCATGGACCAGGACCGCCACGGTGCCGGGACCGGCGTCCTGGGCCGGAACGGTGAGGGTCACGCCGCCGGGGACGCTATCCACGCTCTTGCCGTCGGCGGTGAGGGTCAGGACCACCGCCTGGTCCACCTGCTCCGTGACCACATTGACCGTGCCGCCGGCACTGCTCAGCGTGTCCAGGGCGCCGTTGGGGATGGTCACGTCGGCGATGGGGGCGGAGACGGTGAGGGCCGCGTTGGTCTCGCTCTTGATCTGGCTGACCGTAGAAGCCGGGATCGAAACTTGGGCCTTGGTCACGTCACTGGTGATCTGTGGCTTGATCACGATGTTCTCGCTCTGATTGGCCACCGCTTCGCTCACCAGTTTCCTGCCGCCTGCGGCGCTGAGGACCGTGTTGGCGGTGCCGTTTTGGACCGTGGTCCGCATCGGCGCTTTGTTCGTGGTGGATCGTGTTGTGATGGTCACTGGCACTAAAACCGTAGCTGTGTCGTAGTTGGCGGTGTCGGTCGGGGTGAAAATCGCAGGGTAAGAATCCTGATTTCCAAGTTGAACGTTGCCATTCTGCCAGGCAAAGGTACCTGCTACCGTTATTCCGCCTACTTTCATTTCGCCGCCACCCAAAGTAATGTTTTTCAGCAAATCTCCCGAAGCACCAGAGGCCGTGGGAAGTGTCGTAGCTTGCGGCTTCGCCTTCTTAATCTCCACTTCAACCGACGCAGCGGCAATGCCCGTGTAGTTCACGCTGTCCGCTACCTTGTACCAGACGGTGTAGTTGCCGGCGTTGGTGGCGGTGGGGATGTTCTGAGAATACGTGCCGTTCTGGCTCAGGCTGTACACGATCGTGCCGATACCTTTTTCTGTGCTGCCAGCGGTGACAAGAGCTTGCGCAGTCCCGTCGTAGATCAGATCACAAGCGGTCGGTGCTTTCGCCAACTTCGCGTCTACCTTGTAAATCGACGCCGTTGTGCTTTCGGGCCAGGTGATCTCATACTTAACTGCATCTGTTCCCGTGGCAGTCTTCGTCTGTAGCTCCACCCGTTTGTTCGTGCCGGCATCCGCCGTCGCAAATTGGCCTGTCACAGTGAGGTCGATCTTGTCCGTGCCCACCAAGTCGCCGCTCTTCCAAGATGCTTTCAATGCAGCGTCTCTGTTTCCATTATAGGGTTTGTCTGCGGCTGTTACCACCGGTGTGACCGGCTTCGGGCGTACTTCAAACGGTACGCTGGCCGTGTTGGATTTGTCGTAGCCGTCCGCAGCCTCCCTATAGGCTTCGACGGTGAACCCACCTGTGCCCGTTACGGTCACAACACCATTATCGTCAATCGTCGCAACATTGGTATTGTCAATGCTCCACTGAATCGCCCCGCTTCCAGAGCCGCCCATGGCGCTCAAACGGAAGCTATCTCCGTAGTAAATATCCGTGGGCTTGTCGGTGACGATAGACAGGGGGTTCTGGCTGGCCGATACGATCTCGAAGGCGTTTGTTTCAGTTACGGGAGTATTGAACTCGTAGTTGCCGCCTGTTTTGTCTGTAACAGTAACGTTATATTGCCCTACCGCAGTCCGAGGGGAAGGAAGCGTCACCGTGTACTCACTCTCCGGGATCACTCTCTGCGCACTGTCTCTGACAACGACGGTCGGGGTCTTTTCCGTTCTGTCATACTGGAACGTGGACGGTGTGCACAGAACTGTCGGGGTATCCGTGTTCACATCAATCGTCACATTCACACTCTGGGGTGCGCTGTCCTTGTGGTTTTCATCGCTGGCAACCACCTTGTACCAGACGGTGTAGTGACCCGCGTCGGTCCCCGTGGGGACGTTGAAACTATAACTGATACCATCCAGAGAATAGGCCAGGTTTCCACCAGTTGCCGCACCGGGAGTAACTAGGGCCTGCGGGGTGCCGGTGTACGTCAGTCCAGTCTTCTCCGTCGGATCAGTATCCACTGTGGCGGCTGCCGGGGTGATGGAGGCCGTCGTGGTAGCGGGGTGGGTGATGTCGTACTTTGCGCTAATATGATCTGGGACAGTCAGGCTCTCAATGACGACAGTCTTGTTTGTCCCGACACTCGCATCTGAGAAACGTCCCGTTGCTGTTACGCCGGTTGCAGTATCACCGGAAAGCAGGCCGGGGAGGGTGACGGTCAGTTCGGCCTTTGCATCGCCGTCGTAGGGCTTATTTGCGGCTGTCACCACTGCGGTGATCGGCTTCCGCTGGGCGAAGAAGGTCCATGTGGCGGTGGCTTCTCCGTAGCTGCCGTTGGCGGCTTTGGTCGCCGTAATCGTGACGCTGCCCGACTTTTTGATCGTTACCGCGCCGTTTGCGGTAATTTCGGCAACATCCGAACCCTCAGTGATGTTCCATGTCACCGTACCGCTACCGGTGCCGCCGGTGGTGCTCAGCGTAAGCGTGTCGCCGTAGTAGACGGTGTCCTTCTTGCCGGTGATCTCCAGCAGGGACTGGTCTGCGCCTACGATCTGGAAGTCTTCAGTCGCAGTAAAACTGTAGTTGTTGCCCTTGCCTGTGACGGTAACGGTAGCCACACCTATATTTATATTGTTGCTATAGGCCACTGTGTACTCACTGGCCGGGATCACCTTCCCGCTGTCATCGCTTACGGTAACTGTAGGCGTATGCGCATTTCCGGTGTAGTTAAATTCATTCTGGGACAATATAACGGTTGGGTTAGTTACTACATTTGTGTCAATTTTTGCCCTGATAATTATGGGATCGCTGTCCTCATGCTTTGAGTCGCCCTTCACCTTAGCAAAAATTGTGTAGGTGCGCACATTCGTCCCAGTAGGGACGTCTGCGGAATACGTCACAGCATCCTGCGAATAGAGCACAATACCGTCCAAAGATATCCCCGTATTCTCCTCAATAAGTTCCTGGGGTTCTCCAGTATAGAGCAAGCCTGTCTTGGCTTCTGGGTTCACTGCAAATTCAGCTTTGCTCTTCGCAATCTCAAACGTCGCTGTGGCAGAGAACTGGTAATTGCAGCCGCTCACGCTTTGAACTGTAACCATCGCTGTTCCTACATTGGTGTTATTTCTATAGGTAGTGGTATAGTCAACACCTGAATTAAGCGTTTTGCCCTCTGCTACTACTGTTACAGGAGGCTTTATTGGGCTGCCAGTGTACGGAAGAGGATCACTTGTCAGATTCACTGTAACTACAGGGATCACTGTCTTCGGCATGATCTCCACAACTACCATCTCCGGGTCGGTCTCAGTGTTGTTGTCACCCACTACCTTGTACCAGACCTCGTAAATACCCGCATCGGTTCTCTTGGGAAGTGACGGGCTATAGTCATCGTATTCATCAAAAGAATACTCTACTTTGCCATTTACTGCGGTACCGCGTGTCACAAGTGTTTGCTCACGCCCATTGTAGGTCAGGCTCCTCGGCTGTGGTTCGACTGTCAGACTAGGTGCACCCGCCTTGATCGTAAAGGTTTTACTGCCGTTTACGATATAGTTCCCGCCGTCAACGTCGGTAATCGTGACGGTAGCGTTACCCACCTCTGTGTTGTTTTTATAACTCACCGTGTACTCGCTGGGCGGGATCACAGTACTGCTGTCCTTGACCACAACGTCAGGCTTCTTCGCTGTGCCGTCGTACTCGAAAGTTTCGGACGACAGTTCAATCACAGGAGAAGTTACCGTTTTCGGCTGGATGGTCACATTCACCCTCTCTACGGGGCTGTCCTTGTAGTTCTCGTCGGCCTGGGCCTTGTACCAGACCGGGTAGGTTCCCGCGTTCTTCCCCTTGGGGATAAGCTGCGTGTAGTAGCTGCCATCCTGGGAATACACGAGGGTCCCGCCTGTTGCTGTGCCGCCAGCACTGAGCAGATCAAGCAGATTGCCAGTGTAGGTCAGATTAGGCACCGTCACTCCGGTCACGCTTGCGGCCTTCGGGGTGATGGACGCCGTCGTGGATGTGGGAATCGTAATGTCGTACTTATCGCTGGCGGGAACTGTGCCGGTGATGGTAACCGTTTTGTTCGTTCCTACATCGGCATTGTTAAATTGACCGCTCAGAGCAGGGATAAAGGTGATGCTGTCATTGCTCAGCAGATCGCCGTCCTTCCATGTGATCTCCAACTGGGCAGTATTGTTTCCGTCATACACTTTGTCCTGGGCGGTCACGGTGGGTCTGACAGGCTTCTTTTCTGCGCTGAACGACCAGCTATCCGAGACCTCGCTATAGTTACCATCAGCCAACTTTTTGGCAGTGATCGTAACCGAGCCGGCCTTATGGACTGTTACCAAGCCGTTGTCTTCAATGGAGGCAACCTGCGGAGCACTGCTCGCCCACGTCACAGCTCCCGTTGTGGAACCGCCCACTGCGCTGAGGGTAAAGCTATCGCCGTATTGGACTTTTCCTGGCTTATTTGTAATCGACAGTGGGCTTTGCCCCGCCGCAAGGATGGTGAATTCCTTTTTTGCCTCGGTGAAGGTATAGTTTCCGCCGTCTTTGGCGGTGACCGTCACCTCATAATCTCCGGCTTTCGTCCAGTCCTTGGTGAGATCGTAAGTAACCGTGTACTCCTCCGCTGGAATCACGCGGTTATTATTATCCTTAACTGTGACGCTTGGTTTGTGCTCCCTGCCGTCATAGGAGGCCCCGCTGGGCGTGAACTCGATGACGGGTGTAGTCACCTCTTGCGGGTCAATGGTCACTTGACCGTTCAGCTTCTCGGCTGCCACATCATTGTGGTTGCCGTCACCCTTCACGCGATACCAGACGTCATAATTGCCTGCGTCGGTGCCGGTGGGGAGGCTGACGGAATACATCTTGTTGTCCAGGGAGTATTCCATGATGCCGCCTGTCACCGACCCGGCTGTGACCAGAGGTTGAGATGTGCCGGTGTATTCCAAATCATTCTCAGCCACCGGAGCGTTCACGTCTGTAGTCTCGATATCTGCCTTAAGGATCGACGCGGTGGTTGTGGCGGGGTAGGTGATGTTGTAATTGCCTTGACCCGTACTGTCGTCGGAGAACTGCGGATTCGTGCTGTCAACGTTCACCTTCTTGTCTGTTCCGGCGTTGGGGTCTTCAAAGCTGCCGGACAGAGTGATCTTGACCTTGTCGTTCCCTACCAAGTCACTGCTTTGCAGCGTGGCGGTCACGGTGGCAGTGTTATTGCCATCATAGGTCTTTGCCGCCGCCGTCACAACCGCTGTGACCGGTTTTTTGTCCGCGTGGAAGGACCAAGTGGCGGTCTGCTCGGTGTAGTTGGCGTCCGTACTGGTGGCCGTGACCGTGGCAGAACCAACGCCCAAGATTTTGAGCAGGCCGCTGCTGTCAATACTTGCGATGGAACTAGAATCATCAACTTTCCAAGTCACAGACCCGCTGCCGCCCGTCGTGCCCAGCTGGATCGTGTCGCCGTAGCAGACCTTCTCCCGTGTGCCGGTGATGGTCAAGGGCGTCTGCCCCGCCGGGAGGATCTTAAACTTGGCAGTATTCTTATCAGCTGCACTGTCAAAGGTGTAATTTCCGTCGGTAACGCCGGTGATGGTCAGGGTATACTCGCCGACGTTGATCAAGTCAGTCGGTGTAACACCATTTCTATCCGCATACGTCACCGTGTACTCGCTGCCAGCAATCGCAAGGCCGTTATCATCCTTAACAGAGACCCTAGGCTCCTGCTTCTTCCCATTGTACGTCACCGCTTCCGGCGTTACTTGGATCGTGGGGTTGGTCACGGTGTTCTGGATAATGGAGGCAGTCACCGAAGCAGCTGTGCTGTCATTGTGGTTGTCATCCCCCTTCACTTTGTACCAGACGGTGTAAGTACCGACAGCTGTACCCGTGGGAATGGCGGTCGAATACTCGCCATTCTGCTCCAGGGAATATACCATCATCCCGCCGGAGGCGCTGCCCGCCTGGATCAGCTCCTGGGCGGTGGCGTTGTAAGGAAGCGTTTGGCCTGTCGGAGGCGTTGGCGTCGGCACGTTTGCTTTCACAATCTCAAAGGTCGCCGTACCGTTTACGATGTAGTTGCCGCCGTTGGCGTTGGTAACGATGACCATGGCCGTACCGGCGTTGGTGTTGTCGCGGTAGGAGAGGGTGTATTCGTTGGACGGAATGGTCGTGGTACCATCTTCGACCGTGACATTAGCTTGACCCGGTTCCTGCGCACCGCCGTTATAGGTATAGGTGCCAGACACCGTGATCTTCGGACTGATGATCTCTTTCGGCCGGATGGTCACGGACACTTGGCCGGCTGCGCCGTCCGAGTGGTTGCTATCCCCTACTACCTTATAATACACAGTGTAGGTATCCGCATTGGTTCCCGTGGGGATGTCCCGACCGTAGGTACTATCATCCAGCGAATACTCGATGTGTCCGCCGGTGGCGGTACCTACACTCACCAGTTCCTGAGCCTGCCCGGTATAGGTCAGGTTATTCGCCTTCGGGGTCGAGGTCAGAACCGCGCCAACCTCGCGGATTTCAAAGTTTACCGTCTCATTATTAAATGTATAGTTGCCGCCTGCCTTTGCCGTAACGGTTACAGTCGCCTTGGTGGTCTCACTCGTGACGTTCTTGTTGTCGCTGTAGCTCACGCTATAGTTGCTGGGCGCAAGCGTGGCTCCATCAGCCGTAACCGTGACGGCAGGTGTCTTCTCTGTGCCGTCGTACTCATAGTAATAAGTACCGTCGGTATCTTTCTGTAAGTCGTTGCCGGACAGCGTGACCGTCACTGTGTTAACAGACTTGGGGTCAATATTGCCCTTGGCGGTGGCGGGATAACTGACGGTATACTTGTCATTTCCCTTGGTCGCGTTGGCAGCGTCCAGCGTGACCGTCTTGTTGGTTCCAACGTTGGCATCCTCATAAGTACCTACCAGTCCGCTAAGCGTGAAGCTGTCACTGCTATCTACCAAATCGCCGGCCTTCACAGTCGCTGTGATATTAGCATCGGTGCCGCCGTCGTAGACCTTATCCGCAACCGTCACTTCCGCCATGACTGGCTTGGGCTCCACGGTGAAGGTCCAGGTATCGCTGACGTCGCCATAGTTGGGAACCTCCCGTACCGCCTTGACCGTGATCTCCCCGGTGCCAGTAACCTTAAGCTCACCCGTAGTCGAGTTGATAGTTGCGCTGTTTTCTCCTTCCGTGATGCTCCATGTCACCGTCCCGTCTCCGGAACCGCCGTTGGTATCCAGCGTCGTGATCGTATCACCGTAATAGACATGGTCGGGCTTGCCGGTGATCTCCAGTGCGCTCTGGACCGCCGGGATGATCGTAACCTTATCTGTCACAGTGAACGAATAATTCCCGTTGTCTACGTTCTTGATGGTCGCCGTATAAGTACCAACATCCGTCAACATATTTGTTGCCGTTGAATCGCCGTCCTTCGCCCAAGTAACCGTGTACTGGTTCTGATCAATCACGGTGTCTCCATCTTTGACCATGATCACCGGCTCTTTCTTGGTGCCGTCGTACAGGAAGGACACCGGCAGAAGCGTGACCGTGGGCGTGATGGTTTTGGAGTCGATGGTGACGGAAATCGGCGTCGTGTTCGCGGCTACGGCGGTATAATCACTCGTTCCGTCTACCTTATAAAAGACCGTATAAGTACCGGCGTTGGTTCCCGTGGGGATCTCCGGGGAGAAGTTGGTCCCATCCAGAGAATAGACCAGGAAGCCCACATTGGTCTTGCCTGCTGTGACCAGCGCCTTCGGCTGTCCGGTGTATGTCAGCGGATCAATTTTCTCAGGATTGGTGGTGATCGTTGTCGTCGCTTGTGTGATATCCGCCTGCACTGTATTGGGATAGCTGATCTTGTATTTGGCCGCATCGGCGCCAGTCACCTGTACCTTGGAGGTATCCAGCGTGACGGTTTTTCCCGCACCGGCCGAAGGGGTGTCAAAGGCGGCGGTGATGCTGGCCGGGGCAATCGTAACTGTGTCGGTGTTCAGCGTGGTTATACTGGCGGCAGTCACAACGGCGTCCGTCATGCCGTTATAGTCCCTATTTGCAACCGTAATGGAAGCCGTTACAGGCTTCGGCGCGGCGGCAAAGGTCCACTGCGCGGAAACCGGCTCATAATTGCCATCGCCGGGATTGGTCGCTGTGATCGTAACCTCACCCACGCCCGTGATTTTTACCTCACCGGTCGTTTCTACAACAGTGGCAGGCCCTGTCGCCTCCCAAGTCACGGCGCTGCCGCTGGAACCACCGCTTGTTGTCAATGTGAACTTATCGCCGTAGATGGTATCATCTGGTTTGTCCTCAATCACCAGCTCCGCCTGGGCGGTCTTGCCAATGGAGAAGGTCGCCGTATTGGCGGTAACTCCGGTCAGGTCATAGTTGCCGTTCGCAGCGTCAGAAATTGTAATGGTGTAAGTGCCTTGGTCTTTCGGGCTAGTGTTGCTACACGTCCAGGTGTACTCCTCTTCAGGCAACACCGTCTTCCCATCCTTGACCGTAACCGTCGGCAGCTTCACCGTACCGTCGTACTCAAAGCTGTCGGGGGTCAGCTCGATGGTAACCGTGGTCAGCAGCTTCCGCTGGATGGTCACGGGCACGGACTGCACCGCGAAGTCATTGTGGTTCTCATCTCCCACAACCTTATAATAGACGGTGTACTCCCCCGCTGCGATGGCTGTGGGGATTGCGTCGCTATAGGTACTCGTTTGACTGTTCAGCGCATACAGGACTTCGCCGCCGGCGGTCGTGCCCGGGACCAACAGTTCATGGGGCTTGCCGTCGTAGGTGATGTCAGCTGCCTTCGGGGCCGGACTGAACGTAATATCCGCCTTGCTGATTACAAATGTTGCCGAGCCTGTCACGGTGTAATTGCCGCCCTGTCTGTCGGTGATGTTGACCGTGGCCTTACCGGCGTTGATGTTGTCGCTGTAGATGACGTTGTATTCGCCTGCGGCGATGACATCACTGCCGTCTTTGACTACAGCCTCGGGTTCTTTTGCATTGCCGTCGTAGGTGTAGCTGACAAGAGGGGCACCGTTCTCATCAAACAGCTCGATGGTCGGGTCTTTCACCGTCTTGGGGGCGATGGTGACCGTCACCGAACCTACATCAGAATCACTGTGGTTGGCGTCACCCTCTACCTTATAATGTACTGTGTAATCGCCAGCGTCCTTCTTCATGGGAAGTTCTTTCGAATAAGTTCCATTTTCACCATCCACAGAGTAAACCATCGTGCCGCCGGACCCTGTGCCTGCGGTCACAAGTTTTTGGTCTCTGTTGGCAAAGGTAAGCGGATCACCCGCCGCTTCCGGGGCGGTGAGGACCTGGGCTGAAGCCCTGCTGATTGTGAAGTTTTCTGTGACGGTCGTACCAGGCGTAAACTCATAGTTCCCGTCAGTCTTTGCCGTGACGGTCACGGTCGCGGTGCCTACATTGGTATTATTGCTGTACGTCACCGTGTACTCTTCCGCCGGGATCACTGTCGTGTTACCGGCCTCTTTCAGTGTGACAACTGGTTCCTTCGCGGTACCGTCGTAGACAAAGCTGTCCTGGCTCAGTTCGATCGTAGGCGTCACCGATTTCTTGCTAATCTGCGCTTCTACACTTTGCGGAGCCTCACCCGTGTAATTATCCGTCTCCTGGATGCGGTACCAGACGGTGTAGGTGCCCGCGTTGGTGGCTTTCGGGAGGTCTGTAGAATAGGGGCCGGTCTCGCTCAAGGCGTACTCCACCGATACACCAGTTTTGTTAACGACTGCCCCAGTGGTAATCAACGCCTGCTCATTCCTGTTGTAGGGCACAGATGCGGGGACCGGCGCTGTCGTGATCTTCGCAACCGCCTTGCGGATCGTTGCTTGTACGGGAGCGTTGGAGTAGGAAACATCGTAGTGTTTGTAGTTTGTACCGGCAACATTTGCGCCTGTTTTAACCACGGTAACTGTCTTATCCACACCGGCATTTTCGTTATCGAACGTGCCGGTCAAACCGGTGATCGTGATTTCATCCCCGGGCAAAACACCCTGCTCGACTACAGCGTGGACAGTGGCAATTGTATCGCCGTCATAGTCTTTGTCCTCCGCCGTCACTGTGGCGGTGACAGACTTTTTGTCTGCGGTAAACGTCCAGGTTGCGGTTGCGTCCTCGTAGTTGTTCGCGCGGGTCACAGGAGTCGGATCTGATCCGGATTTAGTCGCCTGTACTGTGGCCTCACCGTCACCGATGATGGTAACCTGACCGCTTTTCTCGTTTACCGTCGCAACAGCCTCGCCGCTGATGATCTCCCAAGTAACGTCACCATTGCCTGAACCGCCGGAGGTCGCTAGGGTAAATTTATCCCCGTAGGTGACGGTATCGGGCTTTTGGGTAATGGACAGTGTCTCCTGCGTCCGGCGGGTGATCTCGAATGTATCTGTAGCCGTTGTAATGGCATAGTTGCCGCCGGGTTCATCGCTAACAATCACTGTAGCATTGCCGACATCGCGGTTGTTTTCATATTTCACACTGTACTCAGAATCCAGCAGGATAGTCAAACGATCTATATCCTTAACTGTAACCTTTGGTTGCTTAAATCCGCCGTCATATAAGTATGTATACTGCGACAATTCAATAACAGGCGTAATCGGTTTGCGCTGGATTTCTACACCCTCAATTTCAGTCGGAACAACAGAATTATAATTGCTGGTACCCACTACCTGATACCAAACCCTGTATGTATCCCCCGCATCGGTACCGGTTGGGATGGTGGTAGAGTATGGCCCGTTTTCACTCGTTGCAAATTGGATCTCTGCGCCTACCGCTCTGTCGTCCACGGTGCCCGCCGTCACAAGCTCCTGGGGTCTGCCGTTATATATCGGCTTTGTAGCCTCAGGGACCTTTGTGACCGGGTCAATAGCTTTGATCGTCAGTTTCAGACATGGATCTGTTTCCGCCGACTTATAATTTTCGCTCTCCGGAAGATATGCCTTAATCTCATACTCGCCAGCGTTGAGCGGCAGTCCATCCGTAAACACCGTTTCTCCAACTGTTCGATAGGAATACTGAATATATGGATGCAAGTCCTCAGGGGCTTTTATAGTAATGTTAATACTCGGCAATTCATTTTTAATGCTTGTTCGTCTACCATCATAGTCTAATTCTTTCTTGCTCTCAGCCCACGCAATTCCAGGCTGATCCTGCTTCACTTGGTAAGTCTTAGTGAATGTTCCGTCAAATGTAATACCAGTAACCGTAACCGTAATTTCGCCAACGTCAACACGGGTCGAATAGGTCACAGTATAGTCGGTGTCTTTTTCCAACACCTTGCCGTCGTTCAGTGTGACTGTGAGACTAACATTTGCCGTTTGATCAGTGCCGTTATAGATCAAATCGCCCAACGATGCCTCATCAACGTTAATCGTGAGTCCGTTGTTACAATCGGAGCACGTTCCAACACCAGTTTCATCGAAGTTAAATGTACACATCTCTGTCTCTTTTGCTGCGCAGTGCAAGCAAGTCCAGGTGTGTTGCGTGGTGCCAGCGACGGGCGTGTAGTTTCCTTTTTCATGGGCTTCACACTTTTTCACGACAACCGTTGTGGCAGTCCCCAAGTTTGCCAAAGGGATTAGAGCGCCGGAAGCATCAAAATAGGCATAGCCCGCTTCCAGCAGGGCGGCAAAATCATTGTTCGCCGTCTGGATCGCAGCAGTCCCGCCGATATATGTGCCAGCGGAAAGTTTAACGCCAGCGTTGGAAGCAATGTCCAAGGCATATGACTTGCCTTCGATGGTCAGCTCCGCCCCCGTGACGCTCAGCGTACCGCCGGATTGGACCTCCACACCGGCGCCCTTTGGAGCAGAGACCTTCCCCTGGCCCTCAATGGTCAGCTTGCCTGTCTGGGTAACCTGTATGGCGCAGGAGTTCACACCAGACAAGGTATGCCCGTTTGTGTCCAGGATCGTAGCAGTCGATACCCTATATGGGTCATAGCTCTTGTCAGAAGGTAAGGTGAGCTTCGTGAAGCTCTCCTCCTCCAGCACCACAGCCCCCATCTCGTCCATCTGGTCTGCCAGGGAAACGCAGGGCGACAGATCCACTTGCTGCTGCTCTTCCTCAGTCAGCTCGTCATACAAGGCGTAGATCTCACTGAGCTGGGTTTGGACCTGCTCACGGTTATCTTCCGAAACACTGCCGGGCAGTTTTTCGATCAAGTCCTCAATGGGACAGAGCGGACAGACAACCGTACACGGCGCGCCGGGGACCCCCGGGGCATAGCCGCAAATATCGTCATGCTCGTGGGCGCAGGAGAGCGTTTGCGTGACACAGCCGCTGTCTTGCGTGCACGTATGCGCACACGAAACCGGCTCATCCGCCTCATCCCCCGCCTGCGGATCGCACTCGGCTGTATGCTCATGAATACAGGCCGTTTCTGTTCTATAGCAATCCTCGTCGTGGGTATGAGCACATCCTTGTTCCACGGTGGGCGAAACGTATCCACACTCATCCGTATGCGCCAAGTGATGTGGGCACAGCCCGTTGTCTGTCCCCGCGTCAGCCGCCAGCACCCACACGGGGCACAGGTTCAGGCACAAAGCCAGAATGAGGATGAAACTGAGTACTCGTCGTTTCATACTACAAACCTCCCTAGCTCATGAGGAAGCCGCATACAGCGCAGAATCCCTCAATAATAGCATTTCCATTTTATCACTGAAACCCCGAATTGTCCACCGCTGACGCAGTAATTTCACTTGTAGAAAACGCCGAAGAAATTTTGTATTTTTTGGCGGGGAAGACGCTTAAGTTTCTCCAAGGATTCTGTATGTTGTTATGGTGTCATAGGATAAGGTACAATAATATGCGCAAATAGAATAGGCGATAAAAAGGGACATGGTTTGCAGGACTCTGGTAGAATGAAGTAGCGACACACCATTCAGAGAGGAGACTGTAAACCATGTCTGAGAGAATTGTACAGCT
>JAAWAE010000083.1 GCA_022792035.1 Ruminiclostridium sp. | reverse complement strand
GGTTCATCAGCTCAAAGCCGATGGCGTTGGGGATGCCGCCGAAGCCCAGCTGGATGCAGTCGCCGTCGTGGATCATGGAAGCGGCATACTGCGCGATGGTCTTCTCTGCCTCGCCGATGGGGGGATCCTGGAGTTCATACAGATCCAGGTCGGACTCGATGATCACGTCGGCCATCGCCACGGGCACGGCGCAGTCGCCGGAGAGGTGGGGGATCTTGGGGTTGACCTCGAAGATGATCTTGTCGGCGGAGTAGAAGGACTCCATCTCCCACTGCAGGTCGCAGGAGATGCAGCAGTAACCATGCTCGTCCATGGGGGACACGCCCACGACTACCACGTTGGGGCGCAGGGCACGGTGCAGCTCCTGGCCATAGTTGTGCAGGTGGACAGGGAAGTATGTGCTCATGCCGGAGGGATGGATCTTGCGGAAGTTGCCGTCATAGAAGAAGGTCTGATGATGGAACTTGTCCTTCAGCTCGGGGTTGCTGTGGATCTGATACTCAGGGCCCCAGCGGTCCACGCAGGACCACAGTTCAACAGGATGCTCAGGGTCGATCCGGTCTGCGATCCGATGCAGGTTGCGCAGGAAAAGGCGGGGCTCACAAGCGTGGATAGACCACACGATGCAGTCGCCGCTCTCAATGAGGTTGATGGCATCATCAACGGTACCCAATCTGCTCTTATAGATCTCCTCATGGGTCATGTTACCAGTGGCGTTGTTCAGGTACTCCTCATGCTTCTTGTGCTTCTTCAGCATGGCATCGGGAATGTAACGCTCATAGTTTTCATAATGCTCATACATAATGATGGTGTCCTCCTGTCTTTTCTTTACTTGATACAATCGTCTGTGCTTTGCACAACATTACTCATCTATTTTAACTTACCTCTTTTGATAAGTCAAGATGACTGAACTGCATAAGAAGGGGGGCTTTTTTTCTCTGTTTTTGTGGTTTTTGCCCTCTCGCCCTCCCCTGCTTTCTTTCTTGCCTTTAGAGTATCACAGAATGGAATCCATCGCAAGGAACACTTGTCCCGAAGCCGTCGGTTAACCGACAGATTCTTGTTTTTGTCTGCTATCTCTCCCTCATCCCCAGGCGTCCGGCCAGAACTGGAATCCAGGCCAGACCATGGTCATGAACTGGCCGGCCATCTGCCGCGCCGGGGGCTGGGCATCGTGGTCCAGCCACCAGATCAGCACCGCGAACAGCCCTCCGGTGAAAAAAAGGCAGTGCCGCTCCACCTCCTCCGGGGTGGCCTGGGGGCCCCGGGCCTTGATGGCCCGTTTCAGCGCCCGACAGAATTCCCGTTGGAACAGTTGCTTGGCCGCGGCGTTGCGGGGGTCTAAGAAGAGCAGGGTGTATTCCTGCTGGTTGAGCTTGAAGAACTTGAACACGCGATAGATCGCGTGCTGCATCTTGGCCATGTTATCCGTAGCAGGTGAGATGAGGATATCCATCAGGTCTTGGATGCCATAGGTAAGCAGATGGAGCTTGTCCTCGAAATGATCGTAGAAGGTGGAGCGGTGGACCCCGGCCCGCTGGCAGATATCCTTCACCCGGATCTCATCGAAGGTCTTTTCCACCAGTAAGTCTGTGAGCGCCTGGATCAGGAACTTTCGGGTGCGCTGGATCCGAATGTCTTTGCTTTGGGATGCTTGCACAACAGGCCACCTCCTTTTTATATATAGTACGGTCCCAGAGGTGGATTGTCAAGAAAGAACGGGAATTTTTCCCGTCTCCAGCGGCCTCCTGGTCCATGGAATCCCCTTGCGCCGGAGGGGATTCCGTGGTAAAATCCTAGCAAATCTATGAACTAAGGAGCAAATCACCATGCTGAAAACTGGACTTTCCCAAGAGATCCCCTTCTCCGTCACACCGGAGCTCACCGCCAAGGCCGTTGGTTCCGGGACCCTGGAGGTCTTGGCAACCCCCATCCTCATCGCCCGGATGGAGCAGGCCGCCTGGACCGCCGCGGCACCCGCCCTGGAGGCGGGCTGCAGCACCGTTGGGACCCTGATGAACGTCAAACACCTCAGCCCTACCCCTTTAGGAATGCGTGTCACCTGCCGGGCGGAGCTGACGGAAGTGGATGGACGGCGGCTGGTCTTCCTGGTCACCGCCTGGGATGCCGCCGGCCCCGTGGGCGAGGGCATCCATGAGCGGGCCGTGATTCAAAATGACCGTTTCCTAGAGAAAGCCGCTAAGAAAGCCGCGGCTTTGTAACCGTTTCTTTTTCCCAAGTTTTCCACAATTTTCTCCACAAACGATCAAAATATAGCGGTTTCTTCCACTCAAATTGGCACATTTGGTGGTTCCAGGTCTCCAAATCATCGAAAAAATTCCACATTTCTGCCTTCTTCTGTGAAATTTTTCTTGATTTCTGCTTACAAATGGGTTACAATATGGTAACACTCGGTTCTCTTTTTTACGAGAGGACAGAAATAGGAGACATTGTGGATCATGAAAAATCATCTGCCCAGCGCGGTTATCCTGCTTGCGCTCTTGCTGGTGCTGTGCCTGCACGCATTCGCCGCAGAAGATCGGACGGGTCCTGAAACCCATACGCTGCTCTCCAGCCAAACCGGCTATCTCTTCACCGCCCAAGAGCCCCCTTCCCCCGCCTTTTCCCCAGCTCTCGGACGGGCCGCAGCGATGGGCCCGCGTACCACACCGGACGTCCTGGTCAACGGGAGATCCATCGGACCCATGACCCCAAGGATGATGGTTGAAGGGGAAGCCTACCTCTCCCCCATCCCCGTCCTGAAAGCCTTCTGCCCTTCCATACAACTGAAATACAGCAACGGTTCCCTCACCGGCTCCGCCCCCGGACTGCACTTCGTCGCCAACGTGGGGAAAGCCTACTTCATGGTCAATGACCGCTATCTCTACGCGCCCCATGGAGTCTTGGAACAGGACGGGACCGTCTTCCTCCCTGCCGCGCCTTTGGCGAAAGCCCTGGGCTGCACCATCCAGGGCGGCGGCGAAGGGGATGACCTGGTGTTCAAGCAGGTCTGCACGCCGGTGGCAGAGGGTGTCTACGATGAGGAGTCCTTGTACTGGCTCTCCCGGGCCATCTTCTCCGAATCCGGGAACCAACCTATGAATGGACGCATCGCCGTGGGGACCGTCATCCTCAATCGGGTCGCCAACGAGGCCTTTCCCAATACGGTGAAGGAAGTTGTCTTTGCCCCCAACCAGTTCTCCCCTGTGGCCATCGGGACCATCTACCGGGACCCCGATGAGGACAGCATCGTCGCCGCCAAGCTCTGCTTTGACGGTACCCGAGAGGCCGGGGAAAGCCTGTACTTCAATACTACCACCATGTATTCCTGGGCCGATCAGAGCCGGGAACTGGTGTGTACCATTGGCGGACATAACTTCTACTTATAACAGTTGATCCCAGAGCGCCGGCCGCAGGTTTTCTTGCGGCCGGCGCTCTATTTTCGTTATCCGGCGTATTCAAAGCTGGCACAGGTATCCGTATGGTCCAGCAAGAGGCGCTCCCCCTCCCAAAAACGAAAGCGGACGTGGGAGCATAAACTCTCGTGGATGGTCCGGCCCATGTCCCCCTCTACCGGGGCTTTCAAGGGCTGTGCCTGCTGCTCCAGCAGCTCCAGGACCAGACGGCGGCGGCCCTGACGCAGCACCGCTCCCCGTTCCGACCAGGAGAGAAGATGTACCCCCCGGTAAGTCGCCAAGCGGTACTCCTCCCCCTGGTGGCACAGGGCGCAGAGACAGCCGGTGAAGCGCAGTCCCGCCAGGGGGATGGCGGCGATGGCCAGCATCAAACTCCCCGGCTCCGTCCCCTGCCAGGTGCACTGCGCCCAGAGGTAGCGGCTGGGGAAGGAGCGGCCCCGGTCCCCTTCGATATACCCCACACCGCCGGTGAAGTCGTAGACCTCCCCATTGAGCGTCAGCGTGCCCGTCAGGGCATGGCTCATGCTCACCACCTCATGGCTGCACTCCATCCCGCCCAGGAAGCGGAAGGGGCCCATGATGGGGGTGTCGAGGGCGGTCAATGGTCCAAAGCGCAGCTGTCCTGTAAGGGTAATCCCCTCCCGCTGGATTTGAAGGGAAACCCCCTGGTCGTGAAAGCGGCTCTCGCCCAGGCGGACCAAGAAACGGCCTTTCGTCGTATGAAAAGCCTCGCCGGGGTAGTCCAACC
This sequence comes from Ruminiclostridium sp., assembly GCA_022792035.1. Lineage (GTDB taxonomy): Bacteria > Bacillota > Clostridia > Oscillospirales > Oscillospiraceae > Evtepia. The sequence goes on along the minus strand of JAAWAE010000083.1, from coordinate 13,392 downwards.
ACCAGGAGCGGTCCTGGGTGATGATCTGGAGGGAGGCCGTACCGCGGCCCCCGCTGTCCCGGTGGAAAGCCGGGATCACCGCCAACGCCCGGCCCTCCTTCGTCTGGAATTTGAAATACCATCCCTTAAAAGATCCCCTGCCCATGTCGTGCCTCCCGTCCGCGCTTTGTTTGACCAGTAGTATGCCCACCAACGAGCTTCCTTAGCCCCAGGAGCAATATTTTGAGGGGAATCGCGCATACTCCTTCCAAAGAGGTGATCCTATGGATTCGATTTGGCAGGAAACCGCACATCTGCCCAGCTTCCCGCCCCTGGACGGCGACCGCTCCACGGACGTTCTCATCATTGGCGGCGGGATGGCCGGGGTGCTGTGCGCCTACTTCCTCAAGCAGGCTGGGGTGGACTGTCTGCTCCTGGAAGCCACGGAGCTGGGCGGCGGCGTTACGCAGAATACCACCGCGAAACTTACCGCCCAGCACGGGCTGATTTACGATAAACTCCTCCGGCGCTTCGGGCCCAACGTCCCACGGCTGTATTGGGAGGCCAATCAGGCCGCTTTGGACCAGTACCGCTCCCTTTGTCAGGGCTGCGAATTTCAGGAGCAGGACAATTTCGTCTACTCCCTGGACCGGCGGGGGGCGCTGGAGCGGGAGGTCCGCGCCCTGCAAATGCTGAATGTCCCGGCGGAGCTGGCGGAAGACCTGCCGCTGCCCTTCCCCACAGCCGGGGCGGTGCGGGTGCCGGGACAAGCTCAGTTTCATCCCCTGCGCTTTTTGGCAAAAATCGCCCAGGGGCTCCCCATCCACACCCACACCAAGGTCCTGGAGCTCAAGCCCGGGGAGGCCGTAACTCATCACGGGACCGTCCGGGCCAAGAAAATCATCGCGGCCACCCACTTCCCTCTCCTCAACAAACACGGCGGGTATTTTTTGAAGCTGTATCAGCACCGCTCCTATGTCCTGGCTCTGGAGGGGGCGGCAGAGTTTCCCGGGATGTATGTGGATGAGGCGGAAACGGGGCTTTCTTTCCGGCATTACAACGGTCTGCTCCTTCTGGGCGGCGGTGGGCACCGGACCGGGAAGAAGGGCGGCGGGTGGACGGAGCTGTCCGCCGTGGCCCGGCGGTACTATCCCAAGGCGAAAATCGTCGCCCGCTGGGCCGCCCAGGACTGTATGCCCTTGGACGATCTCCCCTATATCGGCCTCTACTCCCCCCGCACCCCGGGGCTGTATGTGGCCACCGGCTTTCAAAAGTGGGGGATGACCTCCTCTATGGCCGCTGCCCTGCTGCTGCGGGAGCTGGTCCAGGAGAAGGAAAGCCCCTATGCCGCCCTCTTCTCTCCCAGCCGCTCGATGCTGCGGCCGCAGCTGTTGGTGAATACTTTGGAAACCCTGGTCCATCTCCTGACCCCCACCCGGCCCCGCTGCCCGCACATGGGCTGCTCCTTGAAGTACAACCGGCAGGAGCATTCCTGGGACTGTCCTTGTCATGGGTCTCGTTTTGCCCAGGACGGGCGGCTGCTGGATGGGCCGTCTACGGATGATTTGAAACGTTAAATGCACTGCTCCCCGTCAAGTAGACAGCGAAATAATTAAAAGAAAGTTCACAGCACTGCGGCGCCGTGGCAACCGGATAGGGGGACCCGCCGTCCAGGGGGCAAGCCAAAAGGTCACGGGATTAGAAAAAGTGAAAAAAGTATCCGCCCCAGGCCGAAGCCCAGGGCGGACGTGTGAGGAAAAATATGAACAGCCTGCCGGGAAGTCGGCCGGCAATCCAACGCTGTTAACGTATCTCTTAAATCTTGCCGGCGGCTTTCAAGCCTGCCAGGACCCGGTCCGGCGTCAGGGGCGCCTCCTGGAAGCGGACACCCGTGGCGTCCTCTACCGCGGAGAAAATGGCCGGGAGGGTGGGGATGCAGCCCACTTCGCCGATGCCCTTCATGCCGAAAATACCCTTGGGGTCCTCGCTCTCCACCAGGATGGAGACGATCTCAGGACGGTCGTCCGCGGTGGGGAGCATATACTTGTGGAAGCCCTCGTTATAGAAACCTTCGCCTTCCACATAGGTCATCTCTTCCCGGACGGCCCAGCCAACACCCTGGAGGACACCGCCCTCCACCTGGCCCTCGCAGAGCCGGGGGTTGACCACATGGCCCACGTCGTGGGCGGCGGCAATCTTCAAGACCTTCACCAAGCCCAGCTCCATGTCCACTTCCACTTCCGCAGCCTGGGCCGCGAAGGGCAGAGAGTTCTCGGGGACCTTGCATTTGGTGGACAGGAACTGCTTGCCCCGCAGGTGGGCCTCATAGGCCAGCTCCTTCAAGGGCAGCGGACGGCTCCCGCCCTGGACGATGCCGTCCTCCAGGCTCAGCTTCGCCGGGTCGGTGTCCAGGAAGTCGTGGCCGGCGGCATAGGAGAGGATATCCGCCTTCAATTCCTCCGCCGCGTCCTTCAGGACCTGGCTGACGGAATACAGGGTACGGGTGGCGTGGCTGCCGATGTCGAAGGGCGCCGCGCTGGAGTCGCCAAAGATCATGGTGGCGGTCTCGAAGGGGACCCCCAGCAGATCGCAGGCCACCTGGAGCAGGGCCGTGGTGGAACCGGGGCCGATTTCCGGAATGGCAGAGTTCACCCGCAGCGTGCCGTCCTGCTCGATGGTCAAATTCACCGCGTTATAGTCCACGCAGAAGGGGGCGGCGTTGCTGACGTGGGTGTTGCAGGCGATGCCCACGCCCCGGCGCTTGTTGCCGGTCTTGGGCTGGCCCCGCTTCTCCGCCCAGCCGATCTCGGCGGCGGCTTTGTCCAGGCACTCGTTGGTGCCTACGGAACCCACGGTGAAGGGGAAGAAGTTCTTGTCGTCGGGGCCCATAGTGTTCATCTTGCGCAGCTGGATGGGGTCCATGTTCAGCGCCTGGGCCATTTTATCCACACAGGCCTCTACCACTGCCGTACCCTGGGGCGTGCCGAAGCCCCGGAAGGCGCCGGCGGTCTGCTGGTGGGTGTAGACAGGATAGCCCGCATAGTTGAGATAGGGGATGCGGTAAGTGCCCGCAGTGCCGCAGACGCCGCAGACCGCCAGCAGCTCCACGCCAAAAGTGCAGTAGGCCCCGGTGTTGAGCCATGCGGTGGTGTCCAGAGCCACGAAGGTACCGTCCTTCTTGGCCCCCAGACGGGCGTGGAGGTAACCGCCGTGGCGGGTATCCGACGCCAGGAAATCCTCCTCCCGGGTGTAGACCAGCTTCACCGGGCGCAGCGCCTTCATGGACAGGACGGCCGCTAAAATTTCTGCCTTGCCGCTGATACCGATGCGCACGCCGAAGCCGCCGCCCAGGTAAGGCGGGTTTCTCACCCGGACCTTGCTCTCCGGCAGGTCCAGAGCGTAAGCCACGATCATCTTCGTGGGCGTGGGAGTCTGGGTGGTAGAGATGATCTCCAGGGTGCCGTTGGCCTTGTAGGATGCCACCGCCGCATGGACCTCCATCTGACACTGCTTCACCCGGGGCAGCTTGATGTCCGCCTCCACGATGACGTCAGCCTTGGCAAAGCCATGCTCCATGGTCTCCGGGCCGAATTCCTCCTCGGCGCAGAAGGGGATGCGGACGATTTCGCCGCACACGTTCTTGTGCTCCTTGTTGCCAAAAACGGGCTGGACCTCGGGGGCCTCGGGTTTGAGCGCCTCCAGGGGGTCGTAAACCGCCGGCAGCTCCTCATACTCTACCTTGATGAGCTTCACCGCCTGCTCGGCGATGGCTTCCGTCTGCGCGGCTACGGCGGCGATCTCGTCGCCGATGTACTTGGGTTCCCCGGTGAATACCGTCTGGTCCCGGACGGGTTCCGCGGGACGGGGGGTGGTGACCATGGTGGCCGAGGTGTTGAAGGGTTTGTCGGTGGTGTTTTCAAAGGTACACACCGCCTCCACGCCGGGCAGAGCCTCCGCTGCGGAGGTGTCGATCTTCACCACACGGGCGTGGGCATAGGGGCTGCGCAGGACTTTGGCGTAGAGCATATGGGGCATGGTCACGTCCACGGTGAACTGACCCAGACCCGTCGCCTTGTCAAAGCCGTCGTTGCGGGGGATGCTTTTTCCCACATACTTCATCGTGCTTCCTCTCCCTTCCTCATTCTCTCAGCGGCGGCCATCACGGCCTCCTCGATCTTCACATAGCCCGTGCAGCGGCAGATGTTCCCGCCCAGGGCTTCCTGGACTTCCAGGCTGGTGGGGTCCGGGTTCTCATCCAGCAGCGCCTTGGAGGACATGATCATGCCCGGGGTGCAGAAGCCGCACTGGATGGCCCCCTTCTCGATGAACTCCTCCTGAATGGGGTGGAGCTGCGCGCCCTTGGCCAGGCCCTCGATGGTCTCGATGACCGCCCCCTGGGCGCGCATGACGGGGATGATGCAGCTGGTCACGGCCTTGCCGTTCATGATGACCGTGCAGGCCCCGCATTCGCCCTTCCCGCAGCCAACCTTGGTGCCGGTGAGGAAGAGGTTGTCGCGCAGGAAGTCCACCAGACGCAGGCTGGGGTCTACCTCCACGGACATCGCCTTTCCATTGATCGTTACATTCAGTCTTTCCATGAACTGCCTCCTAAAAACTGTCAGTCTATTGTTCGGGTCCGGGGCGCTCACGCCTCCAGCAGACTCGACTGCTTGGCGATGCTCTCCAGGGCGCGGCGGACCAGGATGGGCAGTGCGTGCTCCCGGTACTCCTTGCTGCCCCGCAGGGGATTGCTTCTGGGTTTGGCGTTTTTCAAGGCCAGACGGCCGGCCTCAGCCATATTCTCCGCCGTGAGGGGTTTCCCCGCCAACCAGCTCTCCGCTTCCAGGGCGCGGGTGGGACCGACGCCCACGGGACCCATGGTAATCCGGGCCCACTGCACCACGCCGCCGCTGACCTTGGCCATAGCGGCCACGTTGAGCATGGGCAGGGACAGGGACTTGCGCAGTTCCAGGCGCACAAAGGATGCCTTCTCATCTGCCGCGGGCAGGGGGATGCGGACTTCCTTGACCACTTCCTTGGCCGGGTCCAGGCTGCTGCGGCCAAAGCCCGCGTACATCTCGCCCATGGGGACCTGACGCTCTCCTTCGGCAGAGAGGACCACGAAACGGGGGTCCAGGGGGGCCACGGCCATGGCCGCGTCGGCGGCGGGCTGGGCGGTGACCACGTTGCCGGTGAGGGTCGCGGAATTTCTGATCTGGAGGGAGCCGACGCTGCCGGCGCCCTTAGCCAGGGAGGGGAAGTGCTCCTTGACGATGGGGCTGCGTGCAATCTCTGTCAAGGTGACAGCACCGCCGATGACCAGCTGGCCATCTTCGATGCGGATGCCCTTCATGTCCTCGGCGGCGGTCACATCCACAAGGGTCTCCGGGTTGAGCTTGCCAGCCTGGATATCGACCATCACGTCGGAACCGCCGGCGATCAGCAGCGCCCTCCCGCCGCCGCCGATCAGGGCTTCCAGGGCCTCTGATGCGCTTTTTGCAATGATGTAGTTCATCTGCTTGCCTCCTTTTTTTATCCTCCCTCCAAAAAACATTGAGGAAGGGCCGAGGGTTACTTTTGTTAGTATAGCATAACGAAAGCCCTGAAACAACCATCTTTCTGTCACTTATGGTCATTTTGCAGTAACTTTGTACACATTAACGGTTATGTTTTTGAAGTTATAACGAAATTGTTTCCGCTGGAGACGAAATCTTGTCAAAGCGTTGTTTCCAACTATTAAAAATGCTATAGTAAATGGAAGAGGTTTCGTGCCGGTCCCCCAGTCCGTCACAAACCCCCCACAAATGAAAAGAGGAGGAACGAAGATCATGAACTTGAAAAAGAAATTCTCCGGACTGCTGGCCCTGGTGCTGTGTCTGTCCATGCTGGCCGCCTGCGGCGGTGAGCCCGCTGCCCCCGAAGAGGACGCCCCCGAGGCCGAGAACGGTCAGTGGCAGGCTGTCACCCTTACCGACCAGGCCGGCCGGGAGGTCACCATCGAGAACGAACCCCAGAAGATCGTCAGCGGCTACTACATCACCACTTCCCTGCTCATCGCCCTGGACAAGCAGGACAGCCTGGTGGGCATCGAGGCCAAGGCGGACAAGCGCAACATTTATTCCTTGGCCGCCCCCGCGCTCATCGATCTGCCCAACGTGGGCAGCGCCAAGGACTTCAACCTGGAGGGCTGCATTGCCCTGGAGCCCGACCTGGTCATCCTGCCCCTGAAGCTGGCTGAGGCAGCGGACGCTCTGGCGGAACTGGACATCCCCGTGCTGCTGGTGAACCCCGAGAGCCGGGAACTGCTCATCGAAGCCACCAACCTCATCGCCCAAGCCACCGGCACCCAGGACAAGGCCGAGGCCCTGCTAAGTTACAACGAAGGCAAGCTCGACGAGATCAAGGGCCTGCTGGAGGGCGTGGAGGAGAAACCCACCGTCTATCTGGCCGGCAACAGCGATATGCTCAGCACCGCCACCTCCAGCATGTACCAGGACAGCATCATCACCGAGGCCGGCGGACAGAACGCCGCCGCCGAGATCGAAGACAACTACTGGGCTACCATCTCCTATGAGCAGCTCATCACCTGGGACCCCGACTACATCGTCATCGTCCCCGAGGCCACCTATACCGTGGATGACGTTCTCAACACACCCCAGCTCGCCAACCTCTCCGCCGTGATGAACGGCCACGTCTACGCCATGCCCTCCGCCTTCGAAGCCTGGGACTCCCCTGTCCCCTCCGGCATCCTGGGCACCCTCTGGATGACCAGCTTGCTCCACAGCGACGTCTACTCCTTCGAGACCATGCAGGACGCCGCCGCGGACTTTTATCAAACCTTCTACGGCTTCCAGTTGAACAAGGCTGATCTGACCCAGTGAGCCGCAGCTCACAGCATACCCACCAGCTCATCGCAGGACTCCTGGTCCTGCTGCTGGCGGTGATCCCCATCTCTCTGTGCCTGGGGCGCTACCCCATCAGCCTGGAGGAGATTTGGGCCATCCTCCGAAACGCGCCTGTGAACGAGACGGCACGAGGCGTGTTCTGGACCCTGCGCCTGCCCAGGACAGTCATGGCCGTCCTGGCCGGGGCGGGGCTGAGTTTGGCGGGCTATGTGTATCAATCCCTATTTAAGAACCTGCTGGCCTCCCCGGATATCATCGGGGTGGCCAGCGGGGCCAATGTGGGGGTCGCGGCGGCCATCGTGCTCTCCGCCGGGAATGCCTTCCTCATCCCCGCCTTCGCCTTCCTGGGCGGCACCGCCGCCGCCCTGCTGACGGTGCTGTTGGCGGGGATGTCCAACCGGCGTTCTCTGGCCTCCATCGTGCTCTCGGGCATCGTCATCGGCTCTGTGGGCGAGTCCATCGTCATGAGCTTAAAACTCTTTGCGGACCCGGAAAGTCAGCTGGCCCCTATGGAGTTTTGGGCCATGGGCAGTCTGGCCTCGGTGACGGCCTCCAAGCTCCTCACCGTCCTGCCCGGGTTCTTCCTGGGGTTAGTGGTGCTGATCCTCTTTCGGTATCCCATCAGCCTGCTGGGCCTCTCCGATGAGGAGGCCCGGGCCTTGGGGGTCCGGGTGAACTTGGTACGCACTGTGGTGCTTTTGGCCGCTACGGTGATCGTGGCCTCCGTGGTCTCTGCTACGGGCCTCATCTCCTTCATCGGTCTCATCGCCCCCCATACCGCCCGGCTCCTGACCCGGCGCAATAACGTCCCTACCGCGGTCATCGCGGCTCTGGTCGGGGCCGTCCTCATGGTGGCGGCGGACTGCATCGCCCGCAGCGCCGCCAGCAGCGAGATCCCCCTGAGCATCCTCACCTCTCTGATCGGGGCCCCCTTCCTGATGGTCCTGATGCTGAAAAGGAGGTCTTCCCTATTCTATTGAACATCCGTGACTTGTCCTTCTCCTATGGAGAGAAGCCAGTCCTGCGGGGCCTGTCCCTGGAGGTGAAGGCCGGGGAACTGTGCGCCGTCATGGGGGAAAACGGCTCCGGCAAGTCCACCCTTCTGCGGCTCATCGCCGGCTTTGAACAAAGCGCCGCCGGGTCCCTGACCCTCTCCGGCCAGGACCCCCGGCGGCTGCGGCCCAAGGAGCGGGCCCGCATGGTGGCCTATCTCCCCCAGCGTTTCGGGGTCTATTTCGACACCGACGTTCTCGACATCGTCCTCATGGGCGCGAACCCAGAGCTGGGCGCTCTGGGCTCCCCTTCCCCCGCCCATCGTGCCCAGGCCATGGAGGCCCTGGGCTTTTTGCACATCCAGGAGCTGGCCTTTCGCAACTTTGCCGAGCTGAGCGAGGGGCAGAAGCAGATGGTGATGATCGCCCGCTGCGTGATGCAGAAGGCCCCCCTCCTACTCTTCGACGAGCCGGACAGCGCCCTGGACATCAACAACCGCCGTCACATGATGGAAAATCTCTCCGCCCTGGTCCACGGCGGCGAACGGGGGGCGCTGCTGATCCTCCACGACCATCAGCTGGCCCTGAGCTTCTGCGACAAGATCTACTTCCTGCGGGACGGGCAGATCGTCGGTCTGGTGGACCGCGCCACCGCCACTGTGGAGAGCGTCCAGGCACAGATGGACCAGGCCTTCGGCCATATCAAGGTCCACGGCATCGACGGCGAATTTTTTATGGGATACAAGACCTCATAAACCTACGATGTCCCATGGAAAGGCAGGTACCATGACCTACGACTGGAAACTCTACCTCTGCGACGGCCAGGGACGGAAATTTTTCGGCCTTGGTCCCCTCCAGCTGCTGCAAAAGGTTGCGGAACTGGGTTCCCTGAAGAAGGCAGCAGACACCATGGGCCTCTCCTATCACAAGGCCCTGCGCATGATAAAAGCAGCCGAAGAAGGCTTCGGCTGCTCGTTGATGGATAAGAAGATCGGCGGCGAACGGGGCGGGGGCAGTACCCTCACCCCCGACGCCTGGAAGGTCATGGAGCAGTATCAGCACTACTGCCAGGACTTGGACCGCTGTGCCGCTCAGCTCTTCCAAGAGATCTTCAAGTCTGAGACATGATCGACATCGTGAAGCTCTCGAGCTTCGGTCTCCCGCTCCAGGACGGATCGGGGGTGGTTTCGGATCACCACCCGTCCCTGTCCGTGGGGCGGGAGTTTTTTTAATTCCGCAAAGAGGCTTTGGGGGAAAAGCACCGGGTTGCCCCGCCGCCCTTGGCACACCGGCAGGCAGATGCGCTCCGGGTGGGCGTAGAAGCGGCGGCACAGGTCCACGATGGTGGCCTGGGTCAGCCAGGGCTGGTCCCCCACGAAGAACATACAGCCCGCGCTGTCCGGGGAGATGGCGGACAGGCCCAGGCGGATGGTGATGGCCGTGTCGTTGGTCTGGTCATCGTTGGGCACCGGCGTCAGGCCCCAAGCGGCGGCCAGGTCCAAGAGGACCGGGTCCCGGGCCACCACCGCCACCGTCCGGAAGAGCGGACGGGGCAGGACCTGGAAGAGCCGTTGGAGCATCGGGACACCCTCCACCAAGGCCCGGAGCTTGTCCCCGCCAAAGCGTCGGGCATGGCCAGAGGCCATGACCACAGCGGACAGAGGCGGCAGCCTCTCAAACCGCTGGCGCAGGAGCAGGGGGACAGCGTCCCGGTTCTCCTTGGTGACCGTGAGCGTCTCCACGGCCCGGTGGCGGGCCACCTCCCCGGTCCAGCCGGGGAAGCCTTGGCGGAGGACCCCCAGCACGGGGTCCTCCGCCTCTAAGCAGGAAAGGACGGCGGCGCGGAAATGCCGCGCCTCCGCTTCCAGGAAACCCAACTCGTCCAGGAGGGTGATCTCGCCTCGCTGGACCAACGCCCCGGGGCCTGCGCTGTCGAAGGCCCCGGGGATGGTGTGCATCCCGGAGCTGTCTCCCCGGGCCACCAGGGTCCGGTCCTGGGGCGCGGCGGCAGGACAGAGGTAGAGACACCGCCGGTCTCCCTCCCAATGGAAGCGGGTGCGAAAGCCCCCGGGGTGCAGGCCAGTCTCCTGGAGGAAGCGGTCTATGGCCGTGCTCTTGCCGATTTGACGCTCACCGGTGAGGAATACTTTCATTCCTCGTGTACACCCATCCGTGACGCGGCATCGTCCTCGTCGTCCTTGTCACGGTCTTCTTCCTTGTCGTCCTTCTCCTCTTTCTCGTCTTTGTCCTCTTTTTTGTCCTTCTTGTCCTTTTTCTCCTCTTTCTTGTCTTTCTTATCTTTGGCGTCTTTCTCGGCGTCCTCCTGGCTGGCTTCGCTGCTCTCCGCTGCCTCGCCATCCTCTTCCTCGGTGGGCAGCTCCGGGTCCGCCAGCTTGGCGACTTGGTTCGTGTCCAGATCCAGCTGGTAGAGATGCTTGCCGTCCATGCTGATGAAGTAGGTGCCCATGAATACGCTGCCGTCCTCTACCTTGCTGCCCTGATAGACGTTGAAGCGCAGGCATCGCTGTCCGTCCACCAAAGCCCCGCCGTCTTCGGCAAAGACCTCATACTCGGCCATGGATGCCCCGCTCAGGCCCAGGTCGCTGGGGCTCATGCCCTCCAAATACTGCTGCGCCGCGTCCACCTGCACTGTATTGACAGTCTCGGTGATGGGGCCTGGGATGATGCTGCTCACCACCACGCAGTCCTCCGGACTCCAGACGATCTCCAGGAGGATGGTCTTTTCCTCCTTCGTTTCTCCATCGTCCCCGTCCTTCTCGTCCTTCTCGTCCTTCTCCTCTTTCTCGTCTTCGTCCTCGTCTTCTCCCTTGCCCAGGGGAATGCCCAAGTAGATATCCCCCTCGGGCCCGTACTCCGTCGGGGCCGGACAGGTCATCAGGGCCTTGGTCACCGTCTGGAAGCCGTACTCCTCTATGAGCATGGTGACGTAATCCGGCAGGATGGTTTCCACCTCGGTGAACTGCGTGTAGGTGCGCACATAGGCATCCCCTACCCCGTAGACGTCCATCTTCGGCTCCTCTTCCGTGGGCAGGGCGGGGATCTCCAGATCACCCAGGGTATAGGTCGGGCCGCTGGAACCGCCGCAGGCGGACAGGAGCAGTGCCATCAGCAGCACGGCCCATAAGTTCCTCTTCATATCTTCTCTCCCTTTCGTCTTACAGCAGACGGATGCGGACCACATCCTGACTGCGCAGCTCATGCTGGAAGCCCTCTTCCTTCCCATTGACCTCCAGGCAGACGGGGCGCTGCAAATGGTCGAAGTCGATGTCCGTGTACTCCAGCAGGTCCATCAAATAATAGGGCGCGCCGTTTTCCTTCGGCGGAAGGGACAGGGGGGCATCGTTCAAAATCACCTGCAGCTCCCTCGCGCCTTTGGACACAGGACGCGGGGCCGTGGGAGCCACAGCGCCTCCCCCGGACTGCGGGGCGCCAGGTACCGCCTGACGGAAGGTCAGGATCACGTCTCCCTGGTCCAGCGGCGTGTCCAGGGGGACCTCCTCGTTGTTCACCAGGGCTTTCCCGCAGAATCCAGCACCCAGGAGTTCCCCCAAGGTACGGCTGGCCGCTGTCCCATGACGGGCCGGGACAAAACTGATCTGATCCCCGGCATGGACCACCGCAGAGAGCATGGCATCCTCGCCGTTGATCTGTAAAACCCCCGGGATCGCCGGCTCTCCCCGGAAGACCAGATGGCGGCCGTCCACTGTAAGGCTCAGGCTTTTGCCCGTCCGGCCCATCATGTCCCCGTAGTTGTAACCGTTCATCAAAAGGATATCCCGCAGGGTCAGGACTCCGTTGCGAAACAGCTTGGCAGGCTGGCCGTTGAGGCTGACCATATAGCTGTCATTGAGCAGGCCCAGGCCGGCGGAGATGACGATCCCCAAGGGCGTGGCATACTCCGGCCGCTCCAGCTCTACTGTGTCGGAGAACGCGCTCATGGCAAAGTTGTTCCCCGCAATGGCCACTCGGTTGGCCGGCATCTCCAGCTTTTCCGCCACCTTTTCCTGCAGACCCAAGAGCTTGCTGCCTCCGCCCGCCAGGAAGACCGCAGAGGGCAGGGCGCCGTTGGTCTCTCGAATCTGCTGGGCAATGGCGCCGGCCAAGTGGTCCAGGGGTTCCTGGATGATCTGGACCAAGTCGCTGACCGATACCCGTTCCTCCTGTCCCAGGATGTTTCGGTAACGGATCGGCTCCTCAGGCCCGCCCATGCTGCGCTTGATCTGCTCGGCGGTCTTGAAGTCCACCAGATAGGCCCGCATAATGGTCTCCGTGATCTCATCGCCTGCCACGGTTGCCATGGTGTAGCCGGAAACGCTGCCCTCCTTGCACAGGGCAATGTCCGTGGTCCCCGCGCCGATGTCCACCAGCGCCAGATTCAACAGCCGCAGCTCCGCTGGGATGGCCGCGTTCATGGCCGCGATGGGCTCTAAGGTCATGCTGGCGACCTGGAGGTCCGCCGCACGCATGGCCGCGTACAAACTCTCCACCACCTCCCCGGGCAGGAAGGTAGCCACCACATCCGCCTCCGCCTTAGAGCCGCTGTGGAACTGGAGGTTCGACAGCGGATAGTGATCCAGGCGGTACTGGGCCACCGTATAGCCCACCAGGAGCATCTGGCGGCGGATGTCCCCGTCTGTCTGCAGGGCTTCCTCCGCCGCGGAGACCGCTCCCGTCTCCAGGCGGCTGATCTGCTCGGCGTCGATGGACTGCTCCTCTGGCAGGTCCAGGGAAAACGTCCCCATCTGGGTCCGCAGGGCCCGGCCGGCCGCCGCCACGCAGACCCGCTCCAGGCGAATCCCCAGGCGGCTTTGCAGGCGTTCCGTAACGCTCCGGGCCAGGGCGCTCACCTGCTGGATGTCGTCGATCTGACCGTCCAGCATGGAACGCTTGCTGTGCTCCGCCATTTCTACGTCCAGGATCTTGACTCGGTCCCCCATTGTTTTTCCTACCACGCCCACTACACTGCGCGTGCCGATATCCAGGGCAAAGACTAGGTCCTTCTCCTGCTCCTTCAAGTCTGACATACGTCCGCTCCTCTCTTGCATCCATGGAAAAAGGACAGCGCCTTGACGCTGTCCCCACCAATAAAACCCGCTGTTTTTATCAGTGAGTCCATAAGTCTATGCCATAGGTTGTTTTGAAAAAGAGCCGGGAGGCGGCGGAAAGCTGCCTCCCGGCTGTGTCCTAACGCTTAATATTTGCTAAATACACTGGCTGCAGACGTCTCCATATCCATGGAGCTGTCCATATCACCATTGTAGCTGGGTGCGGGGTCAAAGGCAGGCTGCGCGGCCTTGGGCATGAAACCGTCCTGGCGCAGTTTGAAGCGGCTGAGCAGTTCCTTCATCAGGGATGCCTGACTGGAGAGCTGTTCGCTGGCCGCAGCGGACTCCTCGCTGGTGGCGGAGTTGGTCTGCACCACGGAGGAGATCTGGTCGATGCCCTCGGTGACCTGGGCGATGGACTCGGACTCTTCCTCGGCGGCCTTGGTGATC
>JAAWAE010000002.1 GCA_022792035.1 Ruminiclostridium sp. | reverse complement strand
TGGTTCTTGATGGCGTAATTTTCCGTGGGCAGGCCGAAGGCGTCGTAGCCCATGGGGAAGAGAACGTTATAGCCGTCCATGCGCCGCTTCCGGGCCACCACGTCCATGGCCGTGTAGGGCCGGGCGTGGCCCACGTGAAGCCCCTGGCCGGAGGGATAGGGGAACTCCACCAGGGCATAGAATTTCGGCTTGTCCCCGCCGGTCTCGGCGTGGTAGCAGTTCTCCTTCTCCCAGCGCTCCTGCCATTTGCGTTCAATGCGGTTAAATTCGTATTTCAATTTGATCACTGTCCTATTTTCGTATTATTTGAGCACATCGCTGAGGTCCACGGGCTTGGCGTCCTGCCAGAGGCGGTCCAGGTCGTAAAACTCCCGGGCCTCCGGGGAGAAGAGGTGGAGCACCACGTCTCCATAGTCCTGCAGGATCCAAGTCCCGCCCCGGTGTCCCTCGATGTGGTGGGGGAGGATGTCATGTTCCTTCATGCTGCGCTCCGCCGCGTCGGCCAGCGCCTTGAGCTGAGGCGCTGAGCCGCCAGTGCAGAGGACAAAATAGTCGCTGAGGACCGTCAGCCCCTCTGTATCCAGGAGCAGGATGTCCCGGCCTTTCTTGCTGTCCAGTGCCTGGACCAGGATCAGTGCCATTTCTTTCGGTGTCATAGTTTCCCTTCCTTTCCGCGTGCTTCTCTTTCCTGTGGTTCGATTCTCATCCTGTCTTCCTTCACTGGGTCTCCCCCTCTCCCTGGGGCCCGGGGCTGGGCACCGGGTCCGGGGTGGGTGCCGGGGTTGGGGAAGGCGTCGGGTCCGGCGTTGGGGCGGGGTCCGGTGTGGGCGCCGGGTCCGGGACAGGGTCTGGCTGGGGGGCGGGGTCCGGGGCGGGGGACGGCGTGGGCTGCGGGTCCGGGGCGGGCTGCTCCTGGACCGGCGGCTGGATCGGCCCCTCCGGTTCCTCCGTCTCCTCCGGCTGCGCGGGCGCCGAGGGATTGGTGGAGTTGGCCGTGTTGTTCTGGGCCGCGGAACCGGTCCCGATCACGTCACTGCCGCCGCTGCCGCTGGGCCGGGAGGCCCCCACGTCCGAGCCGGTGATGACGTGCTGCATCTCCCGGGTGATGGTGGTGAGATAGGGGTTTAACCCGTTGTTGACGATCTCCAGCAGCGCCGCCCCATCGACAAAGACATAGGACTGATAGTTCTGATAGGTATTGCTCCAAATGGTCCCGGTGTAGTCCCCGGGGAGGCTGTGGAAGTGAATCCCGTCCTGCCGCAGGCCCAGGGCCTGCTCCCCAAACCAGATCATCTCCCCGTACTTCAAATTACTGTCCAAGTTCCTGGTGACGATGTTGGCGATCTGCTGGAGTTTGGTCAGGTTCCCCAGGCGGACCGACTGGCTGAGCATGGCCTTCAAAAAGCTCTGCTGGATCTCCACCCGGCCGATGTCCCCCACGGAGAGCTTCTCGCCGCTGTTGTTCTTGCGCCAGCGCAGCAGGCGCACGGCATCCTCTCCGTTGAGGTGCTGCATCCCCTGCTTAAAGTGGATGTGCAGGTCCTGGGTGGGGTCGTCGTAATCCATGTTGTGGGGGACCTCGTAGTCCACGCCGCCGATGGCGTCCACCAACTCCGCCACCGCCTCCAGCTCCACCACGAAGTAATAGTCCGGGGTGTAGCCGATCAGATCCTTGATCTTCTCCTGCAGCCCCTCCAGCCCCTGCTGGTTGTAGACCGAATTGATCTTCTTGATCTCCCATGGAACGTCCACCAGGGTGTCCCGGAAGATGTTGAGCACGTCCACGGTGCCGTTGACGGTGTCAAAGCAGCCCACCATGATGGTGTCCGTGTTGCCGCCGCCGCCGTCATCCCGGCCCACCAGGAGGAAGGTATAGACCCCCTCCCGCCGTCCCGCGCCCAAAAGGCCGGGGTGGACCCCCTGGCTCTGGGCCTGCTCCGGCTGGGGCAGCTCCGGGGGCCGGACCAGGAGCTTATAGGCTCCGATCCCCCCCGCCGCCGCCAGCAGCAGGAGCACCACCAGGACGATGGGCCAGCGTTTCCGGCGCCTGGGGGGACGCCTGCCGTTCCGGGCGTCCCGGCGCTGTTTCTGGCGTACATAGTAATCCTGATCGTAATGTTGGTCATAGCGGTACTTCCCCCGCTGGGCCCGGGCCCTGGAGCGCTCTTCCCGCTCCCGCTGCCGGGCTTCCTCTTCGGAGAAACGGCTCATCCCTGCTTCCCCCTCAGCTCATCCAAGGTGCCCTTGGTGTTGGGGTGGACGATGGCCCCCTTCTCCTTCAGCTCCTCCACCGTCATTTCCAGACCGTAGATCATGGCCTTGTCCAGGTCCTCATAGACCAGACGCCGCAGCTCCTCCACGCCCTCGAAATCCCGGGAGGGCTCCATATAATCCGCCAGATAGAGGATCTTCTCAAAGGTATTCATCCCAGGCTTGCCTGTGGTGTGGCAGAATATGGCGTCGTAGACGTCGTCCGGCTCCCCGAACACATATTTCGCCATGGCCGCGCCCGTCTTGGAATGGAGGAATTTTACCCCCGTGCGCTCCATCTCATCCAGCTGGATGCCATATTTGTCGCAGCAGGCCACCTGCTCCTCCAGGGACCAATACTTGGTGCAGTCGTGGAGGATCGCCGCCCGGCGGGCGCGCTCAGGGTCCACGCCCCAGTGCTTGGCCAGCCTCACGGCCTCCTCCTCGGTCCCCTGGATGTGGGGCAGGCGCTTGGCCTTCACCATGGAATAGGACACCGCCCGCAGGTGCTTGTCGCTCAGGTGCTTCAGATCCGCCTTGGTCCCAAACAGCCCCTCCCGGAGTATGTAGCCGTAAACCGGCGTCCAGAGGAACTGCCCCGGGTCCACGTTGCCCCCGTTCCACTCCGAGGCCAGCATCCGGCGCAGGTCCCGGGAGGACAGCTCCATCACCTGGGGCAGGTCCACGATCTTCGTGCGGGCCTGGAAGCGGCGCTGGAGGTTCTCGCTCTGCTCCTGGAACATCTCCCCGGTATCCTCATGGCTGCGGGAGAAGGCGGCGATGCCGGCATACTGAAAAATCCGCTCCGGCTGGTACCAATTCTCTATGGTCAAAAACATATCCGTGCCCATAAGCAGCCACAGCTCGTCGTTGGGATAGCTCTCGTGGAGCTGCTCCACCGTGTCCGCCGTGTAGCTGACCCCCTCCCGGCGCAGCTCCAGGTCCGACGCCTCCGCCCGGGGGCCAAGGCCGTCGGCAATGAGGTCCGCCATCTCCAGGCGCTGCTGGGGACTGGCGGCATCCGCCGGCAATCCCTTGTGGGGCGGCTCCTGGTCGGGGATGATGAGCAGCCGGTCCAGCTCCAGCTGCTCCATGGCAACCCGGGCCGCGGCCAGATGGGCCAGATGGGGCGGGTCGAAGGTCCCGCCATAGATTCCGATTTTCATGAGAGGAACACCTACTTTCTTGGCCGGTTCTTCACCAAAACGATCTTGTCTTTCTTGTCCTTGCGATGGCTCTCGCGGTATAGTACGAACTTCGTGCCGATCACCTGCACCCCTTCGCTGCGGGTGCGCTGGGCCAATTCCCGGCACGCCTGCTCCGGCGAGAGCATGGCGTTCTCCAAAACCCGGCACTTGATCAGCTCCCGGGCCTCCAGGGCCTCGTCGGCCTGGCGGACCAGATTGTCCCCCAAGCCGTCTTTCCCGATCTGCACAATGGTGTCGATGCCATTGGCCAGCGCCCGGAGCTGGGCACGCTGTTTACTGGTCAGTTCCATAGGGTGATCTCTCCCATTCTTTTTGAAAATCACGCAGGGCATTGCCCCGGTGGGACAGGCTGTTTTTCTCCTGAGGGGTGAGCTGGGCCATGGTCTTCCCCAGCTGGGGCAGGTAGAAGATGGGGTCGTATCCAAACCCGCCGTCTCCCTGGGGCGCCTGGGCCAGGACCCCGGGGCACTCTCCCCGCGCCATCAGCTCCCCGCCGTCTGGGAAGGCGCAGCAAATCACGCAGACAAAGCGGCAGGCCCGATCCTCCACCCCCTGCATATGCTCCAACAGCAGCTGCCAGCGCCCGGTATCGTCCAGCCCCTCCCCGCCGTAGCGGGCAGAATAGACCCCCGGCGCTCCGTCCAGGGCATCCACAGACAGCCCCGAGTCATCGGCAATGGCGGGAAGCCCGGTGGCCTCCATCACCGCCCGGGCCTTGAGGCGGGCATTGGCTTCAAAAGTCGTCCCCGTCTCCTCCACCTCGATGTCCACGCCCGCTTCTCGCTGGGAGATCACCTCAACGCCCAGCTCCCCCAGGATGGTTTGGAGCTCCGCGATCTTCTTTTGATTGTGGCTTGCCAGTACGGCACGCATAGACGATCCCTCCCTTAAATCAGCGCCTGGACAAATTCCTGGGCGTCAAAGGGCTGCAAATCATCCGCCCCTTCGCCCAGGCCCGCAAACTTCACCGGGACCCCCAGTTCCCGGGCAATGGCCAAAACGATGCCGCCCTTGGCGGTGCCGTCCAGCTTGGTGAGGACGATGCCGGTCAAGCCCGCGCTCTCCCCAAACTGCTTGGCCTGGATCAGGCCGTTCTGCCCGGTGGTGGCATCCAGGACCAGAAGGACCTCCTTGCTGCTGTCGGGGGCCTCCCGGTCCGCCACCCGGCGGATCTTATTCAGCTCGTTCATCAAATTCTGCTTGTTGTGCAGCCGTCCGGCGGTGTCCACCAGGACCACGTCCGCCTTCCGGGCCCGGGCGGCGTTCATGGCGTCGAACACCACCGCCGCGGGGTCGGAGCCCTCCTCATGGCGGACCATGTCCACCTGGACCCGCTGGGCCCAGATACCCAGCTGGTCTGCCGCCGCGGCCCGGAAGGTATCCCCCGCCGCCAGAAGGACCCGCTTACCCTCCCCTTTCAGGCGCTTGGCCAGCTTGCCGATGGTGGTGGTCTTCCCCACCCCGTTGACGCCGATCATCAGGATCACCGCCGGGGCGCCGGAGAGGTCCAGGGACGTGTCCCCCACCTCCAGCATCTCCACCAAGATCTCCCGCAGACAGGCCTTGACCTCCTCGGGGTCCTTGAGCCTGCGCTCCTTGACCCGGCCGCGGAGGGTCTCCACCGCCTCCAGGGCGGTGTCCATGCCCATGTCGGAGAGGATCAGGCCCTCCTCCAGCTCCTCGAAAAAGTCCTCGTCGATGGAGAAGAGGCCGGAAAATACGTTGAGCTTCTTGATCTTATTGAAAAATCCCATGTAGGGTCTCCCTTCTTACGTCTTGTTTCCCTGCTTGCCCAGGAGGGATTCCGCCTGGTTCAAATCCAGCATCAGCACCTGGCTCACCCCCTGGTGCTCCATGGTCACCCCGTAGAGCACGTCCGCCCCCTCCATGGTGGAGCGGCGGTGGGTGATGAGGATGAATTGGGTCTCCCCCGCCATGCTGCGCAGGGTCTGGATGAACCGGGTCCCGTTGGCCTCGTCCAAAGCCGCTTCGATCTCGTCCACCACGCAGAAGGGGGTGGGGTGGACCTCCAAAATCGCCAAGTAGAGGGCGATGGCCACCAGCGCCCTCTCTCCGCCGGAGAGGAGGCTGATGGTGCGCAGGCTCTTGCCCGGGGGGTGGACCTGGATGTCGATGCCGCAGTTCAGGGCATCGTCCTCGTCCTCCAGGGAAAGGGTCCCCTGTCCGCCGCCGAAGAGCTGGGTGAAGGTGGCGGCAAAGGCCGTTTGTATTTTGGCAAATTCCCGGCGGAAAATTTCGTCCATCTCCGCCGTGATGCTGGCAATGACCCCCTGCAGCTCCGCCCGGGCGGTCTCCACGTCGGTTTTCTGCTCGTGGAGGTAAGTGTATCGTTCCTCCACCCGCTGGAACTCCTCCACAGCCCCCAAGTTCACCGGACCCAAGGCGCGGATGGCTTCCTTCAGCTGGGCGATCTGGGCCGTGGCCTGTCCCTCCAGGGGGACGCGGATGGCCTGGGCCGCTTGATGGCTGAGGCCGTAGCCGTCCCAGAGGCGGTCCAGGAGACGGGTCTCCTCCATCTCCGCCTGGAGTTTTTTCTGCTCCAGAACCGCCGTCTCCCGCTGGAGCCTCAGCTGCTGCTCGTTGGCCTCCCGGGCGGCCCGCTCCGTTTGGACGCGGCTGCGCTCCAGGTCCATCTTGCCCGCCGTGTGCTCCGTGAGGGCTTGGGCACAGCGCACGCGCTCCGCCTCCAGGTCCTGGTCCCGGCGGGTGAGGGTCTCGATCTCCTCCGCCAAGGTCTGATTTTCTTGGATAAAACCCGTCAGGTCCGATTCGCCCCGGTCCCGCTCCCCTGCCGTGGCCGCCAGCTGGCCGCTGAGCTGTTCCAGGAGGACCGCAAAGGTCCGCCGCTCCGCCTGCAAGCCGGTGAGTTCTGAGCGGAGGGTGTTGTAGCATTCCTCCGCGTTGTCGGGAAGTCTATCCTCTGTCGGTGCGGTTTCCAGCGCCTCCAGTACCGCTGACGCTTTGGCCGTCTCCTGCCGGGCGGCTTCCAGCGCCGCCGCGCTTTGCTCCAGACGGGTCCGGGCCCGGGCCAGCTCCGCCTGGACCTGCTCCGCCTCCGCCCCCCGGGAGAGGGCCCCGCCCCGGCGGTTCACGGAGCCGCCGGTCATGGAGCCGCCGGGACGGAAGATCTCCCCGTCCAGGGTGACGACGGTGAAGCGGTACCCCCGCTTCTTCGCCAGGGCCACCCCCTGGTCCAGACCCTCCATCACCACGGTGCGGCCCAGCAGGGACTGCACCGCCTTGCCGCAGCGGGGGTCACAGCGGACCAAGTCCGCCGCTAAGGCCAGAAAACCCGGTTCCTTCTCTAACCCTTCCTCCCGCAGCTGGGCGGGACGCAGGGCGGTGAGGGGCAGACAGGTGACCCGTCCGCCATCGCGCCGTTTCACATACCGCAGGACCTCTTTGCCGGAGGGCTCGTCCTCCACCAGGAGGTTCTGCATGGCCGCGCCCAGGGCAGTCTCCAGGGCCACGGTATAGCGGGGCCCGGTGTGGAAGAGCTCCCCCACAGGGCCCAAGACCCCGGAAAGTCCCCCCCGCTTCACCTCGTTCATGGCGGTCTTGACGCCCTTGGCGTAGCCCTCGTAGGCCCGGGCCATGTCGGAGAGCATGGTCTCCCGGGATGCCAGGGACTGCTCCTCCATGCGCTGAGCCAACCAGGCTTCCTGGGCCTGCTTTTCCTGGCGGCGGCATTGCTCCAGGCGCTGCCGTCCCGCCTCCAGGGCTTGGCGGTGCTCCGCCTGCCGCTGGGCCCGGGCCGTCTGGGCCTGCCGCAGCGCCTCCTGGGCGCTGCCCAAGGCCCGCTGACAGTCCCCTTCCCGACGCTCCAGCTGGGCGGCGTGGGCCTTTCGAGCAGATAGCTCCTCTTCCAGCTGACGCACCCGTCCCTCCTGTTCCTCCAGGCTCCCCCGGAGGCGGGCGGCGGTGCGTTCGTTCTGTCGGCGGCGCTCCTCCGCCAGGGCCTTCCCCTGACGGGCGGCGCGCAGCTCCTCTTCCATCCGGGACAGGCTGGAGCGCAGGGTCTCCCCCCGGGCTTCCCGCTCCGCCAGCTGGCCGGTGATCTCCTCCGCCTTGGCGTACAGTGCCTGCGTCGTCTCCTCCTGCTCCTGGAGCTGGCTTCGGACGGCGGCAAAATCCTCCCGGGCCTTGGCCGCGGCGGCGCGGTGGCCGTCCAGGCGGTCCATCCACAGGGAGACTTCCAGCACCTTCAGCTCCTCCTTGAGCCGGGTGTACTGCTTCGCCTTGGCCGCCTGCTCCTTCAAGGGGCCCCGCTGGAGTTCCAGCTCCTCGATCTTATCTCCGATGCGCACCAAGTTCTCCTCTGTGCGCTCCAGCTTGCGCTGGGTCTCCTCCTTTTGGTGGCGGCAGCGGGAGATCCCCGCCGCCTCCTCAAAGATCTCCCGGCGCTGGGTGCTTTTGGCCGAGAGGATCTCGTCGATCTTTCCCTGGCCGATGAGGGCATAGCCCTCCTGGCCCAGGCCGGTGTCCATGAAAAGGGTGCTCACGTCCCGCAGGCGCACCGCCTGTCCGTTGATGGCATACTCGCTCTCCCCGGAACGGTAGTAGCGCCGGGTGACGGTGATCTCCTCCCCGCCGTCGGGCAGGATGCCGCCGCAGCGGTCCAGGGTCAGGGAGACCTGGGCAAAGCCCTGGCGGCGGCGGTCCCGGGTGCCGCCGAAAATGACGTCCTCCATCCGTCCGCCCCGCAGCTGCCGGACGGACTGCTCCCCCAGGACCCAGCGGATGGCGTCGGAGAGGTTGGACTTCCCGCTGCCGTTGGGCCCCACCACGGCGGTGAGGGGGTGGTCGAAGGAGAGGACCGTCTTATCGGGAAAGGATTTGAACCCCTGCAATTCCAGCGTCTTTAGGCGCACCGTCTCCCTCCTCTCCCAACGTAGTAGTTCAGCCTATTATACCAATTTGCTCCTCGTTTTGCAACTATTTGCTTTGGGTGGGTCACAGAGGCGGCACCGACTGTGCAGTGCCGCCCCCGTGGTATGTATCGTTAAACTTGATCGACGGTTTTGTAGGCTTCCGCCGCCATCATCATCCCCAGAGAGAAGCCGTAGGCAAAATTGTCCCTGATCTCCAGGTAGCCTGATTTCTGCACGAGGAGTTTATACTCTTCAAACAGCTTGCGCTCCTTCTCCCCAAGGCCGTCGCAGAGGGTGCGCTCCACTTCGCCTGCTTTGCGGCATTCCTTCCAGAACTCCTCCTTGTAAATCTTGGCGATCCGCTCACCGGGGTAAAGTTCTCCGTTGTAAAAGCTCTCAATAATACTGCGCATGTTGAATCCATCCTTTTCCATTATTTTTGGGTCTGCCGTTTCCCTTGCAAAACCTTGCTGCGCAGTGTATAATAGATTTGCGCAGGTTCGGTTTTGTAAGGAAATCGGCTGTGTTTGGGAAGTGGTACGTTTATCTTGTCAGGATGTGGGTGCCACTTCCCGTTATTTTTCTTTCAGGCTGTCATGGATTATGTGGACGCCTCGCCGGATGATCTCCGCCTTGGAAACATTGAGCTCCTGTGCGCATTCTGCCAACGCTTCTACTGTCCCTTTGTCCAAACGCACCTTAAAGATGGTCTCTTTCGGGTTATCCGTCGGACGGCCCATCTTTTTTTGACCCAAACGGTTCCCCTCCTTTCGTAGGTCTGTATATATTGTAGGCTATAGACCCACAAAAGTCAATAGTTATCTACACGATTCTTGAAAAATGATGTGATTTGTGATACAATAAAAACGCAAGGAATGTTAGAAAGCGGGGGGATAACCTTGGACACAGCAGAGCAGAAACATCTGAAGGACTTGGAACGTCTGCGCAGCTTCCGGCCCATGGACGATGACTTTATGCGCTGTCTTTTCAAAGATAACATCCCCCTGGCCGAGCTGGTGCTGCGCATTATCACCGGCAAGCCCGACCTGATCATCACCGACTGCCAGACCCAAAAGGACATGAAACGCCTGGGCGGAGCCCGCTCCGTCTGTCTGGATGCTTATGGAACGGATTCCACCGGGAAAAAATATGACATGGAAATCCAGCGGGAGGACAAAGGCGCCGACCCGCACCGGGCCAGGTATCATTCCAGTGTGATGGATATTGAAAACCTGGACGCTGGACAGGAATTCCATGCGCTGCCGGATACGTTCACGATCTTTATCTTGGAGAAGGATTTTTATGGGAAAGGCGAACCCGTCTATCTTATCGAGCGGATGAACCTTACCACAGGGGAGCCTTTCGCGGATGGGGAGCATATCCTTTATGTGAACGGGGCGTATCGGGGGGATTCTGAGCTCGGGAAGCTGATGCATGATTTTAACTGCACCAGTGCCGATGAGATGAATTTTGAGCTGATGGCAGAGCGTACTAGGTATTTGAAGGAAAATCCGAAGGGGGTAAGTGAGATGTGTAAGGTGATTGAGGAGATGCGTCGAGAAGAGCGGGAAGAAAGCATCAAGGAAAACACAAGATCAATAGCACTTCGTCTGTTGGCCGATGGATCACTGTCCCTCGAAAAAATCGCCGAGCTCCTTGCACTTCCCTTGGATGAAGTGAAAAACCTGCAAGCAGGACAGGGTGCATAAAAACACAAATGAATTCCGTTTGCCCAACAACAGAAAGCGGGGGATGACCTTGGACACAACAGAGCAGAAACATCTGAAGGACTTGGAACGTCTGCGCAGCTTCCGGCCCATGGACGATGACTTTATGCGTTGTCTTTTCAAAGATAACATCCCCCTGGCCGAGCTGGTGCTGCGCATTATCACCGGCAAGCCCGACCTGATCATCACCGACTGCCAGACCCAAAAGGACATGAAACGCCTGGGCGGAGCCCGCTCCGTCTGTCT
>JAAWAE010000082.1 GCA_022792035.1 Ruminiclostridium sp. | reverse complement strand
GCAAAATCTCTACCATCTTGTCAAATGTTGCTCGCTTCACCCCAGTGATTCTCCGGAATTTTGTGTTTGAATACTCTGCTATCTTTTCATATTTCATGCCCCTATTTTAGCATACTACCTTATTTTCGCAAGAGCTCTAATATCTTTCTGGGCGGCGCCCTGCCCGACGGGAGGGAAGCCGTCCTGGTGAAGGAGTACCGGGCAAGGGAAGTGGCGGACCAGTTCGCGCTGAGCTTTTATGATGACAACGGGTTTTCCTATCTCGTGGACCGCAGCGGGGCCATCATGGCCCGGCCTTGGCATAAGGATGGCAACAAGACCCTGCACAGTCTCTTTGACCTGATCCCCCAGGAGGGGAACGACCCGGAGATGGTGCAGTTATTTCAGGACAGCATCTGGCGGCGAAAGACCGGCTGGACGAAGTTCGACCACCATGGGACCCGACTGGTCTTTTGCTATGAACCCTTGTGGGACGAGGGAGAGTGGCTGCTGGTGTCCGTCATCCCGGAACAGGTGCTGACGGCCCAGGGGGCCAGTATCCTGAAAAAGACCCTGCTCTTCTCCGGGGCGACCACCGCCATGGTCTTGATCCTGGTGATGACCTATTTTGCCTCAAAGATGAAGGTGAATGCCCGGCAT
This sequence comes from Ruminiclostridium sp., assembly GCA_022792035.1. GTDB lineage: Bacteria > Bacillota > Clostridia > Oscillospirales > Oscillospiraceae > Evtepia. The sequence continues at coordinate 18,595 of JAAWAE010000082.1, read as the reverse complement.
ACCCAGGAGCTGCAGGAGGCTTTGGATGCCGCGGACCGGGCCAATGAGGTGAAGGGACGATTTTTAATGGATATGTCCCATGATATTCGCACCCCCCTCAACGCGATTTTGGGGATGACGGCCGTGGCCCGGCAGAACAGCGGCAACCAGGAGAAGGTGGAGGACGCCTTGGGGAAGATCGAAGGCTCCGGGGTCCACCTGCTCAGCGTGGTCAGCGATGTGCTGGATATGTCCCAGATCGAGCAGGGGAAGCTGATCCTGCGGGAAGAGCCGATTCACCTGCCGCGATTCTTCCAGGAAACCGTGGAGCTGGTGCGGCCCAAAGCGGTGGAGGCAGGGCTGACGTTGGAGTGTGCGCCTGTGCAGCTGGAGGAAGAGACCGTTCTGGGTGACAAGCAGCGGCTGCGCCAAGTGCTGCTCAACGTGATGGGGAACGCGGTAAAATATACCCCCGCTGGGGGACACGTGTCCGTGGAATTGACCCAAGGGGAGGAGAAACGGTATCGCTTCCGCTGTGCGGATACCGGGATCGGCATGGAAAAGGAATTCCAGGAGCGGGTGTTCCTGCCCTTTGAGCGGGCGCGGAATACCACGGCCAGCAAGATCCCCGGAACGGGCGTCGGCCTGACCATCACGAAGAAGCTGCTGGACCTGATGGACGGAAAGATCGGTGTGGAGAGCGCCCTGGGTAAAGGCTCCGTATTCACCGTAGAGCTGCCCTTGGCGCCGGCCCCGGAAGGGGACGCGGCACTGGAGGAGGCGGATTATCCGGGCCGGCGCGTGCTGCTGGTGGAAGATAACGCGCTGAATCTGGAGATCATGGAAGAGCTGCTGCAGCTGACCGGCGTGGAGATCGAGACGGCTGCGGATGGAAGTGAAGCGGTGGAGAAGCTGCAGTCTGCCCCGGAGGGATATTACGACCTGATCTTCATGGACATCCAAATGCCGGTGATGGACGGATACGAGGCGACCCGGAGGATCCGGGCGATGGAGCGGGCGGATGTGCAGCGTCTGCCCATCTACGCGGTGTCGGCCAATGCCCTGGCAGAAGATGTGAAGAATTCTATGGATGCGGGGATGGATGGTCATATTCCAAAGCCTGTGGAGATGGCGGCCATTGAAAAGGTGATGCGCCGGTGTTTTGGCTAAAAACAGCAGAACAGCGAGACAGCAGGACACCGACCTGCCGCCAGGCCGGACCAGTCACCCAACGCAATCCAGGGCGGAACCACATCCATCGAAGGACGTCCCACCTGTTTTTCTCTCTACCGTCCCCCCAAAAAACCATCAAAGACCAACGACCCCGAAGTACAGAAAACCCCTCCGGCCCCCATACTCCGTCAGAGGACGGAATGGCGGACGGTTCCCGGGCGAAGACCGAACCAGGGAAGAAATCCTCTCAGTCTCGCCCCCGCAGTTCTTTTTGGGTTCCGTTTTTCTTTTGAAGAAAAATGGAACGAACTTAAAAGAAAAGAAACGAAACATCGAAGAAAAAAAGAGGCTAAGTCCCCCCCCAAAAAGGGCGACCTAGCCTCTTTCTCTATGCTTGGATTTAACGGAATTTCACAGCAGTACCGTAAGCAATCACCTCCGCGGCGCCTTGAACCACGGCAGAGGTAGCATAGCGGATGTTCACAATGGCATCCGCCCCAAGCCCCTCGGCCTCGTCCGTCATGCGCTTGGTGGCCAAAGCACGGGCGTCGTTCATCATGTCGGTGTAAGACTTCAGCTCCCCGCCGACGATGGTCTTCAGGCCCTGGGTGATGTCCCGGCCGATGTTCTTGGACTGGATGGTGCTGCCTTTGACCAGCCCCAGCATTTCCAGTTCCTTTCCAGTGATGTAATCAGTATTGACTAAGATCATCTTCTTCGCCTCCATTGATCTCTTGGATTCTGGCCCTGGCCGCCAGCAGTATGCCAATTCCGGCGGCGAGGAGTATTCCTTCCGCCAGGAGCAGAACGGGCAGGACAACAGGCAGGGCGAAGAGGCAGACAGCCGCATAGACGACAGCCTCCAGAGCCAAGATCACCAGGAACCCGATGACCGAAAGCCACACCCCAGCTTTTTTCTTTCTGCGTTCCATCTGGATGCCCCCTTCCCCTAGTACCTTCAATCTAGCATGAGGAGAGAGTGTTGTCAAGTCCCAGCTGTCGCCTTTGACAAAAAACATGGTTTCCCGTATAATAGAGACACGTTCAAAACTATCACGATGACGGAGGTGGCCCATGGCGGCTTTTTTTACCAACTTTATTCGCGAGTACTTCGATGCACAAGGACGCTTGACACACTATGATTATGTTTACGAGAATAATTTTAACTACGGCTACGATGTCACCGACGCCCTGGGAGCGCAGTACCCGGAGCGGCTGGCGCTGCTTTGGCGCAATGAGCAGGGGGAAGAGGTTCAGCTGACCTTCCGGGATATCCAGCGTTTGAGTACCCAGACGGCGAACCTCCTCCAGAGCCGGGGGCTGCGGAAGGGTGACGTGCTGCTCAGTGCCCTGCGCTGTCATTGGGAGCACTGGATCGTGTCGGTGGCGGCCCATAAGCTGGGGGTGATTTTGGCCCCCGTATATTACCGCCTCACGGAAGAGGACCTTTATTATCGCATGGTCAAGGCGAAGGCGAAAGCCGTGCTGTGCTGTCAGGAGGGCGAGTGCCCGGCGCATATGGCCGCGGCCGCAGACCGGGCCGGGGTGCCCCTGCGTCTGTCCCTGGGCAGTGCGGAGGGGTTTGAGGACTTTCACGCCCTGATCGAGCAGCAGCCCGACACCATGGAGCGGGTGGAGACCCAGGCGGAAGAGCCGATCCTGCTCTATTTTACCTCCGGGACCACTGGGGAACCAAAAGGGGTGCTGCACGACCACGCCTATACCCTCTCCAACCACTGCGGGGGCGGGTATATGCAGGATGTCCACGACGGGAGCCGCCACTTTGCCACCGGGGATACCGGCTGGGAAATCGTGGCCGGGACGAAATTTTACTGCCACTGGCTGCGCCTGGGGACGCTTCTGATCTACGATTACGACCGTTTCCCGCCGGAGAAGATTTTGGACTTTTTGCAGGACGTGCAGGCCACCAGCATGATGGCACAGCCCACCGTGTACCGGATGCTGACGGAGGCGGGGATGGACAAGTATGACCTCTCCAGCATCGACTGCTTCGCCGTGGGCGGAGAAAAACTGCCGCCGGATCTGCCCGAGGTGGTGGAGGCCCAGACCGGTCAGCCGCTGTATGAGGGCTATGCCCAGTCCGAAGCGGGGCTCATCGCCGCCAATACCAAGAATATGGGGCGGAAAAAGGGGTCCGTGGGGAAAATCCTGCCCAAGTATCATGTGGAGCTTTTGAAAGACGACGGGAGTTTTGCCCAGGCCGGAGAGCCGGGGGAAATCGTCCTGTTGTCCCAGGACGGGAAGCGCCCCGTGGGGTTGACCATGGGCTACCTGGATGATCCCGAGGGGACCGCCGCCCTGTGGGATGGGAAGGTTTTTCATACCAGCGACGAGGCCGTGAAGGATGAGGAGGGGTTCCTCTACTATCGCGGCAGGATGGACGGGATGATCAAGACCAAAGGCTACCGGGTCAGCCCCGTGGAGCTGGAGGGGATTTTGTCCCAGCACCCGGCGGTGCGGGACTGCTTGGTGGAAGGTCTGCCGGACCGGGACTTGGGAGAGCGGATCGAGGCCCAGGTGGCCCTGCGGCGGGGCTTTCTGCCTACCGCCGCGCTGAAGGAGGAGATCATCGACTTCCACAACCAACGCTGTGCGGGGTTTAAGAAACTGCGGGGGCTTACCTTCGTGAACGCCATTGCGCGCAATGCCAATGGGAAGGTGGTCCGGCGGAAAGCCAACCCTTAATCATAAGCCGAGTGCAGCTTGGTCAAACTCTCCTGCGCTTGGCAAGCCTCCACATAGGACGCGATCTCCCCATACGCCGCCTCGGCGCTCCCCGCCTGAGAGGGTACATACGTCCACTGAGAGAGGTTGCTGTGGGCGTAGCTGCAGTGGATGTTCCCGGTGTAGACCTGGATCAAGGCGTCGGTGATCCAGTTCCCGGTCTGTACGGCGCAGTCCCGGCGGCAGGTGAAGCATCGCTGTCCGTCCTTGAGGTAGATGATGTTTAGGTGCAGGTCCTCCGGGGTGAGGGTGAGGCGCTCTGGGATTTGGGCCATCTCGTTGTAATCGTTGGCGGCGGTGACTTTTTGGAAGTAGAAGTCCGCCCGGTGGGCCTGGAGGATCTGCGCCTCCTGGGGACGAAACTGCTCCGGGACCAGGAGATTCAAGGTGTCATCGGCGAAAACCAGCTGGGAGAGCAGGTCCCTGCCGTCGGCGGTCTCCAAGGGGTTGAAGCGGAGATAGTTGGGGCTGACTTGAATGGTGTGGCCGTTGGGGGCGATCGCCTCGGGGCAATCGCCAAAACCGTTGCAGGTGTAGAGGGGAGAGCCGTCGTCATCGATGGCTTGGTAGTTGTAAGCGTTCATCACGAAGGCTCCCGCCTTCTCCTCCAGGAGGGGGAGCAGGGCTTGGCTGCGCTGGGCGATGGATAGATATCGGGCGGTGCTCTCATCCTCGCCGCTGTTGGTCAGGACCGTGGCGTAGAGCTGGCGGCAGTCCTGCCACTTGGGGTCCTCTGCCTGGGCTTCTTGGCCGCAGGCGGTGAGGAGGAAAAGCGCCAGGAAGAGGGGAAGGGACTGGAATAAATGCTTACCCATGGGGGTCACTCCTTTTTCGTTTCTATGGCTTGAGTATAGCAGGACCCGGTTTAAGAAGAAAGGGAGAAGAGATGAAGATTGGATGAAGTTTGGGCAAAAAGGTGAAAAGCAGAAGAGCGTCCCCCTGGCGGGACATGGGCGGTCATACCCTCGGGGGTGTGGCCGCTTTTTTCGCGCCGGGGAGGAAAAACCGTTGACAAACGGGGAAAAGCTGTTACAATAGGTTCCGTTGGTGTCTTGACACCTGTAAAAACACATCCTCAGGAAGAGAAAGGATTCATCATGGAACGGATACGTACTTTTTTGAAGCGGAAAAACATCGAGATCTCCGCCAAACGCTACGGGGTGGACGCCCTGGGCGCCATGGCCCAGGGGCTGTTCTGCACCCTGCTGGTGGGGACCATCCTCAACACCTTGGGCAATGAGTTCCACGTGGGCTTTTTGAGCGCCACTGTGGTCACTGTCGGCACCGGGGAGGCCGCCACCGCCTATACCATCGGCGGTTTGGCCTGCGCTATGGTGGGGCCGGCCATGGCTGTCGCCATAGGGTATGCTTTGCAGGCCCCGCCTTTGGTGCTGTTCTCCCTGGTGCCCGTGGGCTACGCCACCAACGTCCTGGGGGGAGCCGGGGGCCCTCTGGCGGTGCTGGTCATCGCGGTGCTGGCCGCGGAGTGCGGCAAGGCCGTGTCCAAGGAGACCAAGGTGGATATTTTGGTGACCCCCATCGTCACCGTCCTGGTGGGCATCGGCTTAGCGTACCTCATCGCCCCGCCCATCGGGGCCGCCGCCTCTGCTGTGGGGCAGCTGATCATGTGGGCCACCGAGCTGCAGCCCTTCTTTATGGGCATCCTGGTGTCCGTGATCGTGGGCGTGGCCCTGACCCTGCCCATCTCCAGCGCCGCCATCTGCGCTGCCTTGGCGCTGACCGGTCTGGCCGGCGGCGCCGCCGTGGCCGGGTGCTGTGCCCAGATGGTGGGCTTCGCCGTGATGTCCTTCCGGGAAAATAAGTGGGGCGGACTGGTCTCCCAGGGTCTGGGGACCTCCATGCTCCAGATGGGGAACATCGTCCGCAATCCGAAGATCTGGATTCCCCCGACCCTGGCTTCCGCCATCACGGGCCCCATCGCCACCTGCATTTTCCGCATGGAGATGAACGGGACCCCTGTGTCCTCCGGTATGGGTACCTGCGGTTTGGTGGGCCCCATCGGCGTGTACACCGGCTGGGTCAACGATGTGTCCGAGGGCATCAAGACCGCTGTGACGGGGATGGACTGGTTGGGCATGGTCCTCATCTGCTTCGTGCTGCCGGCGGTGCTGACTTGGCTGATCAGCGTCCCCTTCCGCAAGAAGGGGTGGATCGGAGAGGGCGACTTGGCGCTAGACGCGTGATCCCCCCTCCCTTGAAAAAAGACATCCGACAGGGACGGTCCTGCCGGATGTCTTTTTCTTATAATTCGCCGAATGTGGGGCGGCCGCCCAGCATGGTGAGCGTGACGGTGAGGTCTTTGATCTCTGCCTTGGGGACGGCAAAAATGTCCCGGTCCAGGACCACCAGGTCCGCCAGCTTTCCGGCCTCCAGGGTCCCCATGTCCTGTTCCGCGCGGGCCAGTTTGGCTGCGCCGGTGGTGTACAGGCTGACAGCTTCCTCCACTGTCAGGGACTGCTGGGGGAGGTACGGGGTGCCATCTGTGTGGGAAGCGGGGCGGTTCACCGCGCAGTGGATGCCCCAAAGGGGGGCGTGGGGTTCCACCGGGGCGTCGGAGCCGCCGCCCAAAACCACCCCCAGGTCCAGGAGGGTCTTCCAGGCGTAGGACTGGGTCATTCGCGCTCCGGTGCCCATGCGGGAGGGGACCAGCGGGGCGTCGGAGGGGACAAAGGCGGGTTGGATGTCCGCGCCCATGCCCAGCGCCGCCATGCGCCGGTACAGCGCCTCGTCGCCGAACTGGCAGTGAACCACCCGGTGGCACAGGGGTTTTGGCGCTTGCGCCATGGCCTTCTCCACGGCTTCCACGAACATGGCGCAGGCGCCGTCTCCGATGGCGTGGCAGGCGACCTGCAGGTCGCTGCGGTGGCAGGCTTGGACGATGGCGTCCAGCTCCGGCTGGGTGTAGACGGCGATGCCCCGGTTGCCGGGGTCGTCGTGGTAGTCCTCCCGGAGCAGGGCGGTGCGGGCGCCTAAGCTGCCGTCCGCCAGGATCTTGATGTTCCCCACCTTCAGGAAGGGGGTGCCCTGGAAGGAGCGCAGGGGCTGGGCTAAGACGGTCTGGGCCAGGGCCTCCGGGTTGGGGGCCTCCCACTCCTGCCAGAGGCGGATGGGACAGGCGTTCCTGGCTGCCAGGGCGTCAAAGGCCGCCTGCATCACCGGCCAGTCGCAGCCCTCGGGGCCCAGGTCGTCGCTGTGGACCCCCACCAGGCCCGCCGCCGCTGCCGCCGCCCCCATGTCCAGGACGTACTGCTCCACCTGGGCCTGGGTGAGGCGGGGGATGGCTTTTTTTACGGCCTCCAGGGCCGTCTCCCGGACGATGCCGTTGAGCTTCCCGTCGGGGCCCCGGTCCAGCTGGCCCCCGGGGAGGACTGTGGTCTCATCCAGCCCCGCCAGGGTCAGGGCCAGGGCGTTGGCCGCGCCCACATGGCCGCAGACCCGATCCAGGAGGACCGGATGCCGGGAAGAGATGGCCTGCGCCAGGGCGCCGTCGGGGAGGAGCGGGGGCTGGAAGCCGTTGTGATCGAAGCCGTAGCCGACGATCCACTCCCCTTCCGCCGGGGCGTGCTGCTCCAGATAGGCCCGGCCCAGGCGGAGGATCTCCTCCTGTGACTTGGCCCCCCGAAGATCCAGCCGGTGCAGGGCCACCCCGCTTTGGATCAGGTGCATATGGGTGTCAACAAAGCCGGGGAGGACGCAGCGGCCCTGGAGGTCAATCCGGCGGGTGGCGGCATCGGCTAGGGAGAGCGCCGTTTCGTCCTCCCCCACATAGGCGATGCGCTGGCCCTGGATGGCCAGGGCGCTGACGGTGCGGCCGGCCATGGTGTGGATGCGGCCGTGATACAAGATGGTGTCCATATCTCTCCTCCATTCTCCCCCGCAGGGGACGAACAGGGGCCCCGGGCTTTGCCCGGGACCCCTTTGTTTTTTCTGCTGTTCCCAGCGCGGGCTCAGCCTTCTGCTTCGGTGTCCGCGCCGCTGTCCACGGGGTGGGCGTCCTGGAATTGGATGTTCCAGCTCCAAGCGGCGTTCATGGTCACGCCGGTGTATGCCTTGTTCATGGCGATGTGCTTGATGGGATAGTACATGAAGACATAGGGCGTGTCCTTGGTGATGATGTCATAGGCCTGGAACATCAGGTCGTTGCGGGCCGCGGGGTCGCTGAGGGCCTTCTGCTCCTTGAGGAGCTTATCGACTTCGGGGTTGTTGTAGTCGGCGGCGTTGGAGGTGAGACCGGAGAGGTAGAGGGACTCCATGTTGGAAGAGGGGTCGGGGAAGTCAGACTCCCAGCCGGCCATGATCATGTCATAGTTGCGCAGGCCGTCCTCAGCCAGGATGTCGCCGAACTGATAGGCGGTGTGCTCGTCGCCGGAGACCTTGTCGATGTTCAGGGTGATGCCCACCTTGGACAGCTGGTCCTGCATGGCCAGGGCCATGGAGTTGCGCAGGGTGCTGTCGTTGATGACCACGTTGCAGGTGAAGCCGTCGCCGTAGCCGGCCTTGGACAGGAGCTCCTTGGCGGCGTCGGGGTCATAGGTATGGGCGGGGAGCTTGCCCAGGTACTCGGTCCAACGCTCCGGCTCGATGGTGAAGAGGGCGTCGGAAGAGGCCAGGGGGGTGCCGGCCATGCCGGCGTCCTTGATGAGGTTTTCCTGCATGGACTCCAGGTCCAGGGCCAGATAGATGGCGTTGCGCACGTCGGCGTTGTTGAAGGGCTCCTTCTGGGTGTTGAAGGCCAGATAGGTCAGGCCGAAGCCGGCGGCGTCGGTCATGCTCAGGTTCTCGTCGGCCTTGATGGAGTCCAGCATACTCTCGGGGGGATTGACGGTGCAGTCGATGTCCCCGTTCTGGAGGGCGGAGACCCGGGTGGCGTCCTCGGCGATGATCTTGAAGGTCAGGTTGTCATAGTACCCGGCGTCCTCGCCCCAATAGTTTTCGTTGCGGGTGAGGTCGATCTGGGTGCCGTTCTGCCAGCTGACGAACTTGTAGGGGCCGGTGCCCAGCAGGCCGCCTTCGGCGGTGCCGAACTTGTCGCCGGCTTCCTCGGCAAACGCCTTGCTGACCACATGGCCGGCGGTGGTGCCCAGGACATACTGCCAGGTGGCGTCGGGCTCGCGGAGCTTGATGGTTAGTTCCCAATCACCGGTGGCCTCGATGGTGTCCACGTTGGTGAACATACTGCTCATGTAAGAGGCCCCGTCGGGGTCACTGGTGCGCTCCAGGGAGTAGATCACGTCGTCCATGGTCATGGGGGTGCCGTCGGAGAAGGTAACGTCGTCCCGGATCTGATAGACGTAGGTGACGTCGTCGACCTGCTCCCAGGAAGAGGCCAGCAGGGGCTGGAGCTGGTTGTTCTCGTCGTAGAACAGCAGGCTCTGGGTGATCTGGTTCACCACGGGGTTGGTGGTGTAGTCATAGGCAAAGGCCGGGTCCAGCTTGACGATGTCGCTGTCCAGCGCCACCACGAAGGTGTCCTTGCCGTCCGCCGAGCCGATGCCGGACTTGGAGTCATCCTCTGTGTCGCCGCAGCTGGCCAGCAGGGTGAACAGCAGCGCCGTACACATCAGCAGGGAGAGCAGGCGGGTGAAACGATTCATGTTCTTGTTCCTCCATTTTTCTTTTTTTATCTTCGATCGGCCTGGGGGCCGGAACGAACAGCGGTTCGGTTGGGCTCTGCCCAAACCCGCCAGGGCTTTGCCCTGGACCCGCCGCCCTTTGAAAAGGGCGGCCCGAAACTTTATACCAAGTGACAGGCGACGAGGTGGCCGCCGCCGGCGTCTCGCAGGGGAGGGCGCTCTGTGCGGCACTGGGCCTGGCATTTGGGGCAGCGTTCTGCGAAGGGGCAGCCCTGGGGCAGGTCGATGGCGCTGGGGAGGTCGCCCTGCAGCACCACCCGCTCCTGTTTGTGCGCTGGGTCCAGGCTGGGAACGGCGGACATCAGCGCCTGGGTGTAGGGGTGGAGCAGGTTTTGGAAGAGGGTTTCCGTGTCAGCCTGCTCCACCACGGTGCCCAGGTACATCACCGCCACTTGGTCGCAGAGGTGGCGCACCACCGCCATTTCGTGGGAGATGAAGAGCATGGTGAGGGAGAAGGTCTCCCGCAGCTCCAGGAGCAGGTTCAGGATCTGGGCCTGGACGGAGACGTCCAGGGCGGAGACAGGCTCATCGGCCACGATAAAGGCCGGGTCCAGCAGCAGGGCCCGGGCAATGGCCAGACGCTGGAGCTGTCCGCCGGACATCTCGCTGGGGATGCGCAGGAGGGTGTCCTCCGGCAGGTTGATGGCGTGCAGGAGGGAGAGGATCTTTTCCTGGGCCTGCTTGGCGGGGAGTTTGTGGACGGCTGCAACCTCCATCAGGGCGGAGCCGATGCGCTGCTTGGGGTCAAAGGAGGCGTAGGGGTTTTGGAAGATCATCTGCATATTCCGGCGCAGGGGCATGAGCTTGCTGCCGGAATAGTGGGTGATGTCCTCGCCCTGGAAGCGCACGGTGCCGCCGGTGATGTCCTCCAGGCGCAGCAGGCAGCGCCCCAGGGTGGATTTGCCGCAGCCGGATTCCCCCACGATGCCGAAGATCTCGCCCTTCTTTACAGTCAGGGAGACGCCGTTGACCGCGTGGAGGATTTTGGGGGCCTTGCCCAGCTGGCCGGAGGCCACGGGGAAGTGCTTGACCACGTCCTGGGCTTGGATGACGGGCTCAGCCATGGGAACTCACCTCCTGGGTCAGGGGATGGAAGCAGGCGGTCAGGTGGCCGTCCTGATTGGTGATGGGGGGATAGCCGCCCTGGCACTGCTCCGTGACGTAGGGACAGCGGGGGGCGAACATACAGGTTTTCGGCGGGTCGAAGAGGGCGGGGGGAGAACCGGGGATGGTCTCCAGACGGCTGCCCCGGGGGGTGCTGCCGGGGATGGAGTGGATCAGCGCCCGGCTGTAGGGGTGACGGGCCTGGGAGAGGATGGTGCGGGCCGCACCGCTCTCCACCACCTTCCCGGCGTACATCACGGAGATCCAGTCGCAGGTCTCTGCCACCACGCCGAAGTTGTGAGTGATGAGCAGGATGCTCATGCCCATGTCGGCGGAGAGCTGCTGCAGCAGCTCCCAGATCTGGGCCTGGATGGTCACGTCCAGGGCCGTGGTGGGCTCGTCGGCGATGAGGAGCTTGGGGGAGCAGGCGATGGCCATGGCGATCATCACCCGCTGCTGCATCCCGCCGGAGAGCTCAAAGGGGTATTGTTTCCAGCGCCGGGCGGCGGGCTCGATGCCCACCTTGGTGAGCAGCTCCTGGGCCTTTTCCCGGGATTCGGCCTTGCTGGCGCCGGTATGAAAGCGGAACATATCCCCGATTTGGTCCCCGATGGTCATCAGGGGGTTCAGGGAGGTCATGGGGTCTTGGAAGATCATCGAGATATCTGTGCCCCGGAGTTTTTCCATTTCCCGAGAGGACAGGTCCAGCAATTCCCGCCCCTGGAAGCGGATGCTTCCCCGCAGACGGCTGCGCCGGGGGTCGTGGAGGCGGAGGATGGACTTTGCCGTCATGGACTTGCCGCAGCCGGATTCCCCCACGATGCCGTGGATCTCTCCCGGACGCACCGACAGGTCCACCCCCGAGAGGGCGTAGACGATGCCGCGGGTGGACATCAGCTCAACGGTCAGATTGTTGATTTCCAACAGGGTTTCCTTATCCATCCACGGCACCTCCTTTCGCGGCACGGCGGGCCATGCGGCGCTCGTACTGGTCAAAGCTGGGCAGGTGGGTCTGGGCCTGGTCCAGATATTGGTGCAAACCGTCGCTGAAGATGTTCAGGGAGACCACCACCAGGAGGATCACGAAGCCTGGGGTCAGGAAGAGTATCGGGGCATCGAGGATAAATGCGCGGCCCTCCGACAGCATAGCACCCCAGTCGGCCTTGGGGGGCTGTACGGCCAGACCCAGGAAGGACAGGGAGGCCAAGTCCAGAATGGCGTAGCCGATATCCAAGGTGATCTGCACTAAGATCGTGGAGATGCAGTTGGGCAGGATGTGGCGATAGATGATCCGGCTCTCCCCGTAGCCCAAGGAAACGCAGGCGGAGACATAGACCTTGTTCTTTTCCACCAACGTTAGAGAGCGGGTCAATCGGGTCAGCATAGGCACATAGACGATGCCCAGGGCCAGTACCGCGTTATAGGTATTCCGCCCCAGGCCGGCCACGAAGATGAAGGCCAGCAGCAGGGAGGGGAAGGAGAGCAGGATGTCGCAGCAGCGCATGATGATGGTGTCGGCCATGCCGCCCCGGTAACCGGAGACGAGCCCTAAGGGGATGCCGATGGCCATGGAGATCAGTACCACCAAAAGGGAGCTGGTGAGGGCGGTGCGTCCGCCGAAGAGGATGCGGGAGAAGATGTCCCGGCCGGTATCATCGGTGCCCAGGAGGTGCTTCAGGGAGGGTTTGGCCAGCCCGTTGCTCAAGTCCACGGCGTCGGGGTTGCAGGGGGCCAGGACGGGCGCCAAGAGGCAGGCCAGCAGGATCGTCACCAGGATGAGGAAGGCGACGGTGACCGATGGGGTGAAGAGTTTGCCCACTTGGCGGCGGTTGGAACGATAGAGCGGTCCGTTGCCGAAAATAATCTTAATCATGGTCCGCCTCCCTTACTTAACGCGAATCCTGGGGTCCAGGACAGCGTAAAGGATGTCCACCACCAGATTGATACATAGGAATACGAATACCATCAGCAGCGTTACCCCCTGGACCACCGGGTAGTCCGCAGAGGTGATGCCGTTGATGAGCAGGGCCCCAAGACCGCCCATGGCGAAGACGTTCTCCACCAGGACCGCGCCCACCAGCATGGAGCCAACTTGAATAGAGGCCACGGTGATGACGGGGATCAGGGCGTTCTTCAAGGCGTAAGTCAGGATCACCCGCCGCTGAGGGATGCCCTTGGCCGTAGCGGTGCGGATGTAGTCCGAAGTCAGCTGTTCGATCATGCTGGTGCGGGTGATGCGGCTGGTGAGGGCGATCATGCTTGTGGCCAGGGCAATGGACGGGAGGATCATGTCCTTCATACCGCCATGATAAATGGCCGGGAACCAATGCAGCCTTTGCGCAAAAAGCATCATAAAGACCAGCGCGGTCAAAAAGACCGGGGAGGCCACGAAGATCAGTGTGATCACGGACAGGAGCTTGTCCACCCAGGTGTTGCGCTTCACCGCGCAGAGGATGCCTACTGGGATGGCGATGACCATGGCGATGATTCCGCTGAGGATCACCAAGGTCAGGGTGGTGCCGATGCGCTGGCTGATGAGGAAGGTGACCCCCTGCTTGTATTGGTAGCTCTCGCCCAGGTCTCCGCGCAGGGCACCGGTGATCCAGATCAGGTACTGCTCCGGATTGGACTTGTCCAGATGGTAGTGTTCCACCAGCTCCTGACGGGCCTCCGGACTGATGGTCTTGCCCTTGGTCATGGAGGAGATGGGGTCCGAGGGGGTGATGCGGACCATGGCAAAGATGAGGATGGAGACAGCGATCAAGACAAGGATCATCTGTCCCAGACGTTTTAGTATGAATTTTCCCACGGGAACACCTCGATTGATGGGGAGAAGGTCAGGGCCCTCTCCCATGAAGATTCATGGTAAATCTTAATTTTCCACTCTAATTCTAAAGGGTGCGGGGAGATATGTCAAGAAATCCTTCTGAATAATTATACGAACTTTGTCTTCTCCGGAAAAGAAGGTAGGGTAAAAAAACGGGACGGCCCCGATTTTGGGCGGAGGGCGTCCCGTGAGCGCGGCCTTGCGGGTTTTTTAGATGACATGAAAAACCCGCCCGACGGGAGCGTCGGACGGGCAGAAAACGCCAAAGGCGCGGATTTTTAGGCTTGGTCGACGATGATGCCATAGCCGCCGCCGTTGCGCTTGTACACCACGGAGAAGGCGCCGTCCTCGTCTTCGTTGCGGAAGGCGAAGAAGGTGTGGTCCACCAGATTCATCTGGAGGATGGCTTCTTCCACGCTCATGGCGTTGAAGAAGAAGCGCTTGGAGCGGACCAGCTGATAGCTGGGCTCTTCGGCCTCGTCGGATTCGGGGACGAAAGCCTCTTCGTCAGGGACGGGTGCGAAGGCGTCCTTGCGCAGGCGCTTTTCCAGACGGGTCTTGTTCTTGCGCAGCTGGCGCTCGATGGAGGCCACGGCGGCGTCGATGGAGACGAACATATCAGAGGTGCTCTCGGCCACGCGGATGATGGTGGAGCCGGAGCGGAGGGTCACTTCTAAGATATTGCGCCCTTTCTCTACACTGAAGACCACGGAGGTCTCGGGCTCGGTTTTGAAGTAGCGGTCCAGTTTGCCGAGCTTCTTTTCGGCGTAGTCGTGGACCCGGTTGGGGATGTTCACTTTTTTGTCGGTGAAGGTGAATTTCATAAAGGTCAGCTCCTTTCTGGACGTAAGAGACAGCAGCTTGTCCCCTACACCCAGAGTATACCATAGACCGCGGGAAAAGTCACGCCATTTTTGGAAGAATCGTGAGGTTTTAACGGGGATGTCTTTTTTCGACAAAAGAAACCCCTTGACTTTTGGAAGGATTTGGAATACCATAAGACCAGCGGCACAAAGCCGCGAACATCGTTCATTCCATTCTCCTGCTTAGCGTCCTTCGAACCAGCCCATTAGGGGCAGGTTCGAAGGACGCCTTTTTTAAGGACACAGCGACAGGGCCGATGCCGCGCAGCGGCGAGGCCCCCATCCAGTCACCCGAAACCCGCCGACCGGCCCCACCCATCCGATCCCCACAAATCAGAATCGAAGGATAAAAACCTGCCCAAAAGGCCGGCCAGTCTCCCAAGCGATAAAAAGAGAACCACATCCATCGAAGGACATCCCACCTGCAGACCCTTCCACCGCAGCAAAACCACCATCGAAGAAACGCCAACCCAAAGCCCAAGAGACCCTCCGGCCCCCATACTCCGCAAGAAGACGGAATGGCGGACGGTTCCCGGGCAAAAACCAAAGCAGGACGGTAAGCCAACCAGTCCCGCCCCCGCGGTTCTTTTTGGGTCCCATTTTTCTTTTGAAGAAAAATGGGACAAGACTGAAAGAAAAGAATCAGCACCAATCGGACAAAAAAGACCAAGTCCCCCCAAACGGCAGACTTGATCCCTTTCGCTTTGTATGTCGTCATAAACCCCTACCAGCGTCTTTCCGTAAGAAGAGGAAGAAGCCGTTTTTAGTGATGCCCCGAACGGCGGGAACTGCGCTTCTCGCTCATACGCAAGTCAGAGAGCTTGCTGTCCGAGAGCTGCATGAACTGCTTCAAACGTGCCTCAAAATCAGGCGGTCCGGCAGGCTGAGGGGCTGCGGCTGCGCGGGGTTCCCGGGAGAAATTCCCGCCGCTGCGTCCGCCGCCGCCCTCCCGCTCCCGAACGTCAGGCCGGGCAGGCCGCTTCCTGGGGGGCGCGTTCTGAGCCCGGGGAGGAGGAGCCGATGCCTTTTTGATGGATAAGTTGATGCGTCCGGCATCGTCGATGCCGACCACCTTCACCTTGACCTCCTGGCCCTCGGTGAGATGATCCCGGACATCGGATACGTAGGTGTGTGCGATCTCGGAAATATGGACCAGGCCGCTGCGGCCTCCGGGCAGGGTGACGAAGGCGCCAAAATTCGTGATACTCTTCACGGCGCCCTCCAGAATGGTGCCTACACTGATCTCCATAAGGGTAGAAAATCCTCCTCGTTGGTGTTGGTGATCCGGCCCGAGCTGGGCGGATGGGGTTAGTCGGTGACGTAGAAGACCCAGTCGTCCTTGGAGACCAGGCCCAGCCGCTCGCGGGCGATGTCCTTGAGATACAGGGGGTCATCGCGGTTTTCGATGGCGTTTGAGAGTTCGGTGTTGGTTTGCAGCTGTTGGTTGACTTGGTCGTTGAGCTGCTCCAGCTCCGCGCTGGCGGAGGTGATCTGCCCCCGGACGCGGATGAACAGGAAGACCATGTAGACCAGGACCAGCAGCAGCAGAATCCGAAGGACCAGACCAGCCCGTTTGCTCATACGCTCCCTCCTTTTTGTCCTGTGCCGGGGTTGTGCCCCGGGGTGAGCGGTATAGTCTCCCTATTCTACTCCACATTTGGAAAAAAGAAAAGGATTTTTTGAGACTTTCTCGAACGCGTCCGAAAATTTTTGCCCACTGAGCCGAGAGAACGTGCCATGCCCGCCGAAACGGCGCGCTCAGCCATGCCGCGGCCCGGGTGACGCGCCGGGTCAGCCGCGCCAAGACCCGGCGCAGGGGAGGACTCAGCAGGAGAAAATACAGCGCGCCGCCGCAGAACATGGACAGCAGCAGATAAAGCCGCACCCGGCCCGCCTCCAGCACCGTCCCGCATAGAAACAGGGCCGCTGCCGCCAGGAGCCAGAAGAGAAGGTCCGATGCCTCCTGGAGAAAGCGGGAGACCCGGGCCGTGCGCAGCAGGCGCAGAAGATCGTAAACCAGACCCAGAGCCGCCCCGGCCGCCAGGGCCAGCAGGAAGCTCTGCCCCTGGGAGAACAGAGAGATGCTCATCCCCGGAACAGCCGGGAGAAGAACCCGCCCTGGGAGAGCTCCTCCTCATAGGTCAGGGCGTCTACCTCCCCTTGGACCAGGACCTCCCCGCCGTCCAGGCTCAGCTTTTCGATATGCAGTGAGCTGCCGTGGATCAGCAGCGCGCCCTGGTTGGTGCGCATGACCACAGAACTCTCATCAAAGCTCTCCACCTCCTCCACCCCGGAGATGGTCAGACGGCGGCGCTGGTCCAGCACCACCCGGTGGGGGGCCGCGGAAGCAGGATTTTTTTCGTCAAAGGCCATGGCTCTTCCTTCCTTTCCCTGGTGTGTCTGCTTCCATGTATATGGGAAGGGAGGGGAGGGTATGCCTCAGACCTCGGAGAGGGTGAAGGTGAATTCAGTGTAGCCGTCCTGGCTGGTGACGGTGATGTCCTCTTTGTAGGCGTTGAGGAGGGTCTTGACGATGTATAACCCCAACCCCACCCCCTCCTTGTGGGAGGAACGGGAGGTGTCCGCCTTGTGGAAACGGTCAAAAATATGGCTCAGCTGTTGGGAGGGGATGGTCTCGCCCTCGTTGCCGATGGAGAGCTGGGCCTTCCCCGCCCGGGTGGTGATCTTTAAGAACAGCCGGCCCTGGGGCGCGGAGAATTTTACCGCGTTGTCCAGGAGGTTGTAACAGACCTGGGTCACGGCGTCCGGGTCCCCCCAGACCATAACGGGGCCGTCGGGAAGATCTGTCTCTACGTTCAGCTCCTTTTCCGTGATCTTCTGTTCCAGACTCACCAGCACCCGGAGCAGGACTTCCGCCGCGTCGAATTGCTCCTGGGCCGCGATCCGCTCAGAGGACTGCATCCGGGACAGGTCCAGCATACGCCGGACCAGACGGGAGAGACGGCGGGTCTCCGAGGAGATCACCTGCAGCGATTCCCGCTGCTTCTCTGGGGGGATGGTCCCGTCTAAAATCCCTTCCGCAAAGCCCGCGATGGTGGTCATGGGGGTTTTCAGCTCGTGGGAGACGTTGGCGACAAACTCGCTGCGCTGCTGCTCCGCCTGGGAGAGAGAGTCCGCCATGGCGTTGAAGGCCGCGGCCAGCTCCCCGATCTCGTCGCTGCGGTGGGCGTACTGGGTGACCCGGGTGTCCACCTCCCCGTGGGCGAAGCGGTAGGCCGATTTGGACATCACCTTCAAGGGGTCCACCAGACGCTGGACCGTGACCGAACAGATCACCAGGGAGATCAGCAGCACTGCCACCGCCGTGAGGAAGAAGAGCTGGAAGGAGTGATTCAGAAAGGCCAGCATAGAGGTGGCGTCCGAGGCGATGAACAGGATGCCCGTAGGGTCCCCCACGGAAATGGTCTCGCCGGTGAAGGGGTCCAGGGTCACGGGGATGATGGGGACCCCGGAGACCAGGCTCTCCGCTGTGAGGATGTCGTTGAGGGTGGTGGTGCCGTTGTAGCTTTTGTTGGAGAGGATGGCCCGGACGGCCCAGGTGGGGACATAGCGGTTGACCACAGAGTGGTCTTCGGGAAGGTCCGGGCCTGCCGCGAAGATGATGCGGCCGTCCGCCTGACAGTAGAGCACCGTATTTCCTGTGATGCCGGACACCGAGGTGATGTAGGCCCGGAACTGGGCCGAGGAGAGGGGGATGCCTTGGCTGGCGACGTCGCTGGCATATTGGGAGATGGCGTTGATGTCCTGCTGGATCGTCTCCTGGATCTGATTTTTATAGTAATGATACGATAAGGACAGGAAGCCTGCCCCCAGGAGGGACATACAAAACACAATCAGGCAGAGCATGACCCCCATTTGACGAAAATACATCGTGTGAATCGGCCGGGTGTTCATGGCGGGTCCCCGGCGTTAGTGCAGGGAGCTGTGGAGCTCAAACTTGTAGCCCACGCCCCAGACCGTTTTTAAGGACCACTGCTCGCTGACGCCCTCCAGCTTTTCCCGCAGACGCTTGATGTGGACGTCTACCGTCCGGGAGTCCCCGAAGTAGTCAAATCCCCAGACCTCGTCCAGCAGCTGGTTGCGGGTGAAGACGCGGTTGGGGGAGGCGGCCAGGTGATACAGCAGCTCCAGCTCCTTGGGCGGGGTGTCCACCCGTTTGCCGTCCACCAGCAGCTCGTAGGAGTCCAGGTTGACCACCAGCTTGTCGAAGGAGAGGCGCTTTTCCGGCT
>JAAWAE010000081.1 GCA_022792035.1 Ruminiclostridium sp. | reverse complement strand
TTCGCAGGCGGAGAAGATCATCCGGGCCACCCAGAAGAAGATGATATCGTAACCCGTCACCAGCACGTCGGTGGGATAGAAGAAGTCCAGGTCCTCTGTCTTTTCCGGCCAGCCCAGGGTGGAGAAGGGCCAGAGGGCGGAGCTGAACCAAGTGTCCAGCACATCCGGGTCCCGCTCGATGTTTTTGGAACCGCACTTCTCGCACTGCACCGCGTCGGTACGGGAGACGGTCATGTGGCCGCAGTCGGCGCAGTACCACACAGGGATTTGATGCCCCCACCAGAGCTGGCGGGAGATACACCAGTCGTGGACGTTCTCCATCCAGTTGGTATAAGTTTTGGCGAAGCGGTCGGGAACGAAACGGGTCTCCCCTTCGTTCACCACCCGCAGGGCCTCCTTGGCCAGGGGTTCCATCTTGACAAACCACTGGGCGGAGATGATGGGTTCCACATCGTTGTGGCAGCGATAGCAGGTGCCCACGTTGTGCTGGTGGTCCTCGATCTTTTCCAAAAAGCCCTGGGCCTCCAGGTCGGCCACCACGGCCTTCCGGGCCTCATACCGCTCTAGCCCCTGGTACTTGCCGCCCAGCTCGTTGACCACGCCGTGGTCATCCAGGACCCGGATGGACTCCAAGTCGTGGCGCAGGCCCACCTCGAAGTCGTTGGGGTCATGGGCGGGGGTCATCTTCACACAGCCGGTACCAAATTCCATCTCGACATAGTCGTCGGCCACGATGGGGATCTCCCGGTCCATCAGGGGCAGGATGCAGTGCTTGCCCACCAGGTCCTTGTAACGCTCGTCATCGGGGTGGACCGCCACGCCGGAGTCACCCAGCATGGTTTCCGGACGGGTGGTGGCCACGATGACATAGCGGCCCGGCTCGTCCTTGATGGGGTACTTGATATGCCAGAGGTGTCCAGGCTTGTCCACGTATTCCACCTCGGCATCGGACAGGGCGGTGACACAGTTGGGGCACCAGTTGATGATCCGACTGCCCTTATAGATCAAGTCCTTTTCGTAGAGACTGACAAACACCTCGCGGACCGCGTGGGACAGGCCGTCGTCCATGGTGAAGCGGGCCCGGTCCCAGTCGCAGGAGACGCCCAGCTTTTTCTGCTGCTCCACGATGCGCGCGCCGTACTTGGCCTTCCAGGCCCAGACCCGTTCCAGGAATTTTTCCCGGCCCAGGTCGTAGCGGCTCAGGCCCTCATTTTTCCGCAAGTCCTCTTCCACCTTGACCTGGGTGGAAATCCCCGCGTGGTCCACGCCGGGGACCCACAGGGCAGCGCAGCCTTCCATGCGCTTGAAGCGGATCAGGATGTCCTGCAGGGTGCAGTCCATGGCGTGGCCCATGTGGAGCTGGCCGGTGACGTTGGGGGGCGGCATGACGATGGTATAGGGCTTTTTCTTGGTGTCACGGATGCCCGCGAAGCACTTGTTCTCCTCCCACTGAGCATAGATGCGGCCTTCCACCTCTCGGGGGTCATAGACCTTTGGCAGTTCTTTTCTCATGGCTTCCTCCTTGGTTCTCTCTGTGGCCGATGGCCACAGGATTTCGTGGTTCAAAGATCCTGGATGGGCAGATGGGTATGCTGGCCGATGAAGGGCTTGAAGCTCATATCATCGCCGGTGGTGAACCCTTTCCGGTCCAGGATAACGCCGTGGTCCTCGTCGAAGAAGAGGACGTACCAGTCCTTATCCGCCACCACGGCGAAAATCTGGTCATAGGGGTGCTCCGTCACACCGGCTTGGGTGGTGCAGGTGAAGATCTCCTCATCAAAGGCATACCGGCACTCCCGCATGGCGCTCTTCAGCTGACGCTGTGAGGAGCGCAGCTGGTAGGCGTCCCAGCGCAGAACCATCAGCAGCAGCAGGGCGCCGTAGACCACCAGCAGCATACCCACCAAGTCCCAGCCTTCCCCCATGTAGCAGTAAATCCCTCCGGCCAGGAAGGCTGCGCCGATCACGGCGTTGCCCAGCCGGGTGCGCTTGGATTTCTCCCGGCGCACCGTTGCCTGGGCCATACGGTTCATGGCTTCCAAGGCCCGGCGGTCGTAGGTGGTTTGGTTGACGAACGGGGCAAAGTCTTCGTTCATAGTCTCTCCTTTTCTCCCGGGTACCGAAAATAGAAAACGCCCCAGATCCCTCGATAAGGGCTCCAGGGCGAAGAAACTCCGCGGTACCACCTGAGTTCAGGCCCAAGGGGGCCTGCGCTTCTTTTCCCGTAACGGGGGGACCGGTCCGCCTTACTCTGCGTTCAGGCGGACAGCTCCGGGACGACTTCCACGCGGCCAGGGGGAGACTTGCACCGGCCGTCTCTTCTCTGGGCCCGGGCTTGGCGTGTACTGCTTCCCTTCGTTGCTTTTGCTTTATCTTTCGTAGTATAGAGAATCTTGCGGGTGTTGTCAAGATGGAATCTTTCAGCAATTCCACGAAAGGGAAAAGGGGAACATGGGACGCCGAAGGCGCTGGCCCGCATGCTCCTTCCTTACTCCCCTCATGTTATTGCTGCACTCCAGAGATATAAGCGTCGATCAGGCGCTTGAGTTCCTCGGCGGTATAGGTCTTCTCCGGGTCTTTCTCAAAGATTCGGATCAAATCATACGCCATGGCTTTTTGAACATCCTTGCGCTCGTTTTCAGCAGGCATACCTGACCCTCCTTCCTTACAGTTTTAGGATACTATACCCGGCGGGCGTTGTCAATGGGATTCCGAAAAACCCTCCCCACACAAAACGCCCTCCCCTATCATCGCCGCACATTCTGGAGAATCCTCCGAAAGCCGTCCCAGCACCAGGCCAAGGTAATGGTGCAGATGGCGGATCTCTTCCCTGCCAAGGGCCACGGAAAGGTAGTTCGCCGTCAAGCCATCGTGCCAGAAAGACACGACCCAGTCCGCGCTGATATCAACGATGGGGTCTGCCGTGGGGGCTATATAGGTGATCCGTGGATCTTGCCGCAGGTCCCGTTTGGGGTGGAGGCGGAAGGTGAAGTCTGGCTCCATGAGGGTCAGCTCCGTCTCCTCGCTCAGCTGGTCGGTCAACAGACGGCCCAGCTGCTCAAATAGCTCCTCTACCTCCTGGCAGAGGAAAACCTCGTCCCCTTCTCGATGGTAGTCCAGCCAAGGGTCTGAGCGGAAGGAGAAGTCCGTCTTGCACCACTCCCCCGTCCAATCTTCTTGACTGGAGGGGTGGTAGCCGGTGATCCGCAGCTGGGTTTGGATGCCGTCCAGGTCAAGATGTAATGTCATGGGGGTCTCCTGTCATTTCTTTTTCTTCCATCAGCAGCTTCTCTACAGGCTTCCTCACCCGCTTGACAAAAAATTTCACCACCTGCCCCGTCAGCAGCGCAGCCAAAACCGTCCCCTCTCGTGTCCCCACCACGCGGTGGAAAAACAACAGAGACAGCAGCACTGCCAGCACCACACAAAACACATCAAAGCCAATCTTCACATTACCGAAGTTCATCCACAGCTTGTCCGACAACGCCTTAACAAACGCCTCACCGGAGTTCATCACCACGTTGGCCAGCACGGCCAGGGAGATCCCAAACCCCAAGATTACCGTCCCCGCCAACACCAGGAGCAGACGCACGGGATAAACCTCCACCGGGATACCGGCAACCAACCAGCTCCCAAAGTCCGTGAACCATCCGAACAAAAACGACAACGGGACCTGCAGCAGCTGGACCGTCTCAAACTCCCGCCTGCGGACGACCACCTGTCCCAAAATCAGCACGCAGTTCCAAAGGATCAGCCACTCCCCCAGGGAGAGCGCGGTAAACTGATCACTCATCACATTAGCCACCGAAGAGATAGGCGAGACCCCCAGCTCTCCGTGCTTTGTCACCGCCACGCCCAAAGCGGCAAAGAAGAGGCTGATAATAAAGAGGACATAACGTTTTGCAAGCTCTTTTCTGCTCATTTCAAATCCACTCTCACATTGATCTCTTTGATCTCTGTCATTTGTCATTCCTAACAGCACCTCGATAGAACTATTTTTGTCGGGCAGGCCCGATCCAGGCTCCGCCTGCCAAAGGCTCCGCCTCTGGACTCCGCCAGGGGGCCAGCCCCCTGGACCCCCGGCACCTTTCGTGAAAGGTGCACGAAAGCTTGATCTGTCCATCCTTCCCGTTGAAAAGGCCGCTCCTTTGTGGTAGAATAAGCCAAGAAGCACGAATCTAACAAAGAGAAGATGTGATAACCTAATGGTGAATTTTGACTACATGGACTTCGAGCGCCTCAACGGCCCTCCCATGACGCAAGCGCAAATCGACGAGTATCTGGGCCGCATCGGCCTTGCTGGTCCCGTCACTTTGGACCTAGCGGGTCTCACCCGGCTCCACCAGGCCCACCAGTACAGCATCCCCTTTGAAAATCTGGACGTCTTGGCGGGGCGGGAGATTTCCCTGGAACGGGAAGTCCTGTTTGAGAAAATCGTCCGCCGGCGCCGGGGCGGGCTTTGTTCGGAGCTGAACACCCTTTATAACTGGCTGCTTATCTCTCTAGGCTTTCAGGTCATTAGTTTTAACGCCCGTATTACCGGGTATGGTAAGATTGAGTTTCGACGTCACCGGGTCCTGGGGGTCAGCCTCAACGGTACCCTCTACACCACCGATGTGGGCTCTACTTTGGAGTATTCCCGGGTCCCTCTGCTGCTCATGGGCAACATCATCCAGGAGGATGGATTTTGCGAGTATATGTACAAAGAGGACCCCTTTTACGGTTGGGTACAGTATCAGCGTTGCCCTGGGGAGGACTGGAAGTCCGTTTACGGCTTCTCCATCGAGCCCAATATTGACTTGGACTACGTTACCTCTACCTTTTATTTTGCCCATCATCCGGATTCCGTGATGGTCCAGGCCCCCCGGGTCTCCATCTACACCCCTACGGGCATCATCGCTGTGCGCCGTCATTGTTATTATGAGGAGTCTGCGGGATTGGAGCAGGTATGTCGGCCCATTGAAGACTGGGAGGAAGAAAAACGGCAGCTCCGGGATCTCTTTCACCTACCCACGGAGGGTATTTAAGGGCGGAACTGTCCTGCTGGGTTTAGGGGGCAGTCCCGGAGCAGGGCGTCTGCCGCGAAGCGGTAGTCCGTGAGGGTTTTTGCTTTGCGGATGGCTTTCAAATGCCGTGCGGGGTCTGTGAAGAGGGCTGCGTGGTAGAACCACAGCTCTTTCATCTTACCCAGCACGGGACGTTCTCCGGAGAGGGTCTCCTGGTAGGCTTCCAAAATACGGTCGAGGAAGGTCCGCAGCTCTTCCTTGCTCAGGCGCGGACCGCCTTGGAGCTGCCGGCCTAGGGATGGGTCGGCAATCAGGCCCCGGCCCAGCATCCAATGCCTCACCTTGGGAAAGCGGGCGGATAAGGTCTCGTGATCTGCTGGACTGGTGAGATCTCCGTTGTAGCACAGCGGCAGGGTACAGTGGTCCACCGCGTAGTCGAACAGGGACAGACGGACCGGCTCCCGGTAAAAATCCTGGCGGACCCGGGGGTGTATGATCAGGGTCTGGAGGGGATAGCGGTTGAAAATCTCCAGAAGCTCCGGCCACTCCGCCTCCTGTGCCCATCCCACCCTTGTCTTGACGGAGAGGCAGAGGTCCGGCTCCGCGTTGAAAATTTTTTGAAAAAACAAATCTAAGGCCGACGGGTTTTGCAGGAAGCCTGCGCCCTTGCCCTTCGCCGTCACTGTGCCGGAGGGGCAGCCCAGGTTCAGGTTGATCTCCTGATATCCCAGCTCCCGTAGGGACCGGGCTGCGGCGATAAAATCCTCTGCCCGGTTGGTGAGCAGCTGCGGGACCAAGGGGACCCCTGGGTTTCGCTCTGGGTCCAGCTCCGCCAGGACCCGTCCGGTGAGGGGACTGTCCCCTGTGGGGGCGAAGAAGGGGGCATAATAGGCATCCAGACCGGGAAACATAGTCCGGTGGATGCTGCGGTACACCCGTCCGGTGATCCCCTCCAGGGGAGCAAACGATATCCTCATGGCAACCTCCCGTTCACGCGTTCATAGTATGATATATGGGTCCCTGGGACCCGGAAACGCCCCAACCCGGGGCAGGATCGTGCGTACCCCATTTACATATTTCCAAAAGGAGGAACACACCATGGCAGAATGGAAAAATCTCGGTGACAAGGCGAAAAACCTCACCCTGGCCGGTCTCGGCAAAGCCAAGGACCTGGGCGAGAGCGCCAAACTGAACCTGGAGAACGTCAGCGAGGAGGAGGGCCGGAAGAAGATCTATGCTGAAATCGGCAAGTTCTTCGTCGCCGCCAACCCCATCCCTCCAGGAGAGTACGAGAAATGGTACCAGCAGCTGGCAGAGATCGACGCCCGCATCGATGCCAACAACGCCCGTCTGGCCCAACTCAAAGACAACGACTGAACACCGAAAAAAGGGGGCGCGTTGCAGAAAGGTTTTCTGCGGCGCGCCCCCTTTTGTCTTTTCCTCAGATGATCCGTCTTGCGGCGAAATAATGGTTCACATAGTAGGTAGAATTCAGGTCACTGATGATGACGCCGGTGGTGGATGTCGAGGCATGGATAAATTTCCCGTTGCCGATGTACAGGCCCACATGGCTGATGGTCGTGCCGTTGCGGGAGAAGAGCAGCAGATCCGCCGGCTGGAGTTCGGACTTCTCCACCGGGACCCCGTTTTTCAGCTGGTCCCGGGAGGTGCGGTTGATCTTATAGCCAAAGTGATTGAACACATAGGATGTAAAGCCCGAGCAGTCGAAGCTGTTGGGACCGGCGGTGCCGTAGACGTAGGGATAGCCCTCAAACTGCAGGGCATAGTTCACGATCTCCTGGGCCAGGGTCCCGTCGTACTCGGAGTCCGTCAGGTTGCCGTTGGTGCTGCCGCCGCCGTTGAGGAGCTCGTCGGTGGTCTTCTCCACGATGTAGTCCTCGGAGACGTAGCCGGTGCGGCCATTGCAGGCGATCTGAACCCAACCGTCCGTCTTGCCTGTTTTGGGGAAGACGGTGTTGTTGTCAACGCTGCACAGGATGGGATAGCTTGTCCCCGGGCCCTGGCGGACACGGAGGGAACTGCCGTCTTCCGTGACCACGCAGGCGAAGATGACGTCTTCAGGGCTGCTGGCGGTAACGGTAGCGCTGCTCTCCTGGCCTTCCTGGTCCTGATAGACCACCTGGAAACTGCCCTCCGCCTGCTCCGCCGTCACGGTGACCGGACTGCCGTTGTTGGCAGTGGCCTGGATGGCGGAAGAGGGGGTCGGCTCCCGCTCCACCTGAATGGCAGTGGAGGCGGGAGCGGCCAAGGCCCCTGCGGAGAAGAGGGACACGGCGGCCAGAGTGCTGGCCAGGATGCGGCTGCTTTGCGCTGCGATTTTCATTGGTATTCGCCCCCTGTTCAGCGTGCAGACAGGGCCCGCTCCAGCCAAACGGAAGCGATGTCAATGGCGGCGTAAAGGCTGTCCTTTTCGCTGCGCTTGACCACCCGGTCCCGGCTCTTCATGTCGGTGGCCGTGTGCTGGAGCTGAACCGTGACCTTGCTGGCAACGTTCAAGTCGCCCACCGGCTTGGTCTCCTGGATCTGCAAGAGGATGATGTGGGAGTCGGCCATGTCGCCGTAATAGATGAGATTGTCCTTCCGACGAAGGGGGTGACCCTTATAACTAAGGGGAATCTTTTCGTTCGCCATAAAAAACCTCCTGTTGAAATGGTGAAAGCGGCGCCCCTGGGGGCGCGGCTGGGCGGATGCGCCCTGTAAATTGACACTTTAATATACCACGATAGCGGCGGCTTGTCAAATTTCTCTTGGCGGATGCAGCATCCATACGGGCGGGAGGTATAAGCTGAAAATCGCCCAAGCACATCGATCTCTTTCCGGTCCGCAGTCTGTAAGGCGATGCCGTTGTGATTTACCACATCGCCCATGGCGCGTCAGATTATCCGAACCTGTTTCGCGAATGGAAGTGCTCGCGGCACCCCGAGGATAGAAAAGGCCATCCTCCCGGATGCCCAAACCGTATAGCATCCCCTGCTTTTGTCGGTCATGGAGGTACTAATTTGAAATTTACCCACTTTCCGTGCAGATTATGATTGATTCTTTCTCACAATGGTATATAATAGAAACATACTAAGGAAAAGGAGGTTCCCTTATGCCTAGAAAACCGAAGGGCGTCAAGCCCATCGCGAAAACATCCGCTCGGATGTCCCGCAAGGCAGCCCTGACCCCTGCCCAACTGGAAACGGTGGACGCCTACTGGCGTGCTTCCAATTATCTCTCCGCTTGTCAGCTGTATCTGCTGGACAATCCCCTGCTGAAAGAACCCCTCAAGCCGGAACATATCAAAAAGAAGATCGTCGGCCACTGGGGCACTGTACCCGGTCAGAACTTCATCTATACTCATTTGAACCGTGCCATCGTCAAGTATGACCTGGATATGATCTACCTCTCCGGTCCCGGCCACGGCGGCAACGCCATGGTCGCCCAGACGTACATGGAGGGCGTTTACAGCGAGGTCTATCCCAACATCAGCCAGGACGTAGAAGGAATGCGCAAACTCTTCAAGCAATTCTCCTTCCCCGGCGGCATCCCCAGCCATGTGGCTCCGGAAACCCCCGGCTCCATCCATGAGGGCGGCGAGCTGGGTTACTCCCTGGCCCACGCCTTCGGCGCCGTGTTCGATAACCCGGATCTCATTGCCGCCTGCGTCGTAGGCGACGGCGAGGCCGAGACCGGCCCCCTGGCCACCGCATGGCACTCCAACAAGTTCCTCAATCCCATCGGGGACGGCGCGGTCCTGCCCATCCTCCACCTCAACGGCTTCAAGATCCACAACCCCACCATCTTCTCCCGCATCCCCAAGTCTGAGATGGAAGACTTCTTCCGGGGCTGCGGCTGGGAACCCCGCTTCGTGGAAGGCGACGATCCCATGGAGATGCACCAGAAGATGTCCTCCGCCCTGGACTGGGCCATCCGGGAGATCCGCCGCATCCAGGGCAACGCCCGCACCACCGGTGACGATGCCCGCACCCCCTGGCCCATGATTGTCCTGCGCTCTCCCAAGGGCTGGACCGGGCCCAAGGAAGTGGACGGCGCCACCATCGAAGGTTCCTTCCGGGCCCATCAGGTCCCCATTGATATGTCCAAGCCGGAACACCTGGGCCTGCTGGAGAAGTGGCTGCACAGCTATCGGCCGGAAGAGCTCTTCACCGACGACGGCAAGCTGGTCCCGGCCCTCCGGGAGCTCATCCCCCAGGGAGAGCGCCGCATGGGCGCCAATCCTCACGCCAACGGCGGCAAGCTCCTGCGGGAGCTGAAGCTGCCCGACTTCCGCCAGTATGGTCTGGACCTCCCCGCCCCCGGCGCGGTGGATGCCCAGGATATGCTGGTGCTGGGCGAGTTCGTCCGGGATATCGTCAAGGAAAACGAGTCCGCCAAGAACTTCCGGGTCTTTGGCCCCGACGAGAGTAAGTCCAACCGCCTGACGCCCATGTTCGAGGCCACCAACCGGGTGTGGAACGCGGAGAGCGCCGAAGGCGATGAATTCCTGGCCCGCAGCGGCCGCGCCATGGACTCCATGCTCTCCGAGCATATGTGCGAGGGCTGGTTGGAAGGCTATCTGCTCACCGGCCGTCACGGCTTCTTCAACAGCTATGAGGCCTTCATCCGCATCGTGGACTCCATGTTCGCC
>JAAWAE010000080.1 GCA_022792035.1 Ruminiclostridium sp. | reverse complement strand
TGGCATAGGTCTTGCGAATGACATTGCCTTCCAGCGTGGAATCTTCTTTATACTGTACGCCTAACAGAATTTCGGCTTTCGCGGCTTCGTACTCTTGAAATGTAACGTGTTTCATTTTGGTATCCTCCTTTGATTTCCCGGCCAGGATATACAAAAAAATTAGGCTACACGGGTCGATTGACCTTGTGTAACATAATTGTAATGCTTGCCCTTTGCTATGATGGGAAAAGAAAACCTTGACCTTTGTGTGAGGAGCGGTAATCATGAGATGCTCAGCCTGCGGCGCGCGCACCGAAAAATCGGCATCCACCAGCGTGACAGAGCTGGGAAACTGCCTCATCATCGTGCGCAATGTCCCCTGCTACAAGTGCTGTGAATGCAGCGAGACAATGTACACGGCAGACGTGGTACAGAGGCTGGAGGAAATCATCGCATCTGCCCGAAAGCTGATGCAGCAGGTCTCCATCATTGACTATGCTCAGGTCGCCTGACCTGGGCGCGGGCCGTCCAGTCATGCACTGGACGGCCAAAAATTTTACCATGAAGGAAGGTCCCCCATGCGCACCCTGACCCTGACCATCACCCCCGCCCATGCAGGCAAGGACATCAACACCCTCCTGCGCCGGGAGCTGCACCTCTCCGCCGCAGACGTCCGCCGGGCTAAGGCCCTCCCCCAAGGCATCCTCTTAGACGGGACCCCCGTCTTCACCACGGCCCGGGTCCAGCTTGAGCAGACCCTCTCGGTGGTGGTGGGAGACCAGGAGGGAAGCGATACCATCGAACCCGTCCCCGGTCCCCTGGACATCCGCTATGAGGACGAGGACCTGCTCATCGTGGACAAGGCCGGAGGTGTCCCGGTCCATCCCAGCCAGGGCCACCACGGGGACACCCTGGCAAATTTCATCCTCCACCACTACCAGACCCAAGGGCTTACGGCGGGCTTTCATCCGGTGAACCGCCTGGACCGGGGGACCTCCGGCCTCATGGCGGTGGCCAAGCACGCCTATGCCCACCAGCGTCTCCAGACCCAGCTTCAAACGGGAGAGCTTCGGCGGCGATATCTGGCCATATGCCAGGGGACACCGCCTCAGGAGGAGGGGTGGGTGGATCAGCCCATCCGCCGTCTGCCGGGGTCGGTGCTGATGCGGCAGGTCCACCCTCAGGGCGCCCCCGCCCGGACCCATTACCGCCTTCTGCGCCGGGGCGGCGGACGCAGTCTTGTAGAGCTGGTCCTGGACACCGGACGGACCCATCAGATCCGGGTCCACATGGCGTTTTTGGGCTGTCCCCTGGCGGGGGATTTTTTGTACGGAGAAGAGCTTCCCGAACTGCCGGAACGCTTTGCCCTGCACTCCGCCGCCCTCCGGCTCCTGCAGCCGGTAAACGGGGAAGAGATCACGTTGACCTCGCCGCTGCCCCCGGCGCTGGAAGCTTTATTAAATGGATAGGAGGGTGAAGCCTTGAACACACTATCACAACTGCCCATCCCCCTGCTGGACTGGTACCGGGACAACGCCAGGGACCTGCCCTGGCGGCGGGAGGTGACGGCTTATCGGGTTTGGGTGTCGGAGATCATGCTCCAGCAGACCCGGGTGGCGGCGGTGCTGGGCTACTTCGCCCGGTTCATGGAGGCATTCCCCACGGTGGAGACCCTGGCCCAGGCTCCGGAGGAACAGTTGATGAAGCTCTGGCAGGGTTTGGGTTATTACAGCCGCGCCCGGAACCTGCAGAAAGCGGCCCGGCAGGTCATGGAGGACTTCGGGGGTGTTTTCCCTTCGGAGTACGGACAACTGCGCAGTTTGGCGGGGGTGGGGGAGTACACCGCCGCCGCCATTGCTTCCATTGCCTACGGCCTCCCCGTCCCGGCGGTGGATGGGAATTTGCTGCGGGTGACCGCCCGTATTCTGGGGGATGACACGGACATCACCACCGGGAAGGGGAAGAAACATTTTACCGCCCTCCTGCAGGAAGTGATGCCCCTGGACCAGCCGGGACGGTTCAATCAGGCCATGATGGACCTGGGGGCCACGGTCTGCCTGCCCAACGGGGCGCCCCTGTGCGGGAGCTGTCCCGCGCAGGATTTCTGTACGGCCCATCAGACGGGACGGACCGGGGAACTGCCGAAACGTCCGGCGAAAAAGCCCCGGCGGGTGGAGCTCCGGCGGGTGTACTTTTTCTCCCGCCAGGGAAAACTGGCCCTGCGCCAGCGTCCCGCCCGGGGATTGCTGGCGGGGCTGTGGGAGTATCCCAACGTCCTGGAGTCGGAGCCGGACCCGCTGCCGGGCTGGGGCCTTGCCGGGGCGGAGCCGGTCTTTGCCGGGACGGGGAAGCACATCTTCACCCATGTGGAGTGGCAGATGACCGCCCTGCGCTGTGAACTGGAGGACGAGACCCTCCCGGCGGGGTGGGTCTGGGCGGACCGGGCGGAGCGCCAGGGACGCTATGCCATCCCCAGCGCCTTTGCGCCCTTTCAGGCGTTGGTGGAGGAGGTGTGAGGATGCTGGAATTCGATCCCCAACACTGCACCCTCTGCCCCCGTCAGTGCCGGGGGGACCGGACCCGCAGGGGCGGCCGCTGCCGGATGCCGGCGGAGCCGGTGCTGGCCCGAGCGGCCCTGCACCAGTGGGAGGAGCCGCCCCTCTCCGGGACGCGGGGCGCGGGGACGGTGTTCTTTTCCGGCTGTTCCCTGGGCTGTGTGTTCTGCCAGAATGAGGCCATCAGCCAGTGTGATTTTGGGCAGCCGGTGTCCGTGTCCCGGCTGTGGGAGATTTTTCAAGAGCTGATCGGGGCCGGAGCACACAACATCGACCTGGTGAATCCCACCCACTACGCCCATGTGGTTTTGGAGGCGCTGGAGGAGCCGCTGCCAGTTCCCGTGGTGTGGAACAGCGGCGGCTATGACAAGGTGGAGACCCTGCGGGCCTTGGAGGGGAAGGTGCAGATCTATCTGCCGGATTTTAAGTATCCCGATGTCCAGGGGGCGGAACGGTATTCCGGGGCGGCGGATTATCCCGAGACCGCGAAAGCCGCCATCCAGGAGATGGTCCGCCAAACGGGGCCTTATGTCCTGGATGGGGACGGCATCCTGCGGCGGGGGGTGATCCTCCGCCACCTCCTCCTGCCTGGACGGCTGAAGCAGGCCAAGGAAGTGATGGACTGGGCCGCGTCGGCCTTCCCGCCCAAGACCATCCTCTTCTCTCTCATGAGCCAATACACCCCCTGGGGACGAGCGGCGCAGTTCCCGCCCCTGGACCGTCCTCTGCGCCGTGGCGAGTGCCGGGGGGCGGCGGCGTATCTGGCCAACTTAGGGCTGGAGGGTTTTGTTCAGGAGGAGAGTGCCGCCCGGGCGGAATACATCCCCGCCTTTGACCTGACGGGCGTCTGACAGGAAGAGAAAAGAAATTTTGTGATTTGGTGCATAAGGGACCTCCAAGCGGTCAAGAATAGGCTTCGGAGACAACCTCCTCCGGGAGGCTTCGACTATCAGTGTATGGAGGTTTCCTATGAAACAACAACCAAACCGGCGCAAGGCCGGCGGCTTCGTGGAGGGTAAGGGCTTCTACATAGTCCTTTTCCTCTGCGTCGCCGCAATAGGAATTTCGGGCTATTATCTTTTCAGCGGGCTGACCCGTCAGCCTGGAGGCTTCGGCCAGGAAGTCATCTCCCCCAGGAATGGGCAGGTGGCGGTAGAGGACCGGCAGGGCGGACAGACGCCCTCCACCCCCGCCGCCCCCCAGACCAGTGAGGACAAGAAGCAGGACACGGACACGGTGCAGCCGAAGGCGGACGCGAAGCCGTCGGAGGACCCCGCCGCCGCGTCCGAGGCCAAGGACAGCCAGGCCAGTGAGGCCCCCACGGCTACCACCTTCGTCTGGCCGGTGGACGGTGCCGTGGAGCGGGATTTCAGTTTGGAAGTCTTTGCCTATGACACCACCATGGGCGACTGGCGGACCCACGGCGGGGTGGACATCGCCGCGGAGCTGGGCGCGCCGGTGAGCTCCTGCGCCGCCGGGACGGTGACGGACGTGCGTTCCGATGACATGATGGGCTATACCGTCATCGTGGACCACGGCCGGGGGATCGAGAGCGTGTACTCGAACCTGGCTGAGGGCGTGGAAGTCCAGCCTGGGGACCAGGTGGAGGCGGGGAGCCACATGGGCTGTGTGGGCACGTCGGCCATCTCCGAGAGCGCCAGCCCCAGCCACCTCCACTTTGAGATGATGGAGTATGGGGTGTCGGTGGACCCGATGAATTATTTGGACGAATGAGCGAATACGGACCGTCTCGCCGTAGGGGTGAGACGGTCCGTATTTTGTGATTTTTGTGTTGACATAGGGAAACGCTGTGGATATAATAAAGAGAGAAGAGCGCTGTACATGGCGGTTGGCCCGACCTATTCATGAATCACATGGGATCGTTCGGGGACCGGCCGGACGGTCAACATGCTTTCGTGGTCATAAGTATGATTCCAATTGCAAGACACACCAGAAAACGGAGTGCTGCCAGGAGGTACCTTTTCCACATCCACACCCCCCCCCGTAAGAAGATCAGGGGTATTAACGGTGGGCCAACCGCCTTTTATGTACAGCGCTGCTTCTGTCCCCTCTTTCGAGGGGGCACTTTTTATTATACGGTTTCTGACGAGCTTTGTCAACTCTGCGAAGCGTCGGTTGCACGGCAGTTTGATTTATGCCATACTGGGGCAAACGAAAGGAGGGGATACCATGGCCGAAGGACCTGACAAGGGTCCGGTGCTGGTGGCAGGCGGTGTGAACATCGACATCGGGGGGCAGTCTGCTGCCCCGCTGGTGTCCCGGGATTCCAACCCCGGCACCGTGACGATCAGCCTGGGCGGCGTGGGCCGGAACATCGCCCACGACCTGCGCCTGCTGGGGGTGGAGACGAGCCTGCTCACCGCTCTGGGGGAGGACGCTTACGCCCGGGAGGTGGAGCGGTCCTGCCGCGCCCTGGGCATCGGCTTGGATGCCGCTTTGCGGGTGCCGGGGGGACGGACGTCCACCTATCTTTTCATCAGCGGACCCGATGGAGACATGGCCCTGGCGGTATCGGATATGGAGCTTTACAAGACCCTCACGCCGGAGTATTTTCAGCGCCAGCTGCCCCTGCTGAGGCAGGCGGCGGTGGTGGCGGCGGACACGAACCTGCCTGAGGACTCCCTGCGCTATCTGGCGCAGCACAGCACCGCGCCCCTCTTTGTGGACCCGGTTTCGGTGCCCAAGGCGGCGAAGCTCCGGGGGATCTTGGGGCGCATCCATACCATCAAGCCCAACCGATTAGAGGCGGAGCTGCTCTCCGGTGTGACCATCCGGGACCGGGAGAGCTTGGAGCAGGCGGCGAAGGCTTTATTGGAGACGGGTTTGCAGCGGGTCTTCATCACCTTGGGCGGGGAGGGGACCTATGCCGCCCAGGGGGATCGGCGCTGCTTTTTGCCTGCCTATCCCGCCCAGGCCCGCAACGCCACCGGCGGCGGGGACGCCTTTGCAGCGGGCCTCATCTGGGCCTACCTGCAAGGCATGGATTTGAGAGAAAGCGCCCAGGCGGCCACGGCGGCGGCATCCATCGCCGTGGAGGGGGAGGAGACCATCAACCCGGCCCTGTCGCCCCAGGCGGTCCAGGAACGGATACGAACATTAGAGGAGGAAGTGTGATGAACCAATACCTTGATATCAAGCCCGAAGTAGCGCAGGCCCTGGCCCAGGGGAAGGGCGTGGTGGCTTTGGAGTCCACCATCATTTCCCACGGGATGCCCTACCCCCAGAACGTGGAAACTGCCTTGGCGGTGGAGCAGATCGTCCGGGACCACGGCGCGGTGCCTGCCACCATCGCTGTTTTGAACGGCAGATTGAAGGCGGGGCTGAGCCGGGAGGAGATCGAATCCCTGGGCAAGCAGGGGCAGGCAGTGGCCAAGGCCTCCCGCCGGGACTTGGCGGCGCTGGTGGCCCGGGGGGCCGACGGGGCTACTACCGTTACCACCACTATGATGATCGCCCACATGGCGGGCATCCAAATCTTCGCCACCGGCGGCATCGGCGGCGTGCACCGGGGGGCGGAGACCACCATGGATATCTCCGCCGATTTGGAGGAGCTGGCCCAGACGGGGGTCATGGTGGTCTGCGCCGGGGCCAAGGCGATTTTGGATCTGAAGCTGACCTTGGAGTACTTGGAGACCCACGGGGTTCCTGTGCTGGGCTTTGGGACGAAGGAGCTGCCGGCGTTCTACACCCGGACTTCGGGCCTGTCGGTGGACTACCAGGTGGACACCCCGGAGGAGCTGGCGAAGTTCTGGAAGGTCCAGCGGGAGCTGGGGCTCAAGAGCGGCGTGCTGGTGGCCAACCCCATCCCGGAGCAGTATTCCATGGATGCCGGGAAGATCAATGCCGTCATCGACCAAGCCATTGCCGAGGCGAAGCAGCGCGGCATCCACGGCAAGGAGACCACGCCCTTCCTGCTGGCGAAGGTGAAGGAGATCACCGGCGGGGACAGTCTGGACGCCAACATTCAGCTGGTATTTCACAACGCGAAGGTTGCCGCGCAAACGGCAGCGGCTTACGCCAAACTGTAAGGATAGAAAGACAGGACGCCTCCCGGTGAGAAAAGGGGAGGCGTCCTGTTTAGTGTTCGGAGGTTTCTGCCGCCGCTTCTTTCCCCTGCGTCTGAGCCACGCAGAAGGAGAAAAACCGGCCCACGGAGGGGATGGGGCTGCGCTGTTTGCGCCGCGCGATGTAGAATTTGCTTTCTCCCGCAGCGTCTGTCAAGGGGATGACCTTTACATCGTTTCTGTAAACCGGCGGCGTTTCCAGCATCACCGTGATGCCGAAACCCTGGGCCACCAGCTCTAAAATGAAGTCGGCGTCCTCCACTTCATAGGCGATTTGCCACCCTTGACGCACCGGCGCGAAAAACCGGTCCACCGCGTCCCGCTGGCCGCTGCGCCAGGAGTAGGTGACGTGGGGATAGGGGAGGGTTTCTGCCAAGGCGATGGCCTCTCGGGGGGCCAGGGGGTGGTCCGGCGGCACCACTGCCACCATCCGCCGGGTCTGGATGGGGACATATTCCAGGGTTGGGTCCTCCAGGGGCTTGGAGCAGAAGCCGATGTCTGCTTCTCCGTTGAGCAGGGACTGGCAGACCTCGCTGGACATCCCGGTGGTGAAGGAGAAGTCTGTGTCTGGATTTTCCTCCTTGAAGCGGCGGCAGAGTTTGGCCACCGTGGGGGTGATGAGCTGGGGGATGGTCCGCAGGCGGAGGACCCCCATGCCGTCCCGGAGCATTTGGAAGCTGCGCACGCAGTGGTCTGCCAAGGTGACGATCTGCTGGGCTTGGGGGAGGAGGGCGGTGCCGTAGGGTCCCAGCTCAATGCCCCGGCCTCTTTTTTGGAAGAGGGGCAGGCCCAGCTCGGCTTCCAAGGCGGCGATGGCGTGGCTGAGGCCGGACTGGGAGATGTTCAGCTGCTGCGCGGCCCGGGAGTAGTGATTTTCCTGGGCCAGGACCAGGAAGTAGCGGAGGTGGTCGATATTCACGGAGCGGCCCTCCTTTCGGGTGCTCTCATTGTACCATGAATCATGCGAAAAAGGAATGGGTCGGGGGGATTCTGCGGTTGATTTTTTCGCCCAAATGGGTTTTACTAAAGAGAGAACGATTGTGGTACAGTGAAAAGACAAGGAGCGTGAAGACGATGGACATGAAGATTAGTTTCCTCTATCTGGGCCGGATGGAGTTTCCCCTCTTCCGTCTGGTGGAGACCCCTGATGAGACCAAAATGGTTCGATCTCCGGCGGTGGCCCTGCTGATTCAGCATCCTACTTTGGGGAATATTTTATATGATACCGGCAACAGCCCGGATTTCGCCACCGAGTATACGGAGGCTATGCTCCATGACTATCCTGTGGCGGAGATGGTGACGGTTACCCAGGCTCTGGCGGAGAAGGGACTCAGTCCCAAGGATATTGATGGGATTATTCTTTCTCATCTGCACTTTGACCATGCCGGGGGGTTGAAGCAGTTTGTCGGGACCCGGGCCATCAAGAATGTTTTGGTATCAGAGGCGGATTTGAAGAATGCCTATTTCAGTGTTATGACGGGCAATGGGGGGGCTTACATCCGTTCCCTTTTTGATGTGGAGGGGATTCGCTTTCAGACCATCAACGAGGACACGAAGTTGGGGGAGGGGATCGAGGCGTTTATTCAGCAATCGCACACCCCTGGGGTGATTGGGTTGATTTTGGAGACGAAGCACAACGGTACTCTGATTACGACCAGTGACACTGTGTACACCCGGGAGAGTTATGAGCGGGAGCTGCCTCCTGGGGGGACCATCAACAAGACGCCGGAGGAGTTTTATGACAACCTCAAGCGGATTAAGCGGATGGAGAAGGAGCGTGGGGCTACCCTGATTTTTGGGCACGACTATGAGCAGTTTCAAGCGTGGGCGGCGAAGGGGTGGATTGACTGAGGTCCAAAGGGCTCTGCCCCTAGGACCCCGCCGGGGCTCCGCCCCTGGACCCCGCCAGCTTTTGAAAAAGCTGGACCAAAACTTTTCATCGTTATGAATTGAAAGGAGTGCATCGTATATGGCAGCACCTATTGCAGGCGCCGCGTTAGGCAATGAACTGAGAGCCGGCACCGTTGCCAAAGTTGGGAGCACCAAACGTGTTCAGGAGTTGAACGGGATGCTTCACAGCAACCGCCCCAATGTTGATATTACCCGGGCTCGGGCTTACACCAAGGTTTACCGGGAGACGGAGGGGATGCCTGACTTGATGCGGCGGTATAAGGCTTCCGCTGAGGTGTATCGGACCCTCAGTGACAATGTGTATGATTATGAGCAGCTGGTGGGGTGGCCCACCAAGCGTATTCGCGGGGCTAATTTTGCCATTGAGCTTCACGCCCACTGGTTAGCTGAGGATCTGCCCAACCTCCGGGACCGGACCTATGATCCCTTTGAGATCACCGATGAGGATTATAGGGAGCTGGAGGAGGATCTCCTGCCTTACTGGAAGGATAAGACCATGGCGGTGCAATGGGGGCACTACGTTACCAAGGAGGAGTGGGACCGCGCTCAGTTTGGCGGGGTGTCGGATGTGTCCAACTATCTCTGTGCCAATGGCTCTCACTTTATCCCTGCCTGGACGGAGGTCATCCAGTATGGCTTTGTGAAATATTATGAGGAGGCGAAGGCGCTTTTGGCTGCGCTGGACCCTAACGACCCGACCTCCATCGACAAGCGGATTTTCTACAGCGGGATCATCGAAGTGTTGGAGGCGATTCGGGGCTGGGGAGAGCGTTTGTCCGCCGCCTGCACCCGCAAGGCCCAGGCTGAGAAAGACCCCGTGCGCAGAAAAGAGCTGGAGGATATGGCCGCGATGATGCAGCGCGTTCCCTGGGGACCCGCTACCTCTTTCCATGATGCCTGTGAGACTGCCTGGGCCGTCTGCTTCTTCCTCTTCGTGGAGGGGGCGGGGCCGTCGATCACTTGGTCTCGTTTCGATCAGTATATGTATCCTTACTACAAGGCCGATATTGAGAAGGGGATTTTGACCCCTGAGAAGGCCATGGAGCTGATCGAGGAGATGTACATTAAGGTTACGTCTAACGTGTGGTTCCAGTCTACCCAGATGGCCTACATCTTCGGCGGCTATTACCGCTATCCCCATCTGGACGTGGGCGGTTTGGATGAGAACGGAAAGGATGCCACCAATGAGCTGTCTTATCTCTGCCTCCGGGCTATGCGCTATGTTAAGACCACGTCTCCCGCTGTGTCCATTATGCTCCATCAAAAGACGCCGGATGCTCTGCTTTACGAGGCCTGCGAGCTGGCGGCGGAGGGGATGGGGCATCCCTCCTTCTTCAACTGTGAGAGCCTGTATTCTATGCTGGAGCACCGGGCGGGGGGCTTGCATGGGTACTCCAACTATACCCGCAAGGATATTTTGAAATTCGGTTCCCCCATCGGCTGTGTGGAGCCGGGAGCGGAGGGGCTGCAATATGGGCACACGGATTCCGGCATCATCAACGTGGCGGGGTGCATCTTCGCCGCCGTGACCAACGGGAAGAAGGCCGCTGGCGTGGATGGGACTCTCTGCGGGGAGGTGGTCACCTACGAGAGCGGTGCGCCGGATTCTTTCCAAACCTTTGACGCGTTTTATGAGGCGGTAAAGGGACAGGTGAAGTACGCCATCGACGAGTGCCACGCCAACCTCCTGATCTGCGAAAAACTCCTGGCGGAGCAGTTTAATCTGCCTACCTTTACCGTCCTGTTGGACGGGGCCTTGGAACGGGCCAAGGACGCCACCGCCGGCGGGGCCAAGGTGAACATCGGGCCTACCATGCAGATGGTCGGCTTTGGTACCATGGTGGACTCTGTGGCGGCCATCAAAAAAGTGGTCTTTGAGGACCACGAAGCCACCCTCAGCCAGGTGGCGGATGCCTGCATGAAGAATTTTGAGGGCTATGATGATTTGCGGGCGAAGCTCATCGCCGCCCCTAAGTACGGCAATGATGATGATTTTGCCGATGATATCGCGGCAGATCTCTGGAAGTGGTTCGCCGACTGCACCATGGTCCTGAAAATGTACCGCGGGCACTACTGTGACGCTGCCATCCAGATGGTTCAGTCCAACGTGGGTTACGGTGCCATGACCGGGGCTACCCCCAACGGCCGTCTGGCAGGCCAGCCCATCTCCGACACCATGTCGGCCACCCAGCAGGCGGACACCAACGGACCCACTGCCGCGGCCCGGAGCTATGGGAAGCTGGACTTCCCGGCTTACACCAACGGCACCTTATTAAATATGTGGATCAGCCAGTCGGAACTGCTGGCACAGTGAATGGGAAAGGAGTTTTTATCATGACGCAGACCATTCGTGACATTCCTCTGAACTGCCCGGAAGCTACCTACGTTGAACCGGTCTACAAGGAAGCCGGGATGCGCAATTTTACCAACCTGGTGCGTACCATGCTCAACGACTACGGGGTTTACCACGTCCAGTTCAACACCATCAATAAAGAAACCCTCATCGACGCCAAGGCCCACCCGGAAAACTATCCCACGCTGATGGTCCGGGTGGCGGGCTACAGCGTCTACTGGACGGATATCGCCGAGCGGGTCCAGGACGACATCATCAACCGCACAGAGCACACCTTCTGAGATGGAAGAAAAACGCGCGCTGATCTTTGACATCGGCCGCTTCCGCAACACCGACGGGCCCGGCATCCGCACCATCCTCTTTTTCAAGGGATGCCCCCTGCGCTGTCAGTGGTGCAGCAATCCCTTTGGGCTGTCCCCCCGGCGGCAGCTGGTGGTGAATCCCGCCAAGTGTACCGGCTGTGGGCGCTGCGCAGAGGTTTGCAGTCATGGGGTGAATACGGTGCCGGAAGGGGAGAAGGTGCAGGTGGAGTTTTCCGCCTGCACCCTCTGCGCAGACTGCGTCACGCCCTGCCTCGCCGGGGCCCGGATGATTTCGGGAACGGCTTACACGGCCCGGGAGTTATACCAAGAGGCGCAGAAGGACGCCGCCTTTTACCGAAAGGGCGGGGGAGGGGTCACGATTTCCGGCGGGGAGGCGCTGCTGCAATATGAGGTGGCGGCGGAGACCCTGCGGCTGTGCCGGAGCAACTACATCAACACCTGCCTGGAGACCTCCGCCTTTGCGCCTTGGGAGCACCTCTGGGCGGCGGCGCAGTATTGTCACACCGTTTTCGTGGACCTGAAGCACATGGACCCGGAACGCCATAAAGTCCTCACCGGCGTGGACAACGCTTTGATCTTGGAGAACCTCCAGCGCCTGTGCCGGGAGCTGCCCCGCCGGGGCGGACGGGTCATCGTGCGCCTGCCGCTGGTGCCGGGGTGCAACGACGAGGAGGAGAACCTCACCGCCAGCGCCCGCTTCGTTTCGTCCCTGGAGGGAACGCCGGAGCTGAACCTCCTGCCCTATCACGACCTGGGCTCCAGTAAGTACGAGATGATCGGGGCGGAGTACACCCTGGACGGCGTGGAGAGCCGGAAGGGGAGGGACCCCCGCCTGCTGGAGATCCAAGCCCTCTGCCAGAGCTGCGCCCCCAATACCCGGGTGAGTTTGGGCGGGGATGCCATCCAGCTTTCCTTATGAATGCGGGACGGCGGTCCCGGTGCGTCGGCGGCTTCTGGGCGAGATTCGGGCGGGTTCGCCTCTGCGCTGCGTCGAAATACGCGCTGCCATCGCTCCATGCAAAAGAATATGCAAAAAAAGCCGTCTCCGGCGGCTTTTTTTGTGGGGTTTTCGCGGCAACTTTTCCCCCAAAACAGTTGACATTCAGACCCAATTATAGTACTATAAACAAGCGCCTGCTAGGGCGCAGTCTGCGATGATGCGGGAGATTGCTCCAGGATGGAGGTAACTTCCGCGGAGTATGTCCGTTGATCGGGCGGCTGAGAGATTCTGTCGTATGGCGTATATCGCCAGGACAGAGGATGAGCCGGCGAAGCCTGCCGGTTTTCTTCATGCTTATGGAGTGATACGCACGGTTAAGTGTGACGAATCTCTCACCGTACGGAGCGTGGCAAAGACACAACACTTCGTATGATTTCTAGGAGGAAACATCAATCATGGCACAGAATGAAATGATCCGCATCCGGCTCAAGGCCTATGACCATCAGCTCATCGACCAGAGCGCAGAAAAGATCGTCGAGACCGCCAAGCGCACCGGCGCTACCGTCTCCGGCCCCATTCCCCTTCC
>JAAWAE010000079.1 GCA_022792035.1 Ruminiclostridium sp. | reverse complement strand
TGGCCAGCTCGAAGCGGACCTGATCGTTGCCCTTGCCGGTGCAGCCGTGGGCGATGGCGTCCGCGCCCTCAGCCAGGGCCACTTCGGCCAGCTTCTTGCCGATGATGGGCCGGGCGAAGGCGGTACCCAGGAGATATTTTTCATAGGACGCGCCCATTTTCAGGGAGGGGATGATGACGTCCTCCACCATCTCGTCCACCAGGTCCGCCACGATGAGCTTGGACGCGCCGGTCTTGATGGCCTTCTCCTCCAAGCCTTCCAGCTCGTCGGCCTGGCCCACGTTGCCGGAGACGGCGATGATTTTCGGGTTATCGTAATGTTCCTTCAGCCAGGGGATGATGATGGATGTATCCAGCCCGCCGGAATAGGCGAGGACAACTTTTTTGATTGCAGCCATAGCGTAATTACCTCCGAATTGTCTCTCAGGGAGCACTTAATGAAGCAAGGATACCACGCCCCGGCCCAAAATGCAAGCAAATTTTGCATAATCATTCGTAAAGCGCCCCAAAATTCCCGGTTAAAATTCCACAAAAATGAATATATCCGGGGTATATTCGTATATATATCCATGTTTTGTGTATGTTCCCCAGGCGCGCGGACGGCTTTTCTTTCGCCGCCGGCTGTGGTATACTGTAAGGGACAAACCCCGTCCCCGCTGGGCGACGGAAAGGAGGCGTTTGGCTTTGCCTTTGCCAAAGGAACCACACTACACTTACGCCAATCTGCTGGCCTGGGAGGACGATACCCGATATGAGCTCTTCGACGGTACCCCGGTGGCGCTGGCCTCCCCCAGTCAGGAACATCAGCGCATCCTCACCGCACTGCTTTTGCAGCTGGCCGCTTATCTGGAGGATAAACCCTGTCAGGTTTATCCCGCGCCCTTTGACGTGCGCCTTTTCGCGGCAAAAGACCAACCGCCGGAAACCATAGACACCGTGGTCCAGCCGGACCTTCTGGTGGTCTGTGACCCTGAGAAAGTGGACCGGCAAGGGGTACACGGCGCCCCGGACCTTGTGCTGGAAATCCTCTCCCCTTCCACCCGCCGCAGC
Source organism: Ruminiclostridium sp. (assembly GCA_022792035.1). Classification (GTDB taxonomy): domain Bacteria; phylum Bacillota; class Clostridia; order Oscillospirales; family Oscillospiraceae; genus Evtepia. The sequence continues at coordinate 33,771 of JAAWAE010000079.1, read as the reverse complement.
GACCGGCTCACAAAGCACCTTCTCTACCAACGCGCCGGGGTCCGGGAATACTGGATCGTTGACCCCGCCACCCGTTCGGTGGCCGTCCACCTGCTGGAGGCGCAGCACTACGCCTCTCCTGATTTTTATACGGAGGGCGCCGTTGTCCCGGTATCCGTCCTTGCGGGCTTTTCCATTGACCTGTCCCGGGTCTTCCCCCACTGAAAAGATAGGGCCCCCACTCTTCTGGGAGAGTGGGGGTTATCTTAACGCCTGAAGCGCAGCATCCTGGTGAAACGCTTCCCATTTTTCCAGTATGGTAAGGTAGAGCTCTTCATAGTTCCCTTTTACATCCCCATACCAGCCGCAAAATTCACCGACGTGAACGGTAAGCTGCTTATGGGTGCGGACATAACAAACCTTTGTGAGATGGAGCCTTGGATATATGGCCGGGTCGATCTCTATGTCGTAGACCGGGTGAAGATTTTGTCTCCGGCTGACACTGGATACCGGCAAGACAACGTAATCCTCCCCGTCAGCCCGCGCCAAAACCAGCGCGGGCCGAGACTTAAACGCCATCCTCCCCTTTACGCGGTCAAAAAAGGGGGTGAGCACCTTGTGGATCTCTCCAATCAAACGGAACCACCCTCCTCCGGCGCACAGTCCTCCATCTCATCGTAGTACATATCCCACACATGGTCATAGGGACGGACCTTCTTGGCATCCTCCCGGATATCCTCCAGCTTCAAGGGCACGCTCCCGTTTTCCTGGGGAGATAAGCCCTTCCGGGCATTTTGCCAAGCGATCTCCCGATGGGAGAGCTGACTCAGCTTCCAGGAAGCCAGCGCGCCGTATTCCAGGATCACATTGTTGACGATATACGCTACACGATCCGAAATCCCTCGGGTGGGCGCAAGGATCTCCCCGTTATAGTATTCGCTGCGCACTTCCCGGGAAACAGGCCCGTACTTCCAGCCCTCCATTTCGCCCTCAAAGGCCGGCTCGTCCAGGATCGCAAAGGATTCCCGCTGGGTACAGTAGAGCAGCTTATGCAGTTTCATTTCATCCAGGGTATCTCCGGTCAGTGTCTTGTACTGTTTCACGATGTATGCGGCTACATCCAAGATTCGTTCCATGCCCGCCACTCCTTTCTCTATCCCTTCCTGTATCTTACTATAGTTTACGCAAAATCACAAGAAAAAGTCAGTCCTTCTGCCGCTCCCGCACGATACTCTTCTTCAGCCGCTCCAACCCCAGCAGGATCGCCAGCCCCAGCAGGAAACCCAAAATCTGAAAGGACTCCACCTGCAGCGGCAGCTTCGGCGGGTCCAGGGTCGCCGGCCCTCTGACGATGGCAAACAGCGACCCCAGCATCAGTCCCAGGATGAGATAAACCATCTGCCCCCGATACCGCCGCAGCGCCGCCCGGATAAAGCGCACAGAGCCCATGGCCCCCAGCAGCGCCCCAGCAGCCAGGACGCACAAGCCCGGCAGGACGGAAACCGTCCCCCGCAGCAGCTCCCCTATGGCGTACACCGTGGGCAGATAAACCCCCAGGATCAGCAGCAGCGTAGAGCCGGAAATCCCCGGCAGCACCATCGACACGATGGCCAGCGCCCCAGCCACAAAGAGGTATAGATACTGCTCCGGCTCCAGAGCGGTATACCGCAGATGCCCCATCCCCTCCACCGCTCCGCTGGCGGAGAACAGGGCGCAGACTGCGCCGCAGCCCAGCACCGTAAACAGCTTGTGCCACCAGGCGCCTTTCATGCACCACGCCTCCCGCCGCACCAGCAGCGGGATCGCCCCCGTGGTCAGGCCCAAAAAGAGGGAGCTCAAAAAATAGATGTTGCTCTCAAACAGCCGGGACAGCGCCAGGATGGACAGCAGCAGCCCGGTCCCCCAACCCACGCCCAGACGGCATAGATAGAAAAACGCCCGTTTCCGGCGCATCGGGTCCTTCCCGAAGAGGCTGTGCAGAGCGCCCACGAAGGGCTCATAAAATCCCATGATGAGGGCGATGGTCCCTCCGGACACGCCGGGCACGCTATCCGCCAGGGCCATGCAAAAGCCCTGGAAGGGATACAGCAGACCTTGCTTCACCCGCTGCCACCTCCTTTCGTCTGGACCATTATACCACAGTTTTCCGGGCGAAATATAAACGTTCGGTGAATGCTTTCTTAAGGTTTCCTGACGAAACGGGTCTCTCGGTGATGAAAAAACGCGGGTCGTTCCGCCATCTGATTTCCCCGCCCCATCCTTTTTCTTCCGTTTTTTAGAAAGCAGCACCCGCTGAAAAGCAGTCCTTTTCAGCGGGTGTTCGCTTTCTTATGGTACCCTCCTCAAAGAAGAGGGTCCTTTTTCAGCTGATAAAACCGTTATGCCGGACAGAAATGGCTCAGCACTTCTCGAAAATCGCGGCAACGCCCAGGCCGCCGCCGATGCACAGGGTAGCCAGACCCTTCTTGGCGTCGGGACGCTTCATCATCTCGTGGAGCAGGGTGACGATGATCCGAGCACCGGAGCAGCCCACGGGGTGGCCAATGGCGATGGCGCCGCCGTTGACGTTGACCTTGGCCATATCGAACTCCAGCTCACGAGCCACAGCGATGGACTGTGCAGCGAAAGCCTCGTTGGCCTCGATGAGGTCCATGTCGTTGATGTTCAGGCCGGCCTTGGACAGAGCCTGACGGGAAGCGGGGATGGGGCCGGTGCCCATGATCTTGGGGTCCACGCCGCCCTGGCCCCAGGAGATCACCTTGAACAGGGGCTTGAGGCCGTACTTGTCCACAGCTTCCTTGGAAGCCAGGATGATGGCGGCAGCGCCGTCGTTGATGCCGGAAGCGTTGCCGGCGGTGACGCGCTTGACGCCCACGTTGTCGGCGGTGGGGGTCATGTGGGTGGCCTCGAAGGTCATCTCCACCTTGTCCACGGTGTTGTCCTCGGAGTTGACGAACGCGCCCTTCAGGGAAGCCAGCTTCTCCAGGGTGGTGTCACGGGGGTCCTCATCGGTGTCGAAGACGAATTCCTTCTTCTTCTGCTTCACGGTGACGGGCACGATCTCGTCCTTGAAGCGGCCGGCGTTGATGGCGGCCACGGCCTTCTGCTGGGAGTTCAGGCCGAAGGCGTCCAGCTCTTCCCGGGTGATGCCCCAGATGTCGCAGATATTCTCGGCGGTGGTGCCCATGTGGTAGTTGTTGTAAGCGTCCCACAGGCCGTCCTTGATCATGGTGTCGATCATCGTGGTGTTGTTCATCCGGGCGCCCCAGCGAGCGGCGGGGATGGCATAGGGAGCAGCGGACATATTCTCGGTACCGCCGCACATAACGAGATCCGCGTCACCGGCCTGGATGGCGCGGGCGCCCTCGATCACGGTCTTCAGACCGGAACCGCAGACCATGCTCACGGTGTATGCGGGCACCTTCAGGGGCACGCCGGCCTTGACCATGCACTGACGGGCCACGTTCTGACCCTGGGCCGCGGACAGCACGTTGCCGAACATGACTTCGTCGAGCCACTCGCCCTTGACGTTGCCGCGCTTGAGGGCCTCGGCGATAACGGTAGCACCCAGGTCAGCAGCGGGGATATCCTTCAGGCTGCCGCCGAACTTGCCCACTGCGGTACGGCAGGAGCTGATGACATAAACTTCTCTCATGATGATCGAACCTCCAAAAAATTTCCTGTGGGCTGAGCCACAAGTCTATCACAGTTACTTCAATATTATACCGGGCCTGTCTACAAAAATCAACCACTTTTTTCGATTTCCCGGATTTCTTTCCCGGGGGATGGGGGCGGTTATCCCTCCTCAAAGACTTTGCTCAGGTCCACCTGGCATCCCTCCAGGACGGTAACCTTTGCCTGATCGTCCCTGCCGTAGAATTCTTTTGGTTTCAGAAAGCCGTCTTCCAGCAGGAAGACCTCGATGGTCTGCATCTCTGGGCTGACGATCCAGTATTCCCGCACCCCGGCCCGCTGATACAGGTTCAGCTTGGTCACCTTGTCGTGCCGCCGGTTGGACGGGGACATGATCTCGATGATAAAATCCGGCGCGCCCTTGCATCCGGCATCGTCCAGCTTATTCTTATCGCAGATCACAGAGAGATCCGGCTCCACCAAGGTATCCACATCCTCCGGCCGGTCTCCGTCCTTCTCAAACAGGCGGACCCCGAAGGGGGCGTAGAAAAGCTCGCACTCCTTTCCCTGCAGAAAGGCATCGATCTGACTGGTCAGCCTTCTGCTGATCCGCTGATGGGTAAGGTTCGGCGGGGACATCATATAAGCCTCCCCGTCGATGATCTCGATCCGGTCCTTCTCGTCCCAGGTGAGACAATCTGCATACGAATACCGTTCTCTTTCCTTTGGAACTGCCATACCCTCACGGCTCCTTTCTGTCCTGGTACCGCTCCTCCAGCACTCCGATCAGGTGGGCGATACAATCCTCATCGCAGGGCGGCAGCAGCACCGCCCCCCAATCCTTCAGCTCCTGGTAGCAGTCCGACGGCGCGTAGGGCACCGCGGACACCGCCAGCATGGAGATATCGTTGAGCCCATTCCCCACGCAGTACACATCTTCTCCCCGGATGCCCAGTTCCTGGGCCACCCATTCCACGGCGCTGCCTTTGTTGGCGCCCTTGGCGGTCACCTCCAGCAGGTACGGGTTGGAAAAGGTGACTTCGTAAAAATCTCCCCAGACCAAGCATAGCTCTTCCTGCACCTGGTTCAAGTAGGCCGGGTCCTCGTGCTGCAGGATCACCTTCACCCACGGGCCGGGCATTTCCTGGATCTCCCGGGGCAGACCTTCCAGGCAGCACCGCTTCAAGTGGTGTCTGGTCACCCCGTTTGCCCGGAAGGTATACACTTCATTCTCATAATACGCCTCAAAGCCCAGCTGGGGATAGGCGGCGCACAGAAGCTGCAGGTGTCCGGCGGCCTCCTTGGGCAGCGGGCTCTGCCACAGCAGCCGTCCCCGATGGAAGTCATAGATTGCCGCCCCGTTGGACAGCACCACCGGCACATTCACCGGCAGCCGTTCCCGCTCCATCTGGATGGCGAAGTTGATATAGGAGCGTCCGGTGGAAATGGTAAACAGGCCCCCCTCTTCCACGAAGTGCTGGAGGGCCGCCCGGTTCCGGGGGGAGATCCGCCCGCTTCTATTGTAGAGGGTGTCGTCATAGTCGCTGGCAAGCAGCACGCCGCTGAACCGTCCCACTGGGAGCCCTCCTTTCTGCTTGGGGCGCATATTACCTCTATTTTACTCTATTTTAACGGAAGGAGGCGCACTTTGTCAAGACTGCGGAAAAATACTCCGGCAGGGGGCACACCACCTCCACCCGCTTCCCGCTCCTGGGATGGCGGAAGTGGAGGGCTTGGGCGTGGAGGCACTGGCCGTTCAGTCCGGGGAAGCCTTTCCGGATGCCGCCGTAGACGGGGTCCCCCAGCACAGGGTGGCCTATGGCGGAGAAGTGGACGCGGATCTGATGGGTCCGTCCTGTGGCCAGACGGCACTGGACGTGGGTATAGCCGGCGAAGCGCTGCAAAACCTCCCAGTGGGTCAGGGCCCAGCGGCCCTCCCAATGGTTCACGGCCATTTTCTTTCGCTCGGTGGGGTGGCGGGCGATGGGGAGCTCGATGGCGCCCCGGTCCTCCCGCAGGCCGCCTGCCACCACGGCCTCGTAGATCCGGTGCAGGGAGTGGTCCTTCAGCTGCTCGGCAAGGCTGACGTGGGCGGCGTCGTTTTTGGCGGCGATGATCAGGCCGCTGGTATCCCGGTCGATTCGGTGGACGATCCCGGGCCGCAGGGAGCCGTTGATCCCGGACAGGCTCTCCCCGCAGTGGTAGAGCAGGGCGTTCACCAGCGTCCCGTCGGGGTGGCCTGGGGCGGGGTGGACCACCATCCCCACCGGCTTGTTCACCACGATGACGTCTTCGTCCTCGTAGCGCACGTCCAGGGGGATCGCTTGGGGCAGCAGGTGGGCGGGGGGCTCTGGGTCCGGGATGGTCAGGACCACTTCTTCCCCGGCCTGAAGCCGGTAGTTTTTCTTCAGCACTTTACCGTGGGAGAAGGCTCTGCCCTCTTCCAGCAGGCGCTGGGCGGCGGAGCGGCTCAGCTGCGGCAGCACCTCCGACAGGAACTGATCCACCCGCTGGCCCTCCACCTCCGCGTGCAGCGTGACCATCATGAGCCCTTCGCCCCCTTTTGCTTGGGTGCGGGAGTTTCAGGGGTTTTTGTTTTCTTGGGGTGTCCGCTGTTTTCCCCGGGTTTCTCGTCGGGGGTGTCTTTCCAAAGCAGGATGACATGGATGCACAGCAGGATGCCGCCCACCACCACGCCGATGTCAGCCACATTGAACACGGCGAAGTTGACGAAGGTTGTGGCGAACATATCCGTTACATAGCCCAGCAGCAGGCGGTCGATGAAATTGCCCACCGCGCCGCCCAGCAGAAGGCTCAGTGCCAATCTGGCGCGCCAATGGGGCAGCAGGTCCCGCAGCAGCACCACCGTCAGCAGCACTGACACCACTGCCGAGAACACAGTCAAGATCCAGGTCTGATTGCTGAACATGGAAAAGGCCGCGCCGGTGTTTTTTACGAAGGTCAGATCCAGCCCTGGCAGGAAGGGGAGCATTTCTCGATAGGGTACCCCGCTGCGGATGGAAACTTTTACCACCTGGTCCAGGACGATCCACGCTATGGCTAGGGCGGGGTATCTTTTGGCGATCCGCTTTCCTTCTTCTTTTGCTTCTTTTTTCTTTGGCATGAGGTCACATCCTTCTCTGAACTAGTATGATGGCTCTGTAAAATTATTTTGATACGAGAAAAGCACGGCCGGCCGTCAGGCCGACCGTGCTTGGGATGGTGGACGAAAACTTTTATCCCCGGATCACCCGGGCGCAGCGCGGGCAAAGGTCTCCGCTCACTGTCGGCAGGACCTTCCAGCATCGCTGGCACTTTTCTCCTTCTGCCGGGGCGACATCCACAGCCAGCTCTCCGCTGCCTTTTTTCAGGGCCACTTGGGACACGATGAACACGTCCGCCATGGCGTCCTCGTCCATCTCCGGCAGCAGGAAGTTGTCGGGGTCTGCCACCCGCAGGGTTACTTTGGCTTCCAGGCTTTTTCCGATCTTCTTCTCCTTCCGGGCGGTTTCCAGCACGCCGTTGACGGTGTCCCGCACCCGGATCACCTCGGCCCACCGCTCCATGGCCGCGTCGTCCAAGGCGTAGGTGTCGAAGGCTTGGTTCATCTCGTTAAAGAGGACGTTCCGCTCGTCGTCTCCCGTCCGATGGGGCATGGCCAGCCAGATTTCGTCACAGGTGAAGGCCAGGATCGGCGCGAAGAGCTTGGTCAGGCTGTCCAGGATCAGGTACAGGGCCGTCTGGGCGCTGCGGCGGGTTTCGCTGTCCTTCCCTTCGCAGTACAGGCGGTCTTTGATGATATCCAGGTAGAAGCTGGACAGTTCTACCACGCAGAAGTCGTTGATGGCGTGGGACACCACATGGAACTCATAGTTATCATAGGCCGTGAAGCACCGGCGGATCAGCTGATTCAGCTTTGTGACCGCCCACCGGTCCAGCTCCACCATGTTTTCCGGCGGCACCAGGTGGTTCGGGTCAAACCCGTCCAGGTTCCCCAGGCAATACCTTGCGGTATTCCGGAACTTCAAATAACTCTGGCTTAACTGCTTGAAAATCTTATCGGAGCAGCGCACGTCCACATGGTAGTCGGCGGAACCAGCCCACAGGCGGATCATGTCGGCGCCGTATTTATGGAAGATATCGGCGGGGTCTACGCCGTTGCCCAGGGATTTGTGCATGGCTTTGCCGTTGCCGTCCACGGTCCAGCCGTGGGTCACGCACTGTTTGAAGGGCGCGCCCTTCCCCAGTGCGCCTACGGCGGTCAGCAGGCTGGACTGGACCCAGCCGCGGTACTGGTCCAGACCCTCCATATACACGTCCGCCGGCCAGAAGTCCTGGTCTTTCTGCATGGAGGCGAAGTGGGTGGAGCCGGAATCGAACCATCCATCCAGGGTGTCCTCTTCCTTGGTGAAGCCGGCGGATTTGCCGCAGTGGGGGCAGGCAAAGCCTTCCGGCAGGATCTCCTTGGCCTCCAGCTCGTACCAGGCGTTGGAGCCTTTTTCCCCAAAGAGCTTGCTCACGGCGGCGATGGTCTCCTCGGTGCAGATGGGCTTTCCGCAGTCCTCACAGTAGAACACGGGGATGGGCAGGCCCCACCGGCGCTGGCGGGAGATACACCAATCCGTCCGCTCCCGGATCATGGACTTCATCCGCTCGATGCCCCAGCCGGGGACCCAGCGCACCTGGTCGCAGGCGGCCACCGCTGCCTCCTTGAAGGACTCCACAGAGCAGAACCACTGGGGCGTGGCCCGGAAGATGATGGGGTGCTTGCACCGCCAGCAGTGGGGATAGCTGTGGACGATGTCCTCGCTGGCAAAGAGCATCCCGCTCTCCTTCATGTCCGCCAGGATGACGGGGTTGCTCTCCTCGGTCTTTAATCCGGCATACTTTCCGGCGTAGTCGGTGTGACGGCCCCGGTCGTCCACGGGCACCACCATGTCGATCTTGTAGCGCTTGCAGGTCTCATAGTCGTCGGCGCCGAAGCCGGGGGCGGTATGCACGCAGCCGGTACCGGAGTCCATGGTGACGTACTCCGCGCAGCACAGCTGAGAGGTTTTCGGCAGGAAGGGATGCTGGGCAACCATATACTCCAGCTCCTGGCCGGGGAAGGAGGCCACGGTCTCGTATGCCTCGATGCCGCCGGCTTCCATCACCTTCTTGCACAGGGCCTCGGCCAGGATATACAGCTCTCCGTTGACCGCCTTCACCAGCACATAGGTCTCCCGGGGGTGTACGGCGATGGCCAGGTTCCCCGGCAGGGTCCAGATGGTGGTGGTCCAGATCAGGAAGGACATCTTGGACAGGTCCCCGTACTGCCCCAGTTTTCCCTGGTCGTCTTTTACGGGGAACTTCACATAGGCGGTGGTACAGGGGTCGTCCTGATACTCGATCTCCGCCTCGGCCAGGGCGGTCTCGTCGTAGGGGCACCAGTACACGGGCTTCAGGCCCTTGTAGATATACCCGTTTTGATACATGGCCCCGAAGATCTTGACTTCCTCGGCCTCGAAGCCCGGGTCCATGGTCTTGTAGGGGTGATCCCAGTCACCCAGCACGCCCATGCGCTGAAAACCCTCCATCTGCACGTCGATATAGTGCTGGGCGAAGTCATGGCAGGCGGTGCGGAACTCCGGCACGCTCATGGCCTTCCGGTTGAGCTTGTTCTGCTTGATGATGGCGGACTCGATGGGCATCCCGTGGTTGTCCCAGCCGGGGATATAGGGGGTATAGTGCCCCCGCATGGCCGCGGCGCGGACGATGAAGTCCTTGATGGACTTGTTCAGGGCGTGGCCCATATGCAGCGCCCCGTTGGAGAAGGGGGGGCCGTCGTGGAGGGAGAACAGGGGTTTATTCTTGTTCTTCTTCAGCAGCTCGCCGTAAACGTCGATCCGCTTCCAGTTCTCCAGCATCTCCGGCTCCCGCTGGGGCAGGCCCGCCCGCATAGGGAAGTCGGTTTTTGGCAGGTTGATGGTGGCGTTGTAATCCTGTGCCATATACGTTTCCTTCCTCTCTCCTGGCGTAAAAGCTCCGGCGGCGGTGGAGCCGCCGCCGGAAGAGCCAGTTTTCTTTGTACTTCGGATTATCCGATATCATAGTCCTTGCCAAACTCGATCTGGTCAAAGACTTTCGTATCGTCTGCGGCCTCGGCCCCCGCCGGGGCGGGCTCGTCCAGGATCTTGGCCATGGAGGCTTCGATCTCATGGGCCGCCTGGGCGGCCTCCTGCTCTCCGCTGGCCGGAGCGGGAGGCGGCGGCGCGGCCGGCGGCGCGCTGAGCTCCGAGAGACTGCCGATGAAGGTCAGCTCCTGGGCATACAGATCCTTGAGCTTGTCCACGAAGGCGGCGGTGGCGCTGCGGGCGGTTTCCAGGCGCAGCTGCTCGTCGGCCAACTGGGCCTGGGTGTTCTCCAGGTTGGCCCGCACGGCCTCCTCTTCCTTCATCAGCACGGCCCGGGCCGCGTCGCTGTGCTGCTTTACCTCCGCCACGGCCTGTTCAATGGCGGCCCGCTTGCGGGTCTCCCCCTCCCGGATCAGCTCTTCGGCCATCTTTTGGGCGGAGTGCAGGGCCCGGCGCATGGCGTCCTCAGTGGCCCGATACTCCTCCACCTTGTCCACCAGCACCTTCAGCTTACTCTTCAAGGCCGCGTTTTCCTGGAACAGCGTCCGGTAATCTCCGATGAGCTTGTCCAAAAACGCATCCACTTGCAGCATGTTATACCCGCCAAAGGAGGCTTTGGGGAATACATGGCTCTCCGCTTCCTGCGGTGTCAACATACGCTTCACTCCATTCCCAAATTCCCCAGGGCGTGTCTGTCTTCCCTGGGCTCGATGTTTCTCTGTCTACTTAAAAGTACACGCCGTTGTTTTCCAGCTCGTCGATGATGTCCCCCATGATGTCCACGTTATAGGGCGTGACGATATATGTGGACAGGGCCACCTTCTTGATCTTGCCCTCCTGGGCGTAGGCCACCCCGGAGAGGAAGTCCAGCAGCCGCCGGGAGATGTCCTTGTCGGTCTTCTCCAGGTTCAGCACCACCGTGCGCTTGTCCCGCAGATGGTCGGCGATCTCCGAGGCGTTTTCATAACGTTCCGGCTTCACCAGGACCACCTGCAGCTGGGTGGTAGCGTGCATGGTCACCACCTTGCCGTTGTTGCCCCGGGGGGCGTCCTGATATCCGCCGCCGCCGTAGCTGCTGCTGCCATAACTGCTGCCGCCGCCATAGCCGGCGCTGCTGCCGGCATAGCCGCTGCTGCCGCTGCTCCGGGGACGGTCCCTGGGCGGCGGAGCCGGTTCAGGTTCGGGCTGGTCATAGTCCTCATCGTCATCGTATTCGTCCTCATCGTAATCGTCTTCCATCTCGTCGTCATACGGATGGGTCAGGCGTTTGATCTCGTCAAAAAAACCCATGGTTCCGGTAACCCCCTAATCATTCTGGACGCTGGCAGGGCGCCTGCCCCCGGGCCTTCAGCCCTGGGGACGCCACGGCGGCCGGGCCCCGAAGAGCGCGGTGCCCACCCGTACCATGGTCGAGCCGCCCTGGATCGCCAGCGGATAGTCTCCGCTCATGCCCATAGAGAGACAGTCAATATTAGTGCTATTATCCTCTAATTTCTCCTTGATGTCAACGAAAAGCTGATAAGTTTCTTGGAAAAAGCCGCGATTTTCTTCCTCAGAGGCCGTGGCGGGAGGAATACACATAATGCCCCGCAGCCGCACATGGGGGCAGGACAGGGCTTCCCGGGCCAGCTCCAGCAGCTCCGCCGCGGCGGCGCCGCCCTTGCTCTCCTCCTGCCCGATGTTCACTTCCAGCAGGATATCCTGCACCACGCCCACCTTCTCCGCCTGCTTCTCCACGGCCTGGAGCAGACGGGAGGAGTCGATGGACTCGATCATATCCACCTTCCCCACCACGAACTTGACCTTGTTGGTCTGGAGGTGGCCGATGAAGTGGACCCGGGCGCCCTCATAGGCGTTGTCCTCCAGGTGAGCGGTGAGCTCCTGGACCCGGTTCTCCCCGCACACGGTGATGCCGGCGCGGATGGCGTTGCGGATGGTGTCTGAGGTTTGGACCTTGGTGGCGGCCACTAGGGTGACCGAAGCCGGGTCCCTGCCGCAGGCGCGGGCCGTCTGGTCGATCTTCTCCCGGACGGCGGCCACGTTGGCGGCCACGGTTTCAAAGGATTTGGTTTCTGGCATGATTAACGTACCACCTTTCCATCATATAACTCCACAGAGGAGACCACGATGTCGTCCCCTGTGTTCAGGATGCGCTGGTCTGTCTCGTCCTTGGGGGCCGGCTTGACCAGGTAGGAACTCTCGTCCTCGGCCAGGATGGTCACCGGGCGGAAGCGGGCGGTGTAGCCCAGGGCCACATAGACCCCGGTCTCCTCCGTCCCGTCTTCCTCGTCCCGGACGATGTATACAGACTTCTTGGGAACCCGAATCCCCTCCCGGGTGCGGAATACCACCCGGCAGCTCTCCTGGCGCAGGCCGGCCGCTTCCTCCTCGTTCTGGGCGGAGCGGAAGATCACCACCACTTGGCCGTCCTGGGGTTCCCCCACGGTCTCCACCGTCATGTCCAGTGTGGTGGCCAGGGCGTCGAAGTAGATCTGCACGCCCTTGCCGTACTGAAGCTGCTGGGCCGGCTCGGCCTCCATAGCCACCGCGTAATACCACTGGGTGCTGGTGATGAGCTTGCCCAGGTAGCCGCTGTCGTTCAGGGGGGTCAGATCCCCGAAGGCGGCCAGCCCGGAGGGGCTCACCCCGTCCAGGTCATCAGGGGAGAGGAGGGTTTCATAGCCGTCCATCTGGGTGGAGAAGCTCCCCGCGGCGGCGGCGGTGATGGTGGTGACGCCGCCGCTGCTGTTCTGCAGCTCCCGGTAGCGCTGGTTGAGCTGCCAGCCCCACTGGTCCATGGCGGCGGCGGCCTCGTTGGAGACCAGGTATTCCCGGCGCAGGACCAGTTTGCGGTACGTGTCCGCCTGGTCCTCCAGATTGGTGTAGTTGCCTGAGGAGGCGGCGGTGCTCAGGGCGATCATCGCCGCGCGCATCTGGTTGTCCAGGGCCACCCCGGAGGGGGATTCACTGTATGTAGCGTATTGCAGGGCGCCCAGGTCCGAACGGGTCTGGAGGAGTTCGGCCTGATGCTCCTGGTAGGCTTCATCCTGATAGATGATGGCGATGACAGCGTCTTTGGCCACTTTTTCGTTCTCCTCCCGCTCGATCTGGGTCAGTCCTTCGGCGGCCGGGATGGGCTGCTCGCTGCGGACCACCCAGCCGGAGGCGGGGGCGCTGTCTTCCATGGTGTCGGTGTAGGCGGCGGTGAAGGTATAGGGATTGCGCAGGCCGATCCAGATGGAAAAGATCAGGTAGAGCACAAAGACCACGATCACCGCCGGGATGAGGATGCGCAGATAGCGCTGGTCCTCCTGTTGTGTGGCTTGGGTCTTTTTCCCGTCGGGGTTTTCTTGCATAGCACTCGTCCTTCTTCCCCGTCCATGGACGGGGCCGGCAGGACCCCTCAGCTCTCCTCATCCTCCTCCCATTGCAGGGGCCGCTCGGGGACGATGGTGGAGATGGCGTGCTTATAGACCATCTGCTGCTTGCCCTCACTGTCGATGATGACCACGAAGGGGTCATAGCCGCGGATCTCGCCGCGGATCTGGAAGCCGTTCATGAGGAACATGGTGACCCCCATGCGGCTGCGGCGGAGTTTGGCGAGGAGGGAATCCTGTAAGTTACGTTTTTTTGTTTGTGTCGCTGTCTGCATGATGACGCACTCCTTTTTCTTTGGGATGCGTCTATCTTAATCCTTTTTCCTGGAGATAACGTGTCGAAACTTGTATTGCGGCGGAAAAATCAGGATTTTCACCCAATTCCAGCCACCAAATGCCCTCCTTTCGGCGAAACCACGTCAACTGACGCTTGGCATACTGCCGGGAATGGCGCTTGACGGCCTCCACCGCCTCCTCCAACTCACACTGGCCCCGGAGCACCGGCACCAGTTCTTTGTACCCGATGGCCTGCATCGCCGTGCTCTCCAGCCCCTGGTCCAAAAGGCCCCGGACCTCCTCCAAAAGCCCCTGCCGGAGCATCTGGTCCACCCGGGCGTCGATGCGGCGGTAGAGGGTTTGGCGGTCCTGATAGGTCAGGGCCAGGGTCAGGGCGGCATAGCGGGGGGGGAGGGCTCGGGTCCGCAGGTCGTGCTGGGTGATGGTCTCCCCGGTCTCATACCAGACCTCTAAGGCCCGGAGGACCCGCTTGGCGTCGTTGGGATGCAGCCGCGCCGCCGCCTGGGGGTCGATGCTCTGCAGCTCGGCCCAGAGGGCCGGAAGCCCCTGGGTTTCCGCCCGGCGCTGCAGCTGCGCCCGGCAGGCTGGGGTGGGGGCGCACGCGTAGTCCCGCCCGGTGAGCAGGGCGTCGATGTACAGCCCCGTGCCCCCCACGATAATCGGCTGCTTCCCCCGGGCAAGGATATCCTCCACGCAGGCGGAGGCCTCCCGGGCGTAGCGGGCGGCGCTGTAGTTCTCTCCGGGGTCCGCCACCGCGATCATGTGATGGGGGATGCCCTCCCGCTCCTCCAGGGTGGGCTGCGCCGTCCCGACGGCCATGCCTCGATACAGCTGCATGGAGTCGGCGGAAACCACTTCGCCCTGGAAGGCGTGGGCCAAGGCGACGCCTAATTTTGTTTTCCCCGTGGCGGTGGGGCCGCAGATGACAATAACGGTGGGCGGCATAGGGGCCTCCTCCCTCAAAGACGCTTGAATTGACGCTCCAGCTCCTGCCGGCGCATGGTGATGGCCACAGGGCGTCCGTGGGGACAGTACTTCACCTGCCCGGAGAGCACCGCCTGCGCCACCACCGCCAGCTCCTCCCGGCTGCTGTGCTGTCCGCCCTTCACCGCGGCCTTGCAGGCCATGGTGTGCAGGAGGGCGTCCCGGGCCCGGTCCGGGTCCGAAGCGGCCCCGGACAGCAGCGCCTGGGCGATCTCCCCCAAAACCTCCTCCGCCTGGGCCGGCGCGATGAGGTCCGGAAGTTCCTCCACGGACAGCGTCCCGCCGCCCAAGGACGTGCAGGCAAAGCCGTAGCGGTCCAGGAGGGCCTGCTCGTCCAAGAGGGCTTGGACCTCCTGGGGCGGCAGTTCGATCACCAGAGGCTCCAGAAGGGTCTGGGACATGGGCGTATATTCCTGGGCCTGGAGCCGGTCAAAGTTCAGCCGCTCGTGGGCGGCGTGTTTGTCGATAAAATGGATCTCATCGCCCTGCTCAACGATGAGATAGGTCTCCAGCACCTCTCCCACCAAACGCCAGTCCGGCGTCTGGGGCAGGAGCGCGGGCGGGTCCAACGGGACCGGGTCCGGTGGCTGGATCTCCTCCGGTTCCTCCTTCGGCAGAGGACGAAGGAGCGCGGAGCGGACCGGGGCGGCGTGCTCCGCCGGAGGCTCTGTCACGGCGGGAGGCTCTTTTTCCGTCCGAGCCGGTTTCTCCCGGACAGGCGTCGCCTGGGGCGGCAGCTCCAGGGGCAGGGCAGGCAGCGTCTCTTCCGCCGCCGCCGCGCCGGCATCCTCCGCGTTGAGCCGGAGGGTGGAGGGCAGCAGGGGCAGCTCCTCCAAGGGCGAGGGCGGGGCCTCCCGGGGCTGCGGACGGCTGATCTCCATCAGCGGGTGTACCTGCTGCTCCCCCAGGGCGGAGAGCACTGCGTAATACACCCCGTCGAACACCTTCCGCTCGTAGAGGAATTTTACCTCTGTCTTGGCGGGGTGGACATTCACGTCCACCTCACTGGGCTTCACCTCCAGCTGCAGGACGCAGCCGGGGAATTTCCCCACCATTTTCTGGTTCTCATAGGCCCGCTCCACCGCCGAGGTCAGGAGTTTCGACTTCACCTGACGCCCGTTGACGAAGAAATGCTGATAGCCCCGGGTCCCCCGGCAGCAGGCCGGCATGGAGGCAAAGCCGCTGACCTTCCCCGCCTCGCCGTCACTCTCCACCGGCAGAAAGCCCAAGGCCAGGTCCCGGCCAAAGACCGCGTAAAGGGCGGCGCGCAGGTCCCCGTCCCCGGGGGTCAGCAGCTCCTGCCGCCCGTCCCGGATAAACTTCCAGGAGATCTCCGGGTGGGACAGGGCCAGACGCTGGACCACGGCAAACACCGCCGCGCCCTCCGCCGCGTCCCGCCGCATGAATTTTAACCGGGCCGGGGTGTTGTAAAACAGGTCCCGGACCACCATGGTGGTCCCCGGCGGACAGCCCGCCTCCTCCTGGCCCAGCAGTTTCCCGCCCTCCAGCTGGAGAGCCGTCCCCAGCTCCTGGTCCTGGGGACAGGTGATCAGCTCCACCCGGGCCACCGCGCTGATGGCCGCCAGGGCCTCCCCCCGGAAGCCCAGGGTGCCGATGGCCGCCAGGTCCTGGGGACTGCGCAGCTTGCTGGTGGCGTGGCGCTGGAAGGCCCGGGCACACTGATCCTGGGGGATGCCGCAGCCGTTGTCCGTGACCCGGATGAGGGCCATGCCTCCCCGCTGGATCTCGATGGTGACGGCCTGGGCCCCGGCGTCCACGGCGTTCTCCGCCAGTTCCTTGACCACGGAGGCCGGACGCTCCACCACCTCCCCGGCGGCGATGAGGTCCGCCACGTGGGGGTCCAGGATGCGTATTTCAGGCATGGTGTCCCCCCCTTTCGTTTTTGGCGGCGATAGGCCGTCCCTTTAACCGTAGCGGTCGTTGATGTTGGTGCGGATATCCTTCAAAATCTCCGCTGTGGCCGGGTCCTCCTTGCAGAGCTTTTCCACCCGGTCCACGGAGTTGATGACGGTGGTGTGGTTGCGGTTGCCAAACTCCTTGCCGATGTCGCTGAGGGAGAGCTTGGTCATGTTCCGGATCAGATAGATGGCGATGTGCCGGGGCGTGGCGATCTCCTTGGCCCGGGACTGGCCCCGCAGGGCGCTCTCCCCCACGCTGAAGAACTTGCAGACCTCGTCGATGATGACGTCCGCCGTGGGGAGGATGTCCGTGGTGTCCTTGAGCATATCCCGCACCGCCCGGGTGACGGAGGTGGCGTCCACCTCGCTGTCCAGCAGATCCCGGAAGGCCAGGATCTTGTTCACGGTGCCCTCGATCTGCCGGACGTTGGCGGTAATGTTCTCCGCCACATATTGCAGCACTTCCTCCGGCAGCTCCACCCCCATGCGGATGGCTTTATTCTTGATGATGGCCACCCGGGTCTCGTAGTCCGGGGGCTGAACGTCCGCCAAAAGGCCCCACTCGAAGCGGGTTTTCAGCCGGTCTTCCAGACGGAGCATCTCCTTGGGGGGACGGTCGGCGGTGAAGACGATCTGCTTGTGCTGCTCATAGAGGGTGTTGAAGGTGTGGAACATCTCCTCCTGCGTAGAGTCCCGGCCGGCGATGAATTGCACGTCGTCCATGAGGAAGACGTCCGCGGAGCGGTACTTGCTGCGGAAGGCCTCGTTCTTGCCCTTCTGGATGGCGTCGATGAGCTCATTGGTGAAGGCATCCCCCCGGATATAGACGATGCGGTAAGCCGGGTGCTCCTTGTGCACCGCGTGGGCGATGGCGTAGAGCAGGTGGGTCTTGCCCAAGCCGGACTCGCCGTGGATGAACAGGGGGTTATAGCTCTCCCCGGGCTTCTGGGCCACGGCCAGGGCGGCGGCGTGGGCGAACTTGTTGGAGCTGCCCACCACGAAGCGTTCAAAGGTATACCCCTCGGAGCCGGGGAGGAAGCGGTTTTCCTCCGAAGGCAGGGTATACTTCTCCCGCTCGCCCTCGCCCAGGATCAGCACGTCCAGCTGGGCGGAGAAGAGTTCAAAGAGGGCTTTTTTTATGTCTTCCAGATATCGTTTCTTCACGATCTCCGCTGTGATGGAGGAGGGGATGTACAAGACAAAGCGGCTCTCCTCCAGGGCCACCGGCTCCACATCCGCAAACCACGTTTTGACGGCGGTTTCCGTGAGCTGTTCCTTCAGTATGGTCAGGACCTTGTCCCAGACGTCCAGGGCGGGGTTCATGGCGTTACACATCCTTCGCTGGGAAGGGGACGCCCCCCTCTCCCGTGTCTCAAATCTCTCTTTAACCTAGTAAGTATAGCAGATATTTCGAGGCATCGCAAGTTTTTTCCGGGCTTTTGGGCCTCTTTTGACAAAACACCCTCCGCCGGGTGAGGGCAGAGGGTGTTTTGTTGGATGGTTCAGGAGACGAGCCGCTTACAAAATCTGCCCGTTCCCCGTGTAGGGATGGTCTTTGGCGTGTTCAGAAGCCTTGGAGGCAAACTCTCCAGGCGCCAGTTTGTCAAAGAACGCACGTTGCCATGTCGTATAATCGAAGTCATCCCGTTTGATCAGCGCGATGAAATGCTCCGCGCCAACCACGCCCAGGCGTTCCACCAGGCAGTCGAAGCCCTGATCTAAAATCTCAACTGTGTTGGTCATCCTCTGCCTCCATTCTCCGAATAAACTCTCCGGGTGTAAGCAAGGCGATCTGTTCGGAGCTATATTTCAGCAGCCGGTCGTCCGTCGTGATGAAATACCGGCAGCCCGCCAAACGGGCACAAGCCACATGATAGGCATCCTTCTCCTTCACGCCTGTCTCCATAATCTCCGCCGCATAAGCAGCGATGGTCTCCTCGTTGCGAGTGCTCACATAAAATGACGCATACTCTTGCATAAACGCCGCAATGGCCTTCTTCTTTTGCACCGAGCGATTGGCCTGGTTTTCATAGTCCAAGACATAGGAGGTCACCAGCTCCAGCTTCCCCTCCCGTATCAACTCCTGGATGTGGAGCTTTGCCTGGGTCTCCAAATAGACCCGCATTTGGGACTGGTCATCATAAGGGCGGTTATAGCTGCAATTATCCAAGTATATTCTCATATATGCCCCCTTACTGGTGGTATATGCGCAAGATCGCGTGAAAGCGAGGCATCCTCTTGCTCACCGCTCCGCAAACCGCGACAGCACCGCCGCCATCTGCGCCCGGTTGGCCTGGCCCTGGGGCTGCAGGCTCCCGTCCTGGAAGCCGTCGATGAGCCCCCGCTCCACCGCCCAGCTCAGCGGCTGCACCGCGTAAGCGGAGACCTTCCCCTGGTCCGGGAAGCGGCTGAGCGCCTGGGCGGAGGCGGTCCCGTTCTCCCCCTCTACGATCCGGGCGTAGCGGTGCAGCAGCGCCGCCAGCTGTTCTCTCGTAATGGGCGCGTCCGGGGCGAAGGTCTCGGCGCTGTGACCGGTGGCCACGCCGCTGGCCACCGCCCAGCGCACCGCGTCCTCGTAGTAGCTCCCCGGCGCCACGTCCCGGAAGGACACCGCGCCGCCCGGCGTCGGGGACCCCGCCATGCGGTACAGCGTGGCCACCGCCTGCCCCCGGGTGGTCAGGGACAGCGGCGAGAAGGTATCCCGTCCGGTGCCGGTCATGATGCCCTTCTGGTAGACATAGCGCACCACGTCATAGTACCATGCCCCCAGGTTCACATCCTGGAAGGGCGCGTCCGCCCCCTCGGGGCCATGGCTGACCCGGTCCACCACCACGGCATAGCTGGAGGCGTGGTCCATGGGGAAGGACGCCCTGCCCCGGTCGCTGATCAGGGCGGAGGACTGGAAGTCCATGGCCTTCGTCTGGGTGTTGTAATAGTACAGATTGGCCCAGCGCTGGGCGTTGTCCCGGCCCAGGTCCACGGACAGGGTCAGGGGGATGGCAAAGCTGCCGTTGTGGTTCAGGCTGATCTGCAGGGTCTCACTGCCCCGGGGCATCTGCTCCAGCACTGCGGCGGGGATCAGGTTCATCCCCTCCTTGGCCCCCAGGTTCAGGTTGGTGGGCAGGGCTTTGGGGTCCACGTTCCGGCCATCCACGGCCCAGGAGAAGCGGCCCGTTTCGATCTCCAGGATCACGTCTTTCCCCGCCAGAGCCTGCCAGACCGTCCGGCTGACGGTATTGCCGCTGCCCAGGCTCATGGTCACGGTGCTGCCGGCGTTGGCCGATTTGATCTGATTGGCGGTCTGCTGGGGGGTGGTCACCGGTTCCTGGGTGCTCCCGCCGCCGCTGGAGCCGCCGCCTCCACCGCCGCCGCCGTTGTTGTCGTCATCCTCGTCCTCATAGGCCGGGACCGTGACCGAAGCGGCCAGTCCGGCCTCCTGGTTCCCGGTGGCCTTGACGCGCACATAGTAGGTGCCGGAGGCCAGGCCGGTGATCTCACTGCCGGTGCAGTCCTGGGCATTGGTGAAGTCCGCGTTTTTGGCATATTCCATGGCTGCGGTGGTGCCGGTGATCTTCCCGTCGCTCCGGCTGGCGGAGGTGGGGGCGGTCCCCTTCAAGCCCGTGGGGGCGGCGGGACCGTCGCCTTTGGCGATGCTCCAGGGGATCTCCTTGGTCCCCTGCGTTTCATCGCTCCACTGATAGCCGCTCTCCGGCGTGGCCTGTGCCGTATAGTCGCCGGCGTTGGTGGCCTTGTGGTTGGTGATGGTGTAGCCCGTGCCCTCGGGGACGCCCGTCTGTTCCTCGCCCGTCCACTTCAGGTCCGGGATTGCCGCGGGAACCGGGACCGTGTTAAGCTCTCCCGGCGCAGGGACCTTCACCTCAGCAGAGGCCCCCGCCTTATGGGTGTCTGTTGCTTTATAGCGGATATAATAGGTGCCGGGGGCAGCTGTGGTCTCATTGGCGGTGCAGTCCTGGGCATCGGTGAAGTCTGCCTTCGCGGCATACTCCATGGCCGCAGTGGTGCCGATGATCTTGCCGCTGTTGTGTCCGACTAGGCTAGTGGGCGCGGCGGGGCCGTCGGCCTTGGCGATGCTCCAGGGGATGGTTTTCGCATCGGTACCTCCGCCTTCCCACTGATAGCCAGCGGCCAAGGTGGCTGTGGCCGTATAACTGCCAACGTTCGTACCCTTGTGTCCGGTGAGGGTGTAGCCTGTGCCCGGTTCTACGCCAACCTGTTCCGCCCCGGTCCATTTCAGGCCGGTTTTGGCTGCGGGAACCTTGGCCGTTTTGGGCTGTTCCGCCGCAGGTACCTCCACCGTATCATAGGCCCCCGCATTAACATTGCTTGTTTCTTTTATGCGGACATAATAGGTGCCGGAGGCAAGACCCGTGATTTCACTCCCGGTGCAGTCCTGGGCACCAGCGAAGTTCGTGTTCGCTGCATACTCCATCGCCGCAGTGGTGCCGGTGATCTTGCCGTCATTCTTACCGGCAGCCGTGGGGGCGACCCCCGTCAAGCCCGTGGGGGCAGCGGGGCTGTCGGCTTTGGCAATGCTCCAGGGGATCTTTTTGGTCTCCTGCGTTCCATCGCTCCACTGATAGCCACTCGTCGGTGTGGCCTCTGCCGTATAGTTGCCAGCGTTGGTCGCCTTGTTGTTGTTGATGGTGTAGCCTTGGCCCTCGGGTACACCCGTCTGTTCCGAACCTGTATATTTCAAATTTTGCTCTGCGCTCGGGACAGAGATAGAAATTGGTTTGTCTGGGTCCGGAGGTGTGCTGTCATCGGTAACGGTTAGTGTGACAGTGTCCTTCAGAGTGCTGCCAGTTGCATTATATCTTGCAGGAATCGTAACTTGAATTTTATATGTGCCCGCTGAATATTGCCTATCTGGAGTAATGCAAAGCGCATCATCTTTCACTGTCATATTCAATACCCCACCCTGATGTGAATAGGTATAATATCCATCATCACCTTCTTTCGGTAAAAGATCCCTTCCGCCATCCACGCTAATGATTAGCGGAACAAAGTCCAATAACGGAAGAACATCTGTTTCAAAAGTTGCTTCCATTTCAATTTCTGCGTCCTCCGCCATGGTTATAGCGGCAGTATCGGGAACAATATTAAAACTTGTCACGCGGTTTATAGTTTCTGTAGCATCGCCCGAAGCCTTCCAATTACCGCTGTCATCACGGACCAGTTCCATGTCAAGCATTGTTGCATAAGGCAGCAAAGTGAAATCTCCATCCTTGGAGCTGGCAGCTTTGATATACGTATGCCCCGCAGTTGGAATACCTGTGGACTGCGTTTTATTATAATTCATCCCGTCAATTGCAACGGCTGTTTGTCCCGAAACGGTGCCAGCCATGGTCATTGTCTGGTTTGCTGCCATAACCAGATAACCGCCGCCAGAGAAGTTGCCAATGGTCCAATTGCCCAGATTTTTAACGTTTAATATTGCACCGCTGGCAACGCCGACCGCTGCTGTATTGTCCCGGAAGCTGCTGCCAGCTTGCAGCACCAAGTCGCCACTTTCTACCGACAGGTTAGACACCGCTTGAAGGGACAGCGAGGCTTGATTTCCACCCCCCCGGTATACCACATTCGTCTTGTCGGAACCGCGGCCGTCTACCGTGGGGATTTTCGCCCCAGTGATAGTAACGGTACCACCGACCTTGTATTTATCCGGGTTTGCTACCGTAATTTTTGTGCTCTGTGCGTTAACCGGAATCCGCTGCTGTCCACCGCCAGCAAATACGGTTCCCAAAGCGCCGTTACCAGCACTGTCCTCAATGTTGATGGTAACATCCCCTTGGAACGTATTGGCTTCGCCATCGTTCTCTGGCTTATTATTTTCAGGCGAAAGCCCTCCCATGGCTAAGCTGCCTGCGAAGATATTCGCTGCACCCAGGCTGCCAGGGTTTCCGCTTTGAAGGTTTGTTTTCCCTAAAATGTTGATAGTATGCGTTTCTCCAGGCTTCGGAACCTCAAAGGTTTCATGTTCTGCCTTCAATAGCGTGCCGCCGAAAACATTGGCACAAAGGTTGGTCGCTATCACATTGTCCAGCGTCAAGGTATACCCATTGGCTATGATTGCGTTGCGGGAGTCGGTGCTTATAAGATCTAACTTTACATTCCGAAACGTTACATCCGCACCCAATAAAATACCGGTTGACCGGACCCCAATAGTGTAACCCTGCCCATCTATGGTTATCTTCTTGTTAATAATCCAGGGTTTTGGATCATTTTGAGCCGAAACAGAAACGTTACCTGTTAGTTTGATCGTACCCCCTTCTGGTGCAGATTCTATCATTTCAATTAAGGTATCACCAGCTTGGGGAGATATCCCAGCCGCAGCAGCCCCCACAGGAAACAGCGACGCCAGCAGGCACGACACCAGCAAGGCCGCAGTCATTCTCTTCCATCTCTTCATCGTTCGGGTTCCTCCCAAAAAATAGTTTTGCCTCATTATATCAGGCCGGCATCCTTTGTCAAGATATTCTTTCCCGGGAAATCTTGTCACTGCGGCCGGAGACCTTGGGCAGAAAAGGGTTGACGGCACGTGTTTGCACGTGTTAAAATCCCCTTGTCAGGGGGTGCTTCCATGAAGATCAGCGAACTAAAACAGCTGCTTAAAAAGAATGACTGCTACTTGTACCGAGAAGGCAGCAGACATGAAATCTGGATCAGCCGCCGGACCGGGAAAAAATTTCAGGTCGGCCGCCACGGCTCCCAGGAGGTGCCCCCGGGAACACTGAAATCCATCAAACAAAGTGCCGGAATCGAACCGCCGCCTAAGCAATGAAAGGAGATCCTCCCATGGCCAAGTACGCTTATCCCGCCATCTTTACCAAGGAAGAGAACGGCTACTCTGTCGCCTTCCCGGACATCGAGGGCTGTTTCACCTCCGGCGCCACCCTGCCCGAGGCCATGGAGCTGGCCGAGGACGCCCTCTGCCTTATGCTCTACGACCGCGAGGAGGACGGCGAGCCCATCCCCCCGCCCTGCGACCTGCGCGACCTTCAGGCCCGCACCGGGGAGCTGGTCTCCCTGGTCCACTGCGACACCCTCTTCTATCGGAAGTTCTTCAATAAGCGTTCCGTCAAAAAAACCCTCACCCTCCCCGCCTGGCTCAACACCATGGCCGAACGCCAGGGCGTCAATTTCTCCCTGGTCCTCCAATCCGCCCTAAAACGGGAGCTGGACCTGCCATAACCCCGCGCAAAATTCCTCTTGACAGCCCCGCCCCCCTTCCCTTATAATAGCAGTTATGTAATTGCGCACTTTTATTTTGACAACCGCGGTCTCTCGACCGTTGTGGTGGGCGGGTCCTTCCCGCCGGAATTAGATACAGGAGGTGTATCGGAATGGTTCGTACCTATCAGCCCAAAAAGCGTCAGCGTTCCAAGGAGCACGGCTTCCGCAAGCGGATGCACACCGCCAACGGCCGCAAGGTCCTGGCCCGTCGCCGCGCCAAAGGCCGCGCCCGCCTGACCCACTGATGATGGGGCAATCGCATAGAGCCAAGAGTAGGGCGGGGAAATCGTGTTCCTCCGCCCTTCTTGTTCTATGGTCCTGTCATCCCAATCCTGTCCAGGGGAGATGTCCGCTGTGAAGTTTACCGTTTCCTTGAAGGAAAACAGGCTCTTTCGCCGCCTCTACGCCAAAGGCCGCAGTGCCGTGACCCCCACTATGGTCCTCTACTGCCGCAAAAACGGCTCCCGAGGCAATCGCCTCGGCCTCACCACCGGCACCAAGCTGGGCAAGGCCGTGGTGCGCAACAAGATCCGCCGCCGCCTCCGGGCCATCTACCGCTGCCACGAGCAGGAGCTCCTGCCCGGGTACGACGTGGTCATCGTGGCCCGCCATCTGGCCGCCCAGCGGCCCTATGCCGAGCTGGAGCGCCATTTTATGCGCGCGGTGAAAAAACTCCATCTTCTGCGCCAAGAGCCCCAGGCCCCCAAGGAGGACAAGGTATGAAAGCCCTCCTCCTGGCCCTGATCCGCTTCTATCGCCGCGCCCTCTCCCCCCTGCGACCCCCCTGCTGCCGCTTCATCCCCACCTGCTCCGCCTACGCCCTGGAGGCCGTGGAAAAATACGGAGCCTGGAAGGGCGGGCGGTTAGCCCTCAAGCGCATCCTGCGCTGTCACCCCTTCCACCGTGAGGACCGCATCCTCTACGATCCGGTCCCCTGAACCCGGGGAAGGGCCCCGGCTATGGCCGGGACCCAAGAAACTTGGAGGCATTTTGAATGACCATTATTCTCACCCCATTCGCCAAGCTCATCCTCTTCTTCTACGAGACCACGGGCAGCTATGCCATCTCCCTGTGCCTGTTCGGCCTGGTGGTGCGCATGATCCTCTTCCCCATCTTCCTCAAGGGGCGCAAAAGTATGCTGGCCATGAGCACCCTGGCGGAAAAGCAAAAGGTCCTGCAGCAAAAGTACATCCGGGACCGGGAACGCTACAGCATCGAACTGCAGAAGCTCTACGATGAAGAGGGCATCAAGCCCTCCGGCGGCTGTCTGTGGTCCTTCCTGCCCCTGCCCTTTTTGATGCTGCTGTATCTGGTCATCCGCCGGCCCCTCACCTACCTGATGGGCATGACGGAGGACATCTTCAACTCCGTGTCCACCCTGCTGTATGGCTCGGTGGCCGAGCACGCGTTCAAAAACGGCCAGCTGCAGATGGCCCAGGACGTCTACCTCAACCACGAAAAAATCGTCTCCGCCATCCCCGAGCTGGCGGATATGCCCATGATCGACTTCTCCTTCCTGGGCGCCAACCTCACCGAGACCCCCCACTTCCTCTTCTGGCGGCAGGAAGAGCTCCTGCCCGCCCTGGTGCTTTGGCTCATCCCCGTGGCCGCGGCCGCGCTGAACATCGTCACCACCCGGGTCTCCACCAGCGTCAACGCCAAGATCACCGGGGCCAGCCGCACCATGGATCAGAACACCAAGATGACCATGATGATGATGCCCCTGTTCTCCCTGTGGATCTGCTTCACCCTCCCCGCCGCCCTGGGCGTGTACTGGATCGCCAACAGCATCTTTGCCATCGTCCAGGAGTACATGAACATCCCCTTCCTGCGCAAGTATCAAAAGCAGCTGGAAGAGGACAAGGTCCGCCGCCGGGAAGAGGAGAAGGAGCGGGTCAAGCAGGAGAAGAAAGCCCAGGCCGAGGCCAAGAAAAAGGCCCAGGAGGAGATGCGCAAGATCCAAATGGAGCGCAAGCTCAACAAGAGTCTGGCCACCGCCAGCCGCGTGGGCATCCGCACCTATGCCCGGGGCCGCAGCTACGACCCGGAGCGCTATCCCTCCTATCCCTATGTGGAGCCTGCCCAGCTTTGGGCCCAGCAGCAAGCCCCCGGCGCCCAGGCCCTCCCCGAGGACCAGCCCCTGAGCAGCAAGGAGCTGGAGGAGCAGGCGCTGCAAGCCGCCCAGACCCCCGAAGAAGCCCCCGAGGCAGCGGAGCCTGCGCGTTTGGAGGTCCTGGAGGAAGACCTGGACCAGCAGGAAGAAGAGTAAGGAGAAATCTTTATGTTGAAATGGATCGAAACCACCGGCAAAAACGAGGACGCCGCCATCCAGAAGGCCCTGGAGGAGCTGAACCTGGACCGGGACAGCGTATCCGTGGAAGTATTGGAGCGGGCCAAGAGCGGCTTTTTCGGCCTGGGCGGGTCCCCGGCCCGGGTGAAAGTGACCTATGAGGTCCCCGACGAGGAGCCGGTCAGCAAGCCCGTGAAAAAAGAGAAAAAAGTGCCGGCCAAGGGGCCGGAACAAACCGAAAAACCCGAAAAGGCCGCAAAGCCGGAGAAACCGGAACGGGAGAAACCGCAGCAGCCGGAGCGCTCCCCCAAGCCTCTCCCCAAGGAACCCGTCCAGGAGGACACGGACCCCGCCATGCCCCCCGAGGAGGTGGAAGCCCGTATCCAGCAGTTCCTCTCCGGGCTGCTCCAGCACATGGGCCAGCAGGCCCAGATCACCATCCAGAACCGGGGGGCAACGTACCTGGTCACCCTGGAGGGCGAACACCTGGGTGCCCTCATCGGCCACCGGGGCGATACCCTGGACGCCATCCAGCAGCTCACCAACTACGCCGTCAACCGGGGCCGCGCCCACCGCATCCGCATCCACGTGGACGCGGAGAACTACCGGGCCCGGCGGGAGGAATCCCTCCAACGTCTGGCCAACAAGGTGGCGGGGAAGGTGGTCAAGTACCGCCGCAACATCACCCTGGAGCCTATGAACGCCTACGAGCGCCATGTGATCCATGAGGCCCTTCAGGATTACCCCAACGTCATCACCTATTCCACTGGCTCCGAACCCAACCGGCGCACGGTGATCGCCTTCTCCCGGGGCAAGCACTCCTATTGAGCCGCCCCGGGACCCGCCCCGTCAGGGGGCAGCATCCCAACACCTGCCCCCGTCACCCACGGGGCGATCCCCCCGCACCTGTCACCCGTAGGGGGCGATGTACCCATCGCCCCTCCCCAAGGAGGAGATGATTTCCATGACATCCATCCGCACCCGCATCCATCCCCAGCTCCTGGCCTGGTACGACGCCTCCCCCGGCTTCGATTTTGACCATCTGGAGGACTTTGTCGCCAAGTGCAGCGCCCAAGAGCTGGCGGCGCTGAAGGAAGACCCCCTGGTATCCGTCCGGGACCAGAACATCCCCGGCCCCGCGGGGGCCCCGGAGGTCAAGGTCCGCATCTACGAGCCCCAGGGACGGGGGAAGGCCCCCCTGCCCTGTCTGCTCTTCTTCCACGGCGGCGGCTTCCTCTTCGGCTCGGTCTACCGCCAAGAGGCCCTCTGCCAGCGTTTTGTGAAGAACGTGGGGTGCGTGGTGGTCTCGGTGGAGTACCGTCTCTCCCCCCAGTGGGTGGCCCCCGCCGCCCTGGAGGACTGCTACGCGGCTTTGCAGTGGGTGGCCCGGGAGAGCGGCGCTCTGGGGGTGGACCCGGACCGTCTGGCGGTCTCCGGCCTCTCCGCCGGCGGCGGACTGGCCGCGGGGGTGGCCCTCTGCGCCCGGGACCGGGGCGGGCCTAAGCTCTGTTTGCAGATGCCCCTCTACGCCCAGCTGGACTGCCGCTTGGATACCCCCTCCGCCCAGGAGATCACGGACCCCAAGGTCTGGTGTCTGGGCAACTGCCAGACCTCTTGGGAGAAATTATTAGGCCCCGGCGGGGACCCCAGCCCCTATGTCTCCCCGGCCCTGGCCAAGGACCTCACCGGTCTGCCGCCGCTCTTTTCGTATATCGGCCAGCTGGACCCGGGACGGGATGAGAACATCAGCTACTGGACCCGGCTCATGGGGGCGGGGGTGGAGGTGGAATACCACGTCTTCCCCGGATGCTATCACTGCTTTGAGCTCAGCGTCCCTGACGCGGACCCCAGCCAGCGGGTCTATGCCATGATGTATGATGCCCTGCGCAGGGCGTTCGGGCTGTGACGGCCCACCTGCGCCAGCGCATGGCGGCCCGGCGGCTCTCCCACGCCTATCTGGTGACGGGAGAGCGCCGGTTTTCCCTGGCCCGGGAGCTGGCGGCGGCCTGGGTGTGTACCGGGGACGAGCCTGTTTGCGGCCGCTGTTCCGGCTGCCGCAAGGCGGGGCTGGACATTCATCCGGACATCATCACCCTGGACCCCCAGGGGGAGGGCTTGAAGGCGGAGGACGTGCGCGCCCTGCGCTCGGACGCCTATATCCGGCCCAACGAAGCCCCCTGCAAGGTCTATATTCTCCAGCACGGGGAACTTTTGAACCCCACGGGGCAGAATATCCTTTTGAAGCTGGTGGAGGAGGGGCCGGGTTACGCCCGTTTCCTCTTCCTGACGCCCAACCCGGAGCTGCTCCTGCCCACCATCCGCTCCCGCTGCGAACTGCTGCGGGCAGGCGGCGACGCGGAGCTGGCTTTGGGGGAGGAAGGGGCGGTCCTGGCGGGGTTTTTTATGGAGGACACCCCGCCGCTGAAGGCACTGCCCTTTCTCATCGGCTTGGAGAAGAAGAGCCGGGAGGAGATCGCTTTGCTTTTGGAGGAGACCCATGCCCGTTTGGTGGAGGCTTCCCGCCTTCGGCCGGAGCTTTTGAAGGCGCTGGACCGGCTGGAGCCGGTTCGGGCCGCCTGTCAGTTCAACATCAGCCCGGGGCATTTGGCGGGGTGGATCGCTTCGGTTTTGGGATGACAACGCTATGCTGGGCTTCGCCCAAACCCAGCAGGGGCGCTGCCCCTGCACCCCGCCGCCTTTTGAAAAAGGTGGACGAAAATTTTCCGCTTTGTTTTTTAGGAGACGTTTATGGAAATCGTCAGTGTTCGCTTCCGCAGTGAAGGGAAACAATATTATTTTGACCCCTGCGGCATCCCATGCCGGGTGGGGGATCATCTTATCGTAGAGACCGCTTCCGGCGCGGAACACGCCATCTGTGTCCGCGCCAACTTTGAACTGGACCCGGAGGATTTTACTACGCCCCTGCGTCCAGTCCTGCGTCAGGCGACCCAGCATGACATGACCATCGTGGCCCACAACGAGGAGAAGGAAAAGTATGCCTTTCGGGTCTGTCAGGAGAAGATCAAGGAGCATGGTCTGGAGATGAAGCTGGTGGGGGTGGAATGCGCCTTTGAGGGCACGAAGATTTTATTCTTTTTCACCTCTGAGGGCCGGGTGGACTTCCGGGCGCTGGTCAAGAGTCTGGCCGCTGTTTTTCACACCCGCATTGAGCTGCGCCAGATCGGCATTCGGGACGAGGCCAAGCTCCTAGGCGGACTGGGGGTCTGCGGCCGGCCCTTCTGCTGCGCGTCGTTTTTGAAGGATTTCCAGCCGGTATCCATCAAGATGGCCAAGACGCAGAACCTTTCTCTGAATCCCACGAAAATCTCAGGCACCTGCGGCCGGCTCATGTGCTGTTTGAATTACGAGCAGAATGCCTATGAGGACCTGATGAAAACCTCTCCCCGTTCGGACTCCTTTGTGGAGACGCCGGACGGCGCGGGGACGATCATCAGCGTCAACACCCTCCGGGAGACCTGCCGGGTCCGTCTGGACAGCGCCCCGGACACCTTGAACACCTATCACAACTGTGAGCTGCGGGTGATCCGCAGCGGCAAGGGGAAGCGGCCGGAAGGCTATGTGGAGCCGCCCAAGGCGGAGCTGGAGAAGCTGCGCAAGGCGCCGGCCTACCCGGAGGAGCAGTTTCACAGCGGGACCCTCCTCTCCGCAGCCTTGGACAACTATATGTCCGCCCAGCAGGAGCCTCAGGAGGACAAGGCAGGGACGGAGCACCGCCCCCGGCATCGGGGCGGCAGCCGCAGCCGAGGCGGACGCAAGGGCGGCGCTTCCCACGCGTCGGGTTCGTCGTCGGGCCCTTCCTCCCACAACAAGAACCGGAGCAAGGGCGGACGGGGCCATTGGCGCCGCCGGGGCGGCGGACACCGCAAGCCTCCAACGGAATAAACAGCAGCGCGGTGCGTGGTCTCAGGCCATGCACCGCGTTTCCATCGTCGATTTTCTAACTTCCACGAAAAACCGCCCCGGAATCCACCGGGGCGGTCTTTATCCTATCTTGCTCTGTTACAGCACCTTGGCCAGGAAGCTCTGGGTCCGCTCCTCCCGGGGCGCGCCGAAGAGAAGCTCTGGGGTGTTCTGCTCCACGATCTTCCCGTCGGCCATGAACAGCACCCGGTCTCCCACCTCCCGGGCAAAGCCCATCTCGTGGGTGACCACCACCATGGTCATGCCCTCCTCGGCCAGCTGCTTCATCACGTCCAGCACCTCGCCCACCATCTCCGGGTCCAGGGCGGAAGTGGGCTCGTCAAAAAGCATCAGCTTGGGCTTCATGGCCAGGGCACGCACGATGGCGATGCGCTGCTTCTGCCCGCCGGAGAGCTGGCCGGGATAGGCGTCGGCCTTGTCCGCCAGACCCACCCGCTGCAAAAGTTCGGTGGCGGTCTTATCCGCCTCCTCCTGCTTCATCAAGCCTGTGCGCACAGGGGCCAGGGTGATGTTTTTTCGGATGGTCATGTTGGGGAAGAGGTTGAAATGCTGAAAGACCATACCCATCTGGCGGCGGATGAGATTGATGTCCGCCTTGGGGTCGGTGATGACCTGATCCTGGAAGGTAATCGTGCCCTGGGTGGGCTCCTCCAACAGGTTCAGACAGCGTAAAAACGTGGACTTCCCGGAACCGGAGGGGCCGATGATGACCACCTTTTCCCCGGGATGGATATGCTCGTTCAAGTCGTGGAGGACCTCATGGTCCCCGAAGGATTTGTAAAGCCCTTTAACGTCGATCACTTTGCCGCAGCCTCCTTTCCAGCTTGCCCAGCAGCCAGCTGAAGATCATCACCAGCACCAGATAAATACACGCGGCGCCCAGCAGGGGGAACATCTGGTCATAGGTCCGGTTGGCCACCCCTTTGGCGAAATAAATCAACTCCTTGCCGCCGATGACGGTGAGCAGGGAGGTGTCCTTGAGCAGGACGATGAACTCGTTGCCCAGGGCCGGCAGGATGGCCTTCACCGCCTGGGGCACGACAATAAAGCGCATGGTATCGGCATAAGGCAGGCCCAGGCTCCGGCCGGCCTCCATCTGGCCGCTGTCCACGGCCATGAGTCCGCCCCGGATGATCTCGGACACATACGCCCCGGAGTTGATCCCCAGGCCGAACACGCCCACCGCTGTGGCGTTGCGGCTGAAGGTAAAGACCACGAACATCCAGATCAGCAGCTGAAGGACCATGGGGGTCCCCCGGATGATGGTGACGTATACCTTGGCGATGCCGTTGATCACGGCCAGGGCCGGATTGTGGTGGTTTGGCCGCTGCTGGTCGTGGGCCGTGCGGATCACCGCCACCAGCACCCCCAGGATCAGGCCCAGCACCAGGGCCAGGGCCGTAGCCAGAAGGGTGGTCCCCACTCCTTCGATGTATTGGGTCCAGCGATCCTCGGCGATGAAAGCCAAGTAGAACCTGGTCTGGAATGACGAAATAAAGCTGGTGAACGCCTCCATAGGAGCGTCCCCTCCTCTCTAAGTGAAAAAAGGAAAGGGCGGCGAACGCCGCCCTTTCCCGCAGGATGATGGCGAATTACTCAGCCTTGATGTACTGGTCCAAAATGGTCTGGATGGTGCCGTCTGCCTTGAGTTCCTTCAGAACGCTGTTCACGGCTTCCAGGAGGGCCTCGTTGTCCTTGGAGACGCCGATGGCATAGTCCTCGTTGGTGTACTCAGTATCCAGGATGGTCAGGCCCTCGTTGGCAGCCACGAATTCAGTGGCGGGGCCCTTGTCGATGACCACACAGTCAACCTGATCGTTCATCAGGGACTGAACGGCGGTGATGCCGTTGTCATAAGAGGTCACGTGCTCTTTACCGAAATCGTCTATGCAGTAGGCGTCGCCGGTGGTGCCGCGCTGGGTGCCGATCATCTGCTCTTTCAGATTCTTCAGGGTCACGTCGGAGCCTTCCTTGACGATGATGACCTGAACGCCGGTAGCATAGCTGTCGGTGAAGTTCATCACAGCCTCGCGCTCCTCATTGACGGTGACGCCAGCCATCACGATGTCGCTCTTGCCGGTCTGGGCAGCGGTGAGTGCGGCGTCGAAGTCCATGTCATCCACCACCAGCTCCAGGCCCAGCTTTTCGGCAATGGCGGTGGCGATGTCGATGTCAATGCCCTCGAACCCGCCGGCATCGGTGGTCATCTCATAGGGAGGGAAGGCGGCGTTGGTGGACATATGCAGCTTGCCCTCTTCCACGGTGGTGAACTCAGCGGTGGCGGCGGTGGTGTCCTCTTCCGGCTTGTCCTCGTCGGCTGTGGGGGCGGGATCACCGCCGCAGGCGGTCAGGGCGCACAGGCTCAGGAGCATCGCGGCGCCCAGCAGGATGGTCAACAACTTCTTCATGGTGTAGAAAGACCTCTTTTCCTTTTCATTTTTCCTGTCTCCGGGCAGGCCGGAGGCGAGAATAATTATACACCATATTCGCGAATCATGCAAGAAAAAGCCGGACCGTTCCTAGAATTCGTCGAACTGCAAGAAAAGGACCCCGCGGCTTTTTGCCTTCCTGCCGATTTTCACAAGGATAGATAGCAGTATAGATCGCCACCTTGGGCTGGAAAAGAGTGGCACAGCCCGTCGAATTATGGTAAACTGTGTCCATACTATCGGCGAATAGGACCCGGTCCAAAAGGCGGTTGGCCCCTTATATCAGGGGGCAGTAGTCTTCTTGACGGTTCTGCCCTCGGAGAGGGAGTGAGGCGAAATGACGATCATGGATTTGATTTCATCTGTCGAATCGATCGCGCAGACAGTCCTCATCGTTTTGAATATCGTTGTCCTCATTCGGACAACGAAAAACGACAGTGACTCTTAAAAAGAAGTAGCCGCCCGGATTGCACCCACGGGCGGCTACATAAAAAACGCTTCGGGGCCAACCGCTAGGGCCACCCTACTAGCCATAGTATAAAACACCGCTGCCGCCTTTGTCAAGGGGACGGCGGTCCTTTTTTATTGTACTACAGCAGGCAGATGTCCTGACTGTCACTCCTGCGCCTGCCCCATGGTCTTGCGGCACCAGCCCCGCCGTCCACAGTGGGGACAGCGCATATACCGGTACGCAGCGAACAGATTCGCCCCCAGAATATACGCCCGCCAACTGGGAACAAAACGCGTCCCGCAGTGCTTACATTGAAAATATCCAATGTTCCGCTCCCCCTGCATGATCACATACATCCCCGCGGCAAAGACTGCTACGGCGATCCCCACCACCGCCGCCCGCATCGCCCAAGGCATCCCCTCTCCGTACACACACACCACCTCCAGCAGCGTCAGAAAGGACACCGTGGCGATGATCCCCGTGAGGATGGCGATCCAAAACCGGCGTAGGTTCTCTTCCCGTTCTTTCATAAAATCTATCATATGTTCCTCCGCTTTCTTCTGATAGTCCTGTTCCTGCAGCCGCCGGCCGGACAGCAGCTCGTTGACGCTCACCTCCAGTTCCTGACACAGCGGCAGCAGCAGCGACACTTCCGGGAAGCCCTTGCCGCACTCCCACTTGGAAATGGTCCGGTTGCTGATCCCTAACCTCTGAGCCAGCTGCTGCTGGGTAAGCCCTTTGCCCTTTCGCTCCCGGGCAATGAATTTTCCGGTCTCAATCTGGTCCATGTCTGACCTCCTTTCCCTCTCAGCCTACCCCGGACGGGCCGGAATGTCCAGCCACGGACCGTGGATTGCTGTCTGCGCAGCGTGGAATCTTCCAAAACCGTCCGCCTCAAAGCAAAGCACCCCCCTGGACACTCGATCCATCGGGGGGTGCGGTGCAGTCGTGTTTCGCGTTTCGGGCCTTACTGGAAGTTCGCCTTGCGCTTCTCCAGGAATGCGCCCAGACCTTCCTCGGCGTTGGCGTGCATACGCACAGCGGCCTGATCGGCGGTCTCTTCCTTGAGCAGGTCAGCCAGGGTGGTCTCATGGGCCTTGTTC
>JAAWAE010000078.1 GCA_022792035.1 Ruminiclostridium sp. | reverse complement strand
TCGGTGATGTTCACGGCGTTGACACAGCCGGTGATCACCAGGGCGGCAAAGATCATGTACAGCAGCCAAGGCAGCTGGAGCTCCACCCCCGCGAAGGGTACATAGAGCTTCGGCGACAGGATGCCGCCGGAGCGCAGCAGAGCGATGAAGAAGATCGCCGCCGCCAGCTGCAACAAAAACTTCTGGCTGGCGGAGAGACCGGTGTTCTCCTTCTTCTTCACCTTGGCGTAGTCATCCAAAAACCCGATGACGCCAAAGACCACGGCGAAGAGCAGCACGATCAAGGCGGTGAAGTCCCCGGCCAGAATGCTTTGGATATTCAATACCGCCACCACGATGGCCGTGGCAGCAATGAACATCAGCCCGCCCATGGTGGGCGTGCCCTGCTTGGACATATGCCAAGTGGGGCCGTCCTCTTTGATGGACTGCCCGGCCTTGAGCCGGCGCAGCGCCGGAATGATCATCCGGCCTAACACCACGCTGAGGAGGAATCCCCCCAGCAGGGCTGCGATACTTTTTCCGACGATGGACTCCATCTCCCTGCACCTCCGCTGACGTTACACGTCGATTCTCTCTAATCATGCCCCGGCCCCGGGGTCCCGGGGCCTAGGGCGTTGCCAAACAGGTATTATAGCGCATCTCGCCGGAAAAAGGAAGCAATTTCTTCTCGTTCATCCAAAGGAATTTTTTCCCTGCCCACCTCCTGGTAGGTCTCGTGGCCCTTCCCGGCCAGCAAAAGCACGTCCCCGGCCCGGCCCATGTCCAACAGGGCGCGGATGGCCTGGCGGCGGTCGCTCTCCCGCAGATAGGAGGCAAAGCCTCTGGGAAAACCCGCCTCCACCTCGTCCAGGATGGCCTCCGGGTCCTCGGTGCGGGGGTTGTCGGAGGTGAGTAGGACGAAGTCCGCCAGCTCCGCCGCGATCTCCCCCATGATGGCACGCTTGCTCCTGTCCCGGTCGCCCCCGCAGCCAAAGAGACACAGCAGACGGCAGCGGGTGACCCCCCGGGCGGCGGTCAAAACCTTTTCCAGGGCGTCGGGAGTGTGGGCATAGTCGATGAGCACTGTATAGGGCGCGGGGACCGGGACCACCTCCAGGCGGCCCTTCACCCCCTGGCTCTCCGCCAGGGCCTGGGCGATCTCCGGCAGAGACAGCCCCAAGTCCCGGCAGCAAGCCATGACCCCCAGGGCATTGTACACGCTGAACGCCCCCGGG
The DNA here is from genome assembly GCA_022792035.1 of Ruminiclostridium sp. Taxonomy (GTDB): domain Bacteria; phylum Bacillota; class Clostridia; order Oscillospirales; family Oscillospiraceae; genus Evtepia. The sequence goes on along the minus strand of JAAWAE010000078.1, from coordinate 10,438 downwards.
ATGGGCAGGCGGACGGGGGTGATCCCCTCCGAGCTCTGGACCCGGAACTCCACCCGCTCCGGGAAAAGGCGCACAGAGCGGGCGACGAGCTCCCCCTCCCCCCGGTTCTCTCCAAAAGTATGCCGGCGGCAGGGGGCCGTCTGGGCGAAGTAACGCCCGGCGGGGTCATCCAAGTTGAAAAACCCCGCCTCGCACTGCTGGAATAATAACCCCTTGGCCGCCCGGTAGGCCTCCATACTGCCGTGAAAATCCAAGTGGTCCCGGGTGAGGTTGGTGAAAACCGCCCCCCGGAACCACAGCCCCGCGGTACGCCGCAGAGCCAAGGCGTGGGAGGAGACCTCCATTACCACATGGGTGCACCCCGCCCGGGCCATCCGGGCCAGGAGGCATTGCAGGGTATAGGGCTCCGGAGTGGTGCGCTGGGCGGGGAGGCTCTCCTCCCCGATGAGGTTCTGGTTGGTGCCGATGAGACCCACGCGGGCCCCCAAGCACCGCTCCAGCACCCCTTTCAATAGATAAGTCGTGGTGGTCTTGCCGTTGGTGCCGGTAACCCCCAGAAGGGTCATCCCCTTCCCCGGGTCCCCGAACCAGTTCCGGCAGAGCAGGCCGTAGCAGCCCCGGGCATCCTGGGTCAGCAGCCAGGGGCCGGGACGGGACGGCGGGTGCTCACACACCACCGCCGCCGCCCCCTTCTGCAGGGCCTCCTCAATGAATTCGTTCCCGTCCGCCTGTTCCCCCTTCAGGGCCACGAAGAGCCCTCCGGGGAGGAGGTTTCGGGTGTCACAGGTTAGCGAAGTGATTTCAACGTCCTGACCGACTCGGTCCGTCAGGGCAATGCCCCGGATCAACCGGGATAGTTTCACTCAGGCGTCCCTCCATACTGATTGCTGTCGCCCTTCACCCAGTTGCCGGTCTCGCTGTCGAGACCGACGTCTGTGGTGGAGGGGGTGGTAAACCTCACTTCAACGGTCGTCCCCACTTCCACCCGCGTGTCGTGGGGGATGGTCTGGCTGAACACCTTTCCTTCGGTGTCCTCGCCGCCGCCCAGGTAGAGCCCCAGGGCATCCAGGGCCGCTTTGGCTTCGTCATAGCTCATCCCGGCCAGATCCGGGACCAGGACGGTCTCCTCGCTGTTCTCCGCCCCCAGGTAGAGGACCACGGAGCTGTTCTTGGGTACGGTGCTCCCCGGCGAGGGGGCCTGATCCGTCACCACCGGTCCTTCTCCGATGGTCCGGCAGCCCAGCCCCAGCTTGGACAGAGAGGTCCGGGCCTCCTCCAGGGGACTGCCGCCCAGCTGCGGCACGGTAACGCCGGTGGCGGTCTCACTGGTGACGCCGGACTTCTGATAGCCCAGATAGTCCAAGATATTGGCGATGAGCTCCCCGGCCATGGGGCAGGCCATGGAGCCGCCGCTGATGTACACGCCGCTGGCGGTGTTGTTGGCCCCGGGGGAAGCGGGCTGGGGCCAGTCGTAGGCCAGCAGGATGGCGATCTCCGGGTCGTCCGCCGGGGCGAAGCCCAGGAAGGAGACGATGATGTGGTCCTTGCTGTCCAGGGTCTGGGAGGACCCGGTCTTGCCGCCGATGCGGTAGCCGGCTACGGCGGCGTTGTGTCCGGTGCCGCTGCGCTCGCCCACCACGCTCTCCATGATGGAGCGGACGGTGTCAGAGGTCTCCTGGCTGATGACCTGGCGGATCTCCGTGGGCTCGTGGTAACTGACCACGTTGCCGTCCTTGTCCGTGACGGACTGGACCAGATAGGGCTCCATCAGGTGCCCGCCGTTGATGACCGCGCACAGGGCCGTCAGCAGCTGGATGGGGGTGGTGGTGAATCGCTGGCCGAAGGAGGCGGTGGCCAGCTCCGTCTCGCCGGCGGGGCTGGTGAAAAGGCTCTCCGGCCAGAACACGCTGCGCTGCTCTCCGGGCAGCTCAATGCCGGTGGTACCGGTGAAGCCGAACTCCTCCCAGTACTGGTAGAACTTCTCTGCCCCCAGCAGCTCACCGATGCGGATCAGGGCCGGGTTGCAGGAGTTCATGACGGCTTTGCGCAGGCTCTGGGTGCCGTGGCCCCGACGGGCGCTGCAGCGGATGATCCAGTCGCCCTTTTTCACGGAGCCGCTACAAGGGAATTGGGAATTTTCCGACACCACGCCCTCCTCCAGGGCCGCTGCCACCACGATGGGCTTGAAGGTGGACCCGGGCTCGTAGGAGGTATTCAGGCACTTGTTGGCCCACTGCTTGAAGCGGGCTTGCTGCAGCGCCGCCGTATACTCCTCGTCGCTGACGGTATTGTCCTGCTTCATCCGGGCCAGCTTTGCCAGCTCCGTGCTGTCCGCGATGGCGTCGTAGTCGTTGCAGTCATAGTCCGGGTAACTGGCCATGGCCAGGACCGCGCAGGTCTTGGGGTCCATCACCAGGCAGAAGGCACCGTTCGTCACGTCGAACTTTTGGATTCCCTCCTCCAGGGCCTTCTCGGCGTACATCTGGATGGTGCTGTCAATGGTGGTGTGGACGTTGTAGCCGTCCACGGAGTCCGTATAGCTGGAGTACGCGGAGGGCATCTCCGTACCCCGGGCGTTCTTGGCCAGGATGGTCACGCCGTTCTCCCCGGAGAGCTCGGCGTTATAGCGGGACTCAACGCCGCCGCCGCCCTCATTCTGGTTGTTAACAAAGCCCACCACATGGGAGGCCATGGTCCCGTAGGGGTAGTAGCGTTTGGAGTCCTGGGTGAGGTAGAGGCAGCGGGAGAGGTCGTTCTCCACGATGAAGGCCCGGACCTGGTCGGCCACGTCGTCCTCCACCTTCTTCGCCAAAATCTCGTATGCGGAATTGACTTTATGCAGGCGGGACATCAGGGTATCCCGGTCCAGCTCCAAAATCTCCGAGAGGCCGTCGGCGATGATCTGATAGGTCCCCTCCAGCTTCTGGTTCCGCTCGGCGTCCATCGCGGTCTTGGACCGGGCGTTGCCGAACTGGTCCTTATCGTCCACCTCCACGGTCTCCAACAGATCACGGGGAGAGAGGATCACGTTTTGTACCGAGCCGCTGATGGCCAGGACTGTGCCGTTGGCATCGTAGATGGTCCCCCGGCTGGCGGAGGAGGAGATGGTTCTGGTCTGCTGGGTGATGGCCCTCTTCTCCAACTCCTCATGCTGGAGAACCTGGAGCTGCCACAGCTTTCCAAACAGTACGGCAAAGGTCAATATGCCAAAAATCCCGGCCAGGATCAAAATCCGCCGCATCCCCTTGCCGCTCAAGGTCTGACTGACGGAGGGAGCATGGTGCTCCTGTCTTTTTCGCGCCATGGTGATCACCTTCCTTTTTCATGGTAACACGGAGGGCGCAAGAAACCCTTTTCTTACGCCCTCTTTTCCTATCTTAATCTTATGTAACCTTCGCTTAGAAATATTCCTGGAGCCCAGCGGCAACACTCCCGGCCAGGGCTCTGAGCTTTTCCGAGAGGCTGGAGCTTTGGAAATATTCCACGCTGTCCGGCTCTGCCAGCTCCAGAGTGTACGTCTGCCAGCTCTGGATGCGAATCATCTCGCCGCTGTTGAGCATCTTCTTCTCGATCTCCTGGAGGTCATAGGCCAGCTCATACTGTGCCATGAGCTTGGTCTCCTCGGTCTTCAGCTCGCTGAGCTGATTCCGGGCGCTGACCACATCGTCGTTGACGATGACCAGCTGGGCGTGGCTCATGAGCATCATCATCACCACGGCCACCGCCGCCAAGGCCATCACCGCCAGTCCCGGCGAGATGCCCATCTGTGTTCTGATCCGCGCCAAGGCGCTGGTCTTTTCCACCCGTCTTCCCCGGCCATCCTCTTTCGGATGGACCTTTGGCTGGACTTTGGGCGCGGCAGGCGCCTCATTGACCTGCTGGGGCAGTTCCAGTCGATATACCTGTTCCGTCACGGTCCTTCACCTCATCCCACTTCATTCCACGGCAGATGTCCCCGTGCTTCCTTTGCCTTCGTCACTTCTTTTCCAATTCTTCAAACCTTTTCCGCCCAGCGCAGCTTGGCGCTGCGGGCCCGGGGGTTCTCCGCCAGCTCCCGCTCTCCAGGGGTCACCGGCTTCCGGCTGAGCAGACGCAGCTGGGGCGTTTTCCCGCACACACACACCGGGAACTCCGGCGGACAGTCACAGCCTCGGGCCGCCGCCGCCAACTCGCTCTTCACGATCCGGTCCTCCAGGGAGTGGAAGGAGATCACGGCAAGCCGTCCCTGCCTGCGCAGCCGGGGCACCGCCGCCTGGAGCATACGGGACACGGCGGTAAGCTCGTCGTTCACCGCGATGCGGATGCCCTGGAAACTCCGCTTGGCCGGGTGCTGCTTCTCCCGCAGGGCAGAGGCCGGCAGGGCCCCCCGGATGATCTCCACCAGTTCCCCGGTGGTCTCGATGGGGCGGGCCCGGACCATGGCGGCGGCAAGCAGTCCGGCGTAACGCTCCTCCCCATACTGGGCGAGGATGCGCCGCAGCTCCTCCCGGGACCACTGGTTCACCACCGTCCAGGCTGTGAGGGAATCGTCCTGGTCCATGCGCATATCCAGGGGGGCGTCGTGCATATAGGAAAAGCCCCGTGACCGGTCGTCCAGCTGAGGGGAGGACACGCCCAGGTCGAAGAGCATCCCGTCCGCCTGCTCCACCCCGGCCTCATCCAGGAGTTTTGACAGGTCCACAAAGTTCCCGTGGAGGAAGGTGATCCGCTCTGCCCAAGGGGCCAAGCGGGCCTGACCGGCCTCCAGGGCCTGACGGTCCCGGTCGATGCAGATGAGACGGCCCCGGCCGCTGAGGCGGCGGACGATCTCTTCCGAGTGTCCCCCCCGGCCCAGGGTCCCGTCGATGTAAATCCCCTCCGGCTGGATGTTCAGGGCTTGGATGCACTCCTCCAGCAGGACGGGGCGGTGTGTATATCCTTCCGGCATAGCTCCCTCCGGCGGCGGGGCATGGGCCCCGGCATTGGTTTCCCTGACAAGGTGAAATCCTTGTCAGGCCCTTCGTTCATTTCCTATTATAAGGGCAGACCCTGTAAAAAGCAACTATTTTTTGGCAGGTCCGCCCCCTCTTTTCCCTCGCGTTTATCCCCAGCTGCCGCTACATCTAGTGGCAAACCCTTGCGCGGCAAGCACTTTGTGGGAATCCCTCCCGCAGCGTCGTGAGACTTTTGTAAGATTTTCCCCTGCGGGAAGCCCCGTATCTTGGCGCAAAGGACGGCCGCAGCCTCCAAAAAAGGGACTGCGGCACACTCGGGCTCAATATTCGTCTTCCTCGTCGGCAGCAGCGTCGTACATGGACCGGCGGCGGGGGGGCGGCGGGTCCATCATGGCCCCCAGGGCGGAGCGGAAACGGGCCCGGGACTCCTTCACCTCGTCGTAGGCATCCGCCACAGCGTCTTCCATCCGGCGCAGGGCGTCCTCGCAGTATTCGCTGGCCGCGTTCTTCAGCAGGCGGCACTTCTCCTCTGTGTCCGCCAGCATCTCGTCGGCGATCTGCCGGGCTTCCCGGACGATGGCGTCCTCGTTCACCAGACGCCGGGCATAGTCCTCGGCCTCCTTGCGCATGGCCTCGGCCTCCCGGTGGGCGGAGGCGATATAGTCTTCCCGGTTGGCCACCAGGTCCTCCGCCCGCTTGATCTCCGCGGGCATCTCCGCCTTCACGTCGTCGATCATATCCAAGATGCGGTCCCGGTCAATGACGCATTTGTCACTGCTCAGGGGCATGGGTTTCGCTTCCTCGATCTCGCCGTATAACTGCTCTAGTAATTGTTCAATGCTGGCTGTCATCGCACTCATCGCTCCTTTTTTCCATTTTGCGTTTGACGTCCTCTACGATCTCTCTCGGTAAAAACTCGCTCAGGTCAGCGTTGTATCTGGCCAGCTCCTTGGCCACCGACGAGCTGAGGTAGGTGTACTTTTCGCTGGAGGGGAAAAACACCGTGTCCAGGTCCGGGTTGAGCTTGCTGTTGACCATGGCCATCTGCACCTCCTGCTCATAGTCAGACACGGCCCGCAGTCCCTTCACCAGCACACGGGCGCCTTGGCGCCGGGCGTAATCCGCCACAAGGCCATAGTTTACGTCGAACTCCACGTTCTCCACATGGATACTTTTGCGCATGAGCGCGATGCGCTCCTCGGGGGTGAAGATCCCTCCGTCTTTCTTCGAGTTGACCATGACGCAGACGATCACCTTGTCAAAGGCGGCCGCAGCCCGCTTGATGATGTTGATGTGTCCCAGGGTGACGGGATCAAAGCTGCCCGGGTAAATGGCGGTCTTCATATCTGTCGTGTCCTTCCTTATCCGGCGGCGCCGGTTCAGTCGGCTGCGCGGCGGTACAGGGCCGTCCGGATGCGCCCGTACCGATATTCTCTCTGGAGCCGGTAGGGCCCCCTGGGTTCCGGCCAGCCGGAGCCGGACCCATTTTCGCACACTATTATACCATTTCCCGACACGATGTCAATCGTCTGTATGCGTTCCATGGCCTTTTCCAAAAAACCGCTGCCATAGGGCGGGTCCAGGAAAATCAGGTCGAAGGGCTCCCGGCAGCGGTCCAAAAAACTGAGATAGTCCCCCTGGATTACCGCGGCCTGTCCGGCAAAGCCGGTGTGGTCCAGGTTCTCCCGGATGATGCCCGCGGCCTGCTTGCTCAGGTCCACGAAGGTGCAGTGAGTGGCGCCCCGGGAGAGGGCCTCGATGCCCATCTGTCCCGTGCCGCCGAAGAGGTCCAACACCCGGCGGCCCTCGATGTCGAACTGGATGCTGGAAAAGATACCCTCCTTGACCCGGTCGGTAGTGGGACGGGTGTCCAAACCTGCGGGCTCCCGCAGACGCATCCCCCGGGCCAGACCAGTGATCACGCGCATGGTCCTTCCTCCTTCTTTGCCGGGGACGCTTGCGCCTCCCCTCTGAACTGTTGATAGACGGCCTGGGCCGCGTTTTTGGGGATCACCTGCTCCAGCTCGTCCAGGGACGCGGCCCGGATGGCCTTCATGCTGCCAAAGTGCTTGAGCAGGGCTTTTCGCCGCTGTTCCCCTACGCCTGGGATCTTCTCCAGGGAAGAGCCCAGGGTACTCTTGCTGTGCCGCTTGTGATGAAAGCCCACGGCGGTGCGGTGGGTCTCCTCCTGAATCTGCCCGATGAAGGCGAAGAGAGCCGGCTGGGCCTGGATGCCGATCTCCCGCCCCTGGGGGGTCACCAGGGCCCGGGTCCGATGGAGATCGTCCTTCACCATGACGAAGACCGGGATGTCCAGGGCGAAGTCCGCAAGGACCCGCTGGGCCACCGCCGCGTGGGTGTCGCCGCCGTCGATGAGCAGCAGGTCCGGGCGGCGGCCGAAGTTCTCGTCGGCGTCCTTGTCCCGCTGGAAGCGGCGGCGGAGGGTCTGCTCCATGGAGGCATAGTCGTCGGGGGTCTCCAGGCCCCGGATGCGAAAGCAGCGGTAGGCCCCCCGACGGGGCTTGCCGTCCTGAAAGACCGTCATCGCCGAGACGATGTCCGACGCCCCCGTGTTGGAGATATCATAGGCTTCGATGCGCTTGGGCGGCGCCGCCAGTTCTAGTTTTTCCGCCAGGAGCGTCAATATTTTCGCCGTGCGCTCCTCCTTGGTGGTCACCCGCTCGCATTCCTCCCGGGCGTTCTCCTGGGCCATGCGCACCAGCTCCAGCTTGGCCCCCCGCTTGGGGGTGAGCAGCTCCACCTTCTCCTGCCCCTCCCGGCTGAGGAAACGGATCAGCTCCTCCTCCCCCTCCAGGGGTTCCGGCAGGTAGACCTGCCGGGGCAGACGGCCCCGGGGACCATAGTATTGCAGCAGGAAGGCCGACAGGATCTCCTGGCCGCTCTCCCCCCCTGTGGGGAAGAACTCCACCTCCCGGCCGGACAGCTCCCCGCTCCGGAAGTGGAGCACCGCCACGGCGGTGCGGACCTGGCCGATGTACAGGCCCAGCACGTCCCGGTCCGCCATCAACCCCGACACCACCTTCTGCCGCTTCCCCAGCAGGGTGATGGCTTTCAGACGGTCCCGGAGGGCGGCGGCCTTTTCAAATTCCAGGTTTTCCGCCGCCTGCTCCATCTGGGCGGTGAGTTCCCGCTCCACCTCGCCGAAGCGGCCCTCTAAGATGCGCACCGCCTGGTCCATCGCCTGCTGGTGCTGGCTCTGGGGCAGTTCGGCGCGGCAGTAGCCGTCGCACTGGTCCATGTGAAAATTCAGGCAGGGGCGGGCCTTCCCCTGGTCCCGGGGGAAGGTCTTGCCGCAGGTGGGCAGTTTCAGGGCGATGCACAAGGCGTCGATGATGTTCTGGCTGTCCCGCCGCCCCCCAAAGGGGCCGAAGTACCGGGCCCCGTCCCCCAGCTTCTCTCGGTTGGCCAGGGAGAACTTGGGGTATCGCTCCTTCACCGTCAGGCGGATGAAGGGATAGCCCTTGCTGTCCTTGAGCAGGATGTTATAGCGGGGCATGTGGCGCTTGATGAGGGAGTTCTCCAGCACCAGGGCCTCAAACTCCGACGCGGCCACGATGGTGTCGAAGTGGTCGATCTGGGACACCATGGCCCGGGTCTTTTCGGTATGGGACAGCTGATCCTGGAAATACTGCGAGACCCGGTTCTTCAGGGCCTTGGCCTTGCCCACATAAATGACGGTGCTGTCCTTGTCCATCATGAGATAGACCCCGGGTTTCAGGGGTAGGCTGTGGGCCTTCTCCTTCAGCTCTTCAAAGGTCATCGCTTCCCTCCTTCCGGCGGAACAAAAAAGCGCCGCTTCCGCGGCGCTTTTCCTGCTTTTTTGTGCTCAGTCGGCGAAATCAGAGCTGATCAGCTCCACCAGAGCGTCCACCGCGTCTTTTTCGTCCGTGCCGTCGGCAATCAAGTCAATGGTGCTGCCCTTGATGATGCCGAGGGAGAGGACACCCAGCAGGCTTTTCGCATTGACCCGCTGCTCTTCCTTCTCCACCCAAATGGTGCTCTTGAACTCGTTTGCCTTCTGAATAAAGAACGTGGCAGGTCTTGCGTGGAGGCCGACCTGGTTATTGACAGTTGCCTGCTTGATATACATAGAACATTCCCTCCCAAAGCGTTTCCCTTTGATACTGCCAATAGGATAACAAATTTCACCGTGTCCGTCAATGCTATTTTTCACGTCTTTGCAGAGAATTTAGAAAAAATTTTTGGATTCTTTCTCTCTGCCCGCTCCCGCGCCCCGCCGGAGCTCACTTCAGCTCCACCACGGTGACGCCGCTCTCCCCCTCGCCGTAGCGGCCCAGGCGGAAGCTGGCCACGCCTTTGCAGCGCTTCAAATAGGCGTGGACAGCCTGCCGCACCGCGCCGGTACCTTTGCCGTGGATCACCGTCACCTGGGTGAGGTTGCCCACGATGGCCCGGTCGATGAACTGGGCCAGGACCATCTCCGCCTCGTCGGTGGTCATACCCCGCAGGTCCACCTCGCCCTTGGCGCCCAGGCTGCGAAGCTGCTGCTGGCTGCGCCGGATGTACTGCTTGGCCTGTTTCTGGCTTTGGGTCTCCCCTTCCACCACCCGGACCTCCTCCTGCCGGGCGGTGATGCGCAGGATGCCCGCCTGGAGCTGGAGCAGGCCGTCCTTGTTCTCCGAGAGGACAGTGCCTTGGGTCCCGGTTTTCAGGATGGTCACGGTATCCCCCCGCTTGGCGGGACGGACCATGGGCGGCGGGGCCGCCGCCTCCTGGGCTCCCAGGGCGTCCTGGGCAGCGTTGAGCTTGTGGCGCAGACCAGCCCGCTGGTCGTTGACCGCCTGGAAGTCCCCGGACTTCTGGGCCTTTCTCCGCATATCTCCTAATTCCTGGAAAACCTGATCCGCCGTGCGGCGGGCCTCCTCCAGGATGGCCCGGGCCTCGGCCTTGGCGGATGCGGTGCTGCGCTCACGCTCCTTCTCCAGGGCGTCCCGGTGGGCCTGGGCCTGGGCGGCGGCCTGCTCCAGCTCCTGACGGATGCGGGCGGCTTCCCGCTGCTCCCGCTCCATCTCCTGGCGCTGGCCCTCCAGCTTGGTCAAAACGTCCTCGAAGCGGATGTTCTCCGCGTTGATGCGCTCGTTGGCCTTTTGAATAATCTCCTCCGGCAGGCCCAACCGTTTGGAGATGGCAAAGGCGTTGGACTTGCCGGGGATGCCCACCAGAAGGCGGTACGTCGGGGCCAGGGTCTCCACGTCAAACTCGCAGGAGGCGTTCTCCACCCCGGGGGTGGTCATGGCGTAGACTTTCAGCTCCGCGTAGTGGGTGGTGGCGGCCACCAGGGCCCCCAGGCCCCGGGCGTGCTCGATGACCGCGGCGGCCAAGGCCGCGCCCTCCACCGGGTCCGTGCCGCCCCCCAGCTCATCAAAAAGGATCAGGGTCTCGTCATCGGTCTCCTCCAGCATCCCCACGATGTTGCTCATGTGGGAGGAGAAGGTGGACAGGGACTGGGCGATGGACTGCTC
>JAAWAE010000077.1 GCA_022792035.1 Ruminiclostridium sp. | reverse complement strand
TCCGGGTCTGGGGGAACTGGTTGGCAGTGCCTGTCCAATAACAGGTGGTGGCGGCGGAGGTGATGGTGATGCCTCTCTCCTGCTCCTGGGCCATCCAGTCCATGGTGGCGGTACCGTCGTGGGTCTCGCCGATCTTGTAGTTGACACCGGTGTAATACAAAATACGCTCGGTGGTGGTGGTTTTGCCGGCATCGATGTGGGCCATGATGCCGATGTTTCTGGTGTTTTCCAGGGTGACTTTACGCGACATTCTTTCTCCTCCCGGTTACCAGCGGAAGTGTGCGAAAGCCTTGTTGGACTCGGCCATCTTGTGCGTCTCTTCGCGCTTTTTCACGGCGCTGCCAAGGTTGTTGGCCGCATCCATCAGTTCTCCTGCCAGACGTTCCTTCATGGTCCGCTCGCTGCGCTTACGGGCGTAAGTCGTCAGCCAGCGCAGCCCCAGGGTCTGCCGCCGCTCGGGACGGACCTCCATGGGGACCTGATAGGTCGCGCCGCCGACACGGCGGGCCTTGACCTCCAGGGACGGCATGATGTTTTCCATGGCAGTGGTGAAGACCTCGATGGGGTCATTCCCGGTCTGCTCTTTGACGATGTCAAAGGCCCCGTAGACCACCTTCTGTGCCACGCCTTTTTTGCCGTCCAGCATAATGCTGTTGATCAGCTTAGTTACCAGCACGGAACGGTACATAGGATCGGGCAAAACTTCCCGCTTGGGTACGTTTCCTCTTCTGGGCACTTTGCTTCCCTCCTTCATATAAAGAATGATTTCATAGGTACTCGAAAAGCGGATGCTTTCCGTGTGGGAGAGAGTGCCCTCTCTCCAGTGCCTGCCTTGAGTCCTTCCCCAAAAACCGTACTGCGTACTGTTTTATATGGTAAAGCGCCTCGCGGCAAAGCCTTTGCTTTGCGCTCACGCGCAAAAATGCGTTAAAGTTTGCTTGGATTCGGAATCACTTCTTGCCGGCCTTGGGCTTCTTGGCGCCATACTTGGAACGGGCCTGCATACGGCCCTGCACGCCCTGGGTATCCAGGCTGCCGCGGATGATGTGATACCGCACACCAGGCAGGTCCTTGACACGGCCGCCGCGGATCATGACCACGGAGTGCTCCTGCAGGTTGTGGCCGACACCGGGGATATAGGCGGTGACTTCATAGCCGTTGGTCAGGCGCACACGGGCGATCTTCCGCAGGGCGGAGTTCGGCTTCTTCGGGGTGGAAGTACGAACGGCAGTGCATACGCCGCGCTTCTGGGGGGAAGGCAGGTCAGTCTCCTTGTTCTTCAGGGTGTTGAGGCCCTTCTGCATGGCGGGAGAGTTGGACTTGTAGCTTACCTTCTCTCTTCCCTTGCGGACCAGCTGATTAAACGTAGGCATAGTGTTCCTCCTTTCCTAGGAATTGGTTTTTATATTCTAACCGCTTGTGCGCTGCACTATGCGGCGAATATCGAATTTTTTGCGTTGCTTTATTGGCACAGGGCGGCCACCGCGCTGCCCACAGCGATGCCGCAGGCCCGGCCCAGCTCGGCCATGGTGGGGACCGTTTCCGTCTCCACGCCCAGCTCCTGGCACAGGTGCAGCACAGGCTCTGTGACTCTGTCGTCGGCATCCTGCGCTAAGAACACCCGGCGCGCCGCGCCATTTTTCAGGGCACGAGTCACCTGCTTGGCACCCGTCACCTTATTTCCAGTCGTCAATTCGGCCAGCATAGGGCGTCCCATCCTTTCCGGGGTTTCCCCGGCGGTGCTTTGGCGCGGGGAGGGCTGTCCCTCACGGCGCTGCTAGCATTCCGCAACAATTTAAAATTTTAGCACATTTTCCCCCACCCGTCAATGGCGAGACTGTGGGAAGAACGCCGCTGGAAGCCTGTCCGCCTTGGATATTTTGCCGTTGCGGCTCCCCGCTCAGGCAAACAGCCGCCATAGATACAGCCCCCCTGCCAGCAGCAGCTGGGCCAGGAGGATGGCGGGCATCCCCAGGCAAAAGGAGCGGTGGAGGGTCTTGTGCCGGAAGAGGAACATCCCCAAAAGCGCGCCGGCGCTCCCTCCGGCTATGGCGCTGAGAAAGAGGGTTTTTTCTGGGACGCGCCGGCGGCCCGCCCGGGCCAGGGCCTTGTCGATGCCCATCAGGGCGAAGGCCAAAAGGGTCCAGGCCAGGAGCCAAGGCAGCAGGATGGTTTGCAGGGCGGACATGGGAAAGCACTCCTTTCTTTGGTCCAAATTACGGGACCGAAATGAAACATCGCATCGGGCACTGTGTTGACTTCCCTCCTGTTTTTCGCTACGATAGGATAAAGAAGTTATCAAAGGAAGGAGGCGGCATTATGGACCGCCAGCACTGCTGCTGCTTCACCGGCCACCGTCCCGGCCGTCTGCCCTGGGGCTGGAAGGAGGACGCCCCCGCCGCCCAGGCCCTGAAGGCCCGGCTGGCCCGGGAGGTCACACAAGCCTATCACCGGGGTTACCGCCATTTCATCTGCGGCATGGCCCAGGGCGCGGATCTCTACTTCTGTCAAGCCGTGATCGACCTGAAACACAACGTCTCTGACGTATCCCTGGAGGCTGCGATCCCTTTCCCGGGCCAGGCGGAGCACTGGCCTCCCGCCGACCAGGAACGCCGCCGGACCCTGCTCCTGGGCTGTGACTTTGAGACCGTCGTCCAGCACCACTACTCCCCCTCCTGCATGGCCCGGCGCAACCGCTACATGGTGGATCACGCCGCCCTGCTCCTGGCGGTTTACGATGGGAACCCCCGAGGCGGCACCGCCGGAACGCTTGCCTATGCCCTCACCCAAGGTCTGGAGACGGTGGTCCTGGACCCGACTGATGTCTGACAGACGCAAAACGGACCGGTGCAGTTCATCCCTGCCCTCCGGTCCGTTTTTCTTGTTATTCGCCGCCGGAGACGTCTTCGTCGGCCCCGTCGGTGTCTGGCGGATTGCTGCTGCCTCCTGTGGTCCCGGTCCCTGTGGTGGTACCGGTGGTGCCGCTGCCGGCAGATGTCCCGCTGCCGGTCCCGGTACCCGTGCCGGTGGTGGTTCCGGTCCCTGTGGTGGTTCCGGTCCCTGTGGTGGTACCGCCGGTGGTGGTCCCTGTGCTGCCATCATCCGGCGGGGGCTCAGTGCCGTCGATGGGTTCGTTGCCGACATCCTGTGTGGGATCGTGGTCCGGCGTGTCGGGGTTCTTCACCACGTTGATCACCACTTCCACGCTCTTCGTCCCCGCGGTGCCTTTGATGTTGGTCTGGCCTACGTTCCGGGCCGTGACCACGCCATCCTCCGATACCGTGGCGATAGAGCTGTTCTGGGGGGTCCAGGTGACCTGGGCCGGCGTCATGTCTTCTTTCTCCATCTGAACGGTCCATTGGATCTTCTGGGTCTCGCCGGAGGGGATGGTCATCTCCTCCTGGCCCACTGTAATCCCCAAGACGCCGGTGGCGGTACGCACCACGTTCACCGTACCGCTGATGGCCTCATCATCACCCAGCTGGGCGCCGATGGTGGCCTTCCCCTCCCGCTTGGCCAGGAGGGTCGCTTTGGCCCCCTCACCGGTCACCGTAACGATGTTGTTGTCGTTGCTGGTCCAGTGAATGGTCGACTCGTCCGCTCCTTCGGGCAGGTTGATCACGGTAGCCGTGGCGGTCTCTCCCACCACGATCTCCTCGGCGGAAAATTCGATGACGCAGTCCTCCTTGCCGCCGGTGATGGAGTTGATGACCAGCAGGGCCATGATAATCACCGCCACGCCCACCACGATGGGCACGGGGGAAAACGCCTTGCGCGGCTTGGGCGGCTTGCTGCTCCGGCCGCTTCCCCGGCTGCTGCCGGACTCCTTGCGCCGGGAAGAGGCGCTGCCGGAGGACCGGCTTTGTCCGCCGCTCTGGCCGGACCGGGACGAACGGCGGCTTGCGCCGCCTGCGCCGCTCCCGCCGCGGCTGGACTCCCCCCGGCGCTGGGGCGGACGTCCGCCTCCGGACCCGCGTCCAGACCCGGACGGACGGCCCCCGCTGCGGCCGCGGGAATTCCCGTGGTCGTCCCAGTTGGGGGCAGTGCTCTCCCAATCCTCCAGATCCGGGCCGGGGACACGGTCCCGGGAACCATAGCGGTCGTAGCCGTCGTAGTCATCATAGCCCCGGTCGTACCCACGTCCATAGTCCCGGCCGCGGTCATACTCCCGTCTGCCCCGGTCGTAATCCCGGCTGCGGCCCCGGTCATAGTCCCGGCGGCCCCGGTCGTAATCCCCGCCTCTGCCATAGGATGGGTCCCGGCGGGAACCGCCCCTGGAAGCATAGCGGTTATTGTATTCATCATACTCGTCGTAACGCATACAGTTCTCCTCCTGACTCCAAAAAGTCATCGGGTCCCTCCGGCCAGCGGGCCCAGAAGGCGCCTCGTTACAGCGATCCTGTCCATATCGTGCGAGGCAATACTGTATTAGATTATAACATATCCGGACCCGCCTGAAAACGCCCAATTTGTAAAGTTTCTGCGAAAACTCCCCCCTTCTCTTGGGCAGTTCCTCTCTTTTTGTCCGCCTTTTCAGGCCCTTTTTTCCTCTCTCCCCCTTCCGGAGCACGGCCCCGGGGGCTTGTCCCCAGGCAGGGGGTGTGGTACAATGGGAGGACAACGTGTCGAACCTTTGCCCATCTTGGAGGTACTTTTCATGGACCTTTCCTTTCAAGCCGCCGACCCGGCGGGGAACATCACCCTTCTGGTCACCACCCCAGTCCCGCCCCAGGACTATCCCGCCGTCGCCGCCCGCCTGCTGTCCATCCGGGAATTGGATGCCGAACAAGTGGGTTTCCTGGTCCCGCCCCAAGGGGAGGGGGCGCTCCGCCTGGAGATGATGGGCGGGGAATTCTGCGGCAACGCCCTGCGCTGCGCCGGATTCTATTACGCTTTGCAGACCGGACGGCGGCGGGAGGGCCGCTTCCCCATAGAGATCAGCGGCTGCGCGGAGGCCCTCAGCGTCCAGGTCAATCCCCTGACCTCCCAGGTCAGCGTCCAGATGCCCCTGCCGGAGCAGGTCGAAGCCTGCACCTTCCTGGACACCCCCGCCCGGGCGGTGCGCCTGCCGGGGATCGTCCACGCGGTGAGCTTCCTGCCGCCAACGCGGGAGGAGGCAGATCTCCGCGCCGCCCTCTCCGCCCTGGCCCAGGCCCACGGGGTCCCGGCCGCCGGGGTCATGTTCTGGGACCGGCAGGACAGCCGCCTCACCCCGGCGGTCTACGTCCAAGGGACCGATTCCCTTTACTTCGAGCGCAGCTGTGCCTCCGGCAGTACCGCCGTGGCCGCCTGCCACGCCCTGTCCGCCCAGCGGGACGGCCGCTCCCAGCTGACCCTCCACCAGCCCGGCGGGGAGATCCACACTTCCGCCGTCCTCCGGGGCGGACGGCTCACCCAGCTCACCATCGGCGGCCCGGTGTACATGGGGCCGGTCTACCACCTGCAATTTTGACTTCCTTCGCGTCCCCAGGGCCCCCTGGGGACGTTTCGCATAAATTTTCCGGGAAATTTCCCCGGAAATGAAAAAAATCCCCCTCCTGAATCGTGTTGTAGGTGAAAGGAGTTGATCCCATGGGATTCGGTACCGAAGAAGACCTCCGCCGGATCGTGGAGACCTACAGCACCATGCTGCTCCATCTGGCCATGACCCGCACCCGCTGCACCGCCGACGCCGAGGATGCTGTCCAGGAAGTGTTCCTGTACCTTCTCACCAAACAGCCCCGTTTCCGGGACGGGGCGCACGAAAAGGCTTGGCTCATCCGGGCCACCATCCACCGCGCCTGCGATCTCCAGCGTGCCGCGTCCAGCCGACTGCTTCCCCTAGAGGAGGCCCAGGCGATCCCCGCGCCCGAGACAGAGGTCCCCCAGCTCCTTTCCGCCGTACAAGCCCTGCCGGAGAAGTACAGCACCGTGGTCCACCTGTACTACTACGAGGGCTACACCATCAAGGAAATCGCCAAGCTGCTCGGCCTGCCCAGCCCCACCGTAGGCACCCGCCTGGCCCGGGGCCGGGAGAAACTGAAAGCTATGCTGAAGGAGGATGATTATGAACCGTGACCGCTACCATGCCGGCTTTGACGGCATCCAATTCCGCAAGGAGTTTGAAGAAGAGACGGTGCAACTGCTCCTGGAGGCAGCTGGGCAGCAGCAAGAAAAGGAGCGTTCGAGCATGAAAGTCAAGCATTTTAAGAAAACCGCCCTCATCGCCGCTGTCCTGGCCGTGGCCGTTATGGCCACCGCCGCCGCCGTGAACCTGCTGCATCCCGCCCAGGTGGCGGAGTATATGGGACATTCGGAGCTGGCCGACGCTTTTAACAGCGAGGATGCCATCCTCCTCAATGAGTCCAAGGAGTTTGGGGACTTTACCGTCACCCTCATGGGTGTGACCAGCGGCGCCCACCTCTCAGATGTCTACGAGGACGCCGACGCCTCGCGCAGCTATATCGTTGCCGCCATGTCCCGCACCGACGGGGAAGCCATAGACTACGATGGCCTCCAAAACATCATGGTCACACCTCTGGTGTCCGGGTATCAGCCTTTGGAAGTGAACAACTTTACCCTGGGCGGAGGCTATCAGAGTGTCATCGCAGACGGGATGCGCACCGCCTACTATATCTTTGAGTGCGAAAGCCTGGAAGTCTTTGCCGATCACACCATCTACCTGGCCTGCTACGAGGGCATGGCCCCCAGCAGCGATATGCTCCAGATGGCCCAGAACGGCAGCATCTCCTTCCTGGACAGCTATGCCGGTCCCCACGCCCTCTTCACCCTGCCCCTGGACCCGGCAAAGGCCAACCCTGAAAAAGCCGCCGCCATCGTTGACCAGATCCGCCAGCCCAGCCCCGAGGTCCCCGAGGAAGCCTTGGGCGATACCCAGGATGGTGATGTGGAGCATATCTTCCTCACCGGAAGTGATGCCCAGCAGCAGTAAGTCCCCCTCTTCTTTCCTCTCTACCATATATAAAAGCAGCAGCCCGCAGAGGATTTCCCCTGCGGGCTGCTGCTGTATATCCAAACAAATCCCGGTGCATGTTATTGACATAAAGCGAATAAGACCATAAAATAGAGTTATCATCGAAAGGAGTGGTCATCGTGACAGAGACAACAAACCTCGACATCCTTGTCAACCGGGACCTAAAAGAACGTGCAGAACAGGTCTTTGAGGACATGGGGATGGACTTGTCAACGGCCTTCAACCTCTTTATGCGTCAAACTCTGCGCCAGGGAAAAATCCCCTTTGAAATTTACGCAGACCCCTTTTACAGTGATAGCAATATGCGGGCCTTAGAGCGCAGCATAGAGCAGGAAAGAAAAGGGAAAGTTGTCGTAAAGACCATGGAAGAGCTGGAGCGCATGGCCGATGGGGAGTAACATCACCTTTACGGATGAAGCCTTTGATGACTATCTCTTCTGGCAAGTACAGGATAGAAAGACATTGAAGCGGATCAATGCTTTATTGAAGGACATCAGCCGCAGCCCTTTTGAAGGGCTTGGTAAACCCGAACCCCTCAAAGGAAAATATTCTGGTTCCTGGAGCCGGCGGATCGATGACACAAATCGTATCATTTATTTTGTCGGTGAGGACCACGTCACTATCCGGCAGTGCAGAGGACATTATCAAGATTGACAGCAGCCCGCAGAGGATTTCCCCTGCGGGCTGCTGCTGCCTCACGGCACCTCCGTCACCTTCAAAATCTCCCGCTTCAAACGGGAAATGATTCGCTTCTCCAACCGGGAGATATACGACTGAGAGATCCCCATCCGGTCCGCCACCTCCTTCTGGGTATGCTCCCTTCGTCCCCCCAGCCCGAAACGCAGGACGATGATCTCCCGCTCCCGGTCGCTGAGCTTCTCCAGAGCATCCGCCAAAAGCTGACGGTCCGCGTCCTCCTCAATGGGCCGCTGGACCAAGTCGCTCTCCGTCCCCAGGACATCGGAGAGGAGCAGCTCGTTCCCGTTCCAATCCGTGCTCAAAGGCTCATCAAAGGGCACCTCGCTCTTCTGAGAGGCCGTTTTCCGTAAGTGCATCAAAATCTCATTCTCGATACAGCGGGAGGCATAGGTCGCCAGCTTGATATTCTTCGCCGGCTTGTACGTCCGCACCGCCTTGATCAGCCCGATGGTCCCGATGGAGATCAGATCCTCGATGTTGATCCCCGTATTCTCAAAGCGCCGGGCGATGTACACCACCAGGCGAAGGTTATGCTCAATGAGCGTAGATGCCGCCTGTTCATCCCCCTGGGCCAAGGCAGCGATCTGCTCCCCCTCCTCCTGACGGCTCAGAGGCGCGGGCAGGACATCGCTGCCGCCGATGTACATGATCTTCCCCGGCAGGCCCACGCCCCACCGGGCCAAACGCAGCCGCAGCCGCCAATACCAATTCCTCCAGCGTTGCTTCATGTTCCATTCCTCCCCATTGTCATTCCATTCATCCCTCGCCGCCGATGAGCGCGCAGTATCCGCCGCCGTCGGAAAGCGGCGTGGGCGAGAGCGCCGCCAGGCAGTTGCGATAACTCTGCTCCCCATACTCCGCCCGGTCCATGCGCAGGGCCAGCAGCAGACCGCACTCCACCCCCACCGCCCGATAGGGCAGCAGCTGGAAGCGCAGGCCCGTCTCCTTCAGCTCCCCCATCAGCTCCACCGGATGGGACAGCCGCTGGCGGTCCAGCCCGGGCAGCTCCGGCAGCAGGGCCTTGACCCGCTCCCCCTCCACCACCACCACAGGCCGGCCCGTCAGCGGGTCCTGGAGGGTGTTCCCGGTATCCCGCAGAGCCAGCACCGTCACGGTGTTCTCCCCCCGCACCAAGGTCAGGGGCAGCAGCTCCCCGGCTGTCCGGGCGTGGGTGAACTGTCCCTTCAGGAGCAGAGACAGACAGCCGTAGCTCAGGGCCGCCGCCACCAGGATGCCCCGCATCCCCAAACGGCTCCCCAGCAGGCCCACGGTCCCCACGCCGCCCCCCTTCACCATGGCCAAAAGCAGCACCCCGCCGCCAAAGGCACAGGACAGCAGCAGGAACAATCCCCCTGTCCGCAGCAGCCGCTCCCGCCAGCCAAAGGCCACCAGCAGCATCCCCACCGCCGCCCCCGCCTTGCATACGGGATGCTCCAAAAAGGCCGCGGCAGGCAGCAGGCTCACCGCTCCGTAAACCGCCCCCAGCGCCGCCGCCAGCGCGCAGCGGCTTCGCCGCAGGGCCGCGCCATCCAGCCGGGACGCGCCGGCCAGGAGCAGATAGTTCACCGCAAAATTCAGCGCCAGGAAGGCGTCCAGATAGACCACAGTCATGTCCCGTCCTCCTCTCTGCCTGTCCTGTATTATAGGCCCGTCCCCAGCAAAAAAAGGTCAGATGCCGGAGGGCGGGCGGCCTTTTCTCCCGCCAGGATGACGCAAAAAAAGCCCCTGTCTGCCGCGCGCGACGGCAAACAGGGGCTTTTCGTGACTGATTTGGGGCGCTCAGCGGTCCCGGTTGAAAATCTTGAAGATCTCCTTGTAGGGATCGTCGTCCTCCGCGCTGGGCGCACTGGGGGCGACGGGTTCGCTCACCGGAGCGCGGCCGGCACTGCGGCCGCTGGGAGCGGCGGCCTGGGGCTGGGCCGCGCCCATCTTGTTGTTCATGATCTTCTCATCAAAGCCAGTGGCAATGACGGTGACCACGATGGAATCCTCCAGGCTCTCGTCGAAGGTGGCGCCGAAGATGATCAGCGCGTTGGGGTCGGCAGCCTCCTGGACCAGG
>JAAWAE010000076.1 GCA_022792035.1 Ruminiclostridium sp. | reverse complement strand
GTGTCCACCATCTGCATCGGTATGGCGGCCAGCATGGGTGCCTTCCTTCTGGCGGCAGGGACAAAGGGCAAGCGTATGGCGCTGCCCAACGCGGAGATCATGATCCATCAGCCCTCTGCCGGCACCCAGGGGCAGATCACGGATATGGCCATCCATCTCAAGCGTTTGGAAATCATCAAAAAGCGCATGAGCCAGATCCTGGCCGACAACACCGGCAAGCCCCTGGACGTGGTCACTGCCGACTGTGAGCGTGACAATTTCATGTCCGCCGCGGAGGCCCTGGAATACGGTTTGATCGACAAGGTGCTGGATAAACGCTAAGAGACAAAGGAAAGGGGGGCTGTGCTTGTCCTCCTTTCCCCCTGTTTTGGAGATGTATTGATA
This sequence comes from Ruminiclostridium sp., assembly GCA_022792035.1. Classification (GTDB taxonomy): domain Bacteria; phylum Bacillota; class Clostridia; order Oscillospirales; family Oscillospiraceae; genus Evtepia. Next base: position 9,182 of record JAAWAE010000076.1, on the reverse strand, counting down.
GATTTAGATTTGTAAGAAAGAGGTGAATCATGATGGCCAAAGACGACAAACGGGCCATACGCTGCTCCTTCTGCGGAAAGCACCAGGATCAGGTGGCGAAGGTCATTGCCGGGCCGGGCGCGTATATCTGCAACGAGTGCGTTCATCTGTGCATGGACATCCTGGATGAGATGCCCGCCCCCGACAATCAGCTCAGCTCGGATATGCCCGACATCATCCCCAACCCCAAAGAGATCAAGGCATATCTGGATGAGTATGTGGTGGGGCAGGACAAGGCGAAAGTGGCCTTGTCTGTGGCAGTATACAACCATTACAAGCGCATCTATTTCGGCGGCGGGGATGACGTGGAGCTGCAAAAGAGCAACATCCTGCTCATCGGCCCCACGGGCAGCGGCAAGACCCTGCTGGCCCAGACCCTGGCAAAGATCCTTCGGGTCCCCTTTGCCATCGCCGACGCCACCACACTCACCGAGGCCGGCTATGTAGGCGACGACGTGGAGAACATCCTCCTGCGTCTGGTCCAGGCCGCCGACTATGACGTGGAACAGGCAGAGCGGGGCATTATTTACATTGATGAGATGGATAAAATCGCGCGAAAGAGCGAAAATACCTCCATCACCCGTGACGTTTCCGGAGAAGGTGTGCAGCAGGCGCTCTTAAAAATCCTGGAAGGCACCGTGGCCAACGTCCCCCCCCAGGGTGGGCGCAAGCACCCGCACCAGGAGTTCATCCAGGTAAACACGAAGAACATCCTCTTCATCTGCGGCGGCGCCTTCGACGGCGTGGAAAAGATCATCGAGAAGCGCGTGAACCAGAAGAGCATCGGCTTTGGGGCCAAGGTCCTGAGCAAGGCGGAGCTGGAGCAGCGCAATGTCCTGGATGAGATCCAGCCCCACGACCTGCTGAAGTTCGGCATCATCCCCGAGCTGGTGGGCCGTCTGCCGGTGATTACCTCTCTGTCTCCCCTGAGCCGGGAGGACTTGGTGCGCATCCTCACCGAACCCAAGAACGCCCTGGCCAAGCAGTATCAGAAACTGCTGGAGTACGACATGGTGGACCTGATCTTCCAGCCTGGGGCGCTGGAGGCCATCGCTGACAAGTCCATGGAACGGGGCATCGGTGCCCGTGGCCTGCGCGCGGTCCTGGAGGAGGTCATGGCCCAGATCATGTACGACATCCCGTCGGACAGTACCATCGTAGAGGTGGACATCACCGCCGAGAGCGTGAAGGACGGTACAGCACCCGGTCTGGTCCGGGACCCGGAGCGTCCTCCCCGGCCCCGCCTGGGCGCCGCGGCGCTCCAGGCTCAGAACGGCGGCTTGGCCCGCCGGGACGGCACAGCGTAAGACAGCAAGACCCAGGGCGGAGGGGAGACTCTCCGCCCTTTTCCCTCATACAAAAAGAGAAAAAAGTTCAAGCTTAAGCTTAGTCTTAAAAGAGACAAAACATAAAGTTTAGGGCCGCCCTTTTCAAAGGGCGGTGGGTCCAGGGCAAAGCCCTGGCGGGTTTGGGCGGAGCCCAACTACTACGAAAGGACGTGAAACGCTTTGCCAGAGGAAGAGAAACGCTCGATCCTTCCGATCCTGCCCCTGCGGGGGCTGACGGTATTCCCCAAAATGATGGTCCACTTTGATGTGGGCCGAGATGTCTCGGTCCAAACGGTGGAGGAGGCCATGGCAGCCAACCGCCCTGTTTTCCTGGTGGCCCAGAAAGACATCCGGGTGGACGCCCCCGATGTCAACCACCTCTTCCCCATGGGGACGGTGTCCGTGGTGCGGCAGATCCTCCGCCTGCCCGGAAACGCTGTACGCATCATGGCGGAGGGACAGTACCGGGCCAAGCTCCACGGCCTGACCCAGACGGAGCCCTATCTGGTGGGTGAGGTGGAGCAGGTGGAGTTCCCCGTCTATGAGAGCCGGGGCAATACCCTGCGGGCCGAAGCCGCCATCCGGCAGGCCTATGAACTCTTCGACCGCTATACAGACCTGAACCCCAAGGCATCCTCAGCGGAGGTGCTGATGAATATCCTCTCCAGCGAGGACCCGGGCTATATCGCGGACTTCATCGCCCAGAACGTGTCCATGCGGGTGGCAGATAAACAGTCCATCCTGGACGAGGTGCGTCCGGTGCAGCGCCTGAGCAAGCTCAACCGCCTGCTCCACCGGGAGGTGGAGATCCTGGAGATGGAGCAGAACATCCAGCGTCAGGTCCACGAGAACATGACCCAGAATCAGAAGGAAGCCTTTCTGCGGGAGCAGGTCCGGGTGATCCAGGAGGAGCTGGGAGAGGACGGGGACAATGAGATCTTGGCCTACCGCCGCCAGATCGCCGACGCGGAGCTGCCGGAGGAGGTGGAGGAGAAACTGCTCAAAGAGGTGATCCACCTGGAGAAGCAGCCCTTCACCTCGGCGGAAGCCTCCGTTCTGCGCAACTACCTGGACATCTGCCTGGAGCTGCCTTGGAATAAAAAGTCCAAGGAGCGAGCCAACGTCAGCGCAGCCCAGAAAATCCTGGACGCGGACCACTTCGGCCTGGAAGAGGTGAAGAAACGCATCTTGGAGTTCATCGCGGTGAAGCAGCTCTCCCCTGAGCTGAAAGGACAGATCATCTGCCTGGTGGGACCGCCGGGGGTGGGCAAGACCTCCATCGGGAAGTCCATGGCCCGGGCTCTGAACCGGAAGCTGGCCCGGATCTCCCTGGGCGGCATCCATGACGAGGCGGACATCCGGGGCCACAGAAAGACCTATGTGGGAGCCATGCCCGGACGGATCATGAACGCGGTGCGTCAGGCGGGGACCAACAACCCCCTCCTCCTGCTGGACGAGATCGACAAAATGGGCACCGACCTGCGGGGCGACCCCGCCGCCGCCCTGCTGGAAGTGCTGGACGTAGAACAGAACAGCAGCTTCCGGGACCACTTTATCGAACTGCCCTTCGACCTGTCCGATGCCCTGTTCATCACCACGGCCAACACAACCTCCACCATCCCCAAGCCCCTGCTGGACCGTATGGAGGTCATCGAACTGCCAAGCTACACCGACGAGGAAAAACTGCAGATTACCAAAGTCTACCTCATCCCCAAACAGCTCAAACGCCACGGCCTGCGGAAAAGTCAGGTACGCTTCACCGACGACGCCATCCGGGAGACCATCGTGTCCTATACCCGGGAATCTGGCGTCCGTGTCCTGGAACGGGAGATCGGGGCTCTGTGCCGCAAGGCGGCAATGGCCTTGGTCTCCGGAGAGGCCAAGCAGGTGAAAATCACCGGAGACAACGTGGAGACCTACCTGGGTCCCCGGAAATACCACCCGGAGAAACAGGGCATGGAGAACCAGGTTGGCCTGGTCAACGGCTTAGCCTGGACCTCCGTCGGCGGCACCCTCCTGGAGGCGGAGGCCAACGTGGTCCCCGGCAGCGGCAAGGTGGAGCTCACCGGGAACCTGGGCGACGTGATGAAGGAATCCGCCCGGGCGGCCTTCACCTATATCCGCAGCCGCGCCGTCCAACTGGGCGTCCCAGCGGAGTTCTATAAGGAGCAGGACGTTCACATCCACTTCCCCGAGGGAGCGGTGCCCAAAGACGGCCCCTCCGCCGGCATCACCATCTGCACCGCCATGGTCTCCGCCCTGACAGGAATCCCTGTCCGGGGAGATGTGGCCATGACCGGGGAGGTCACCCTCCGAGGCCGGGTGCTGCCCATCGGCGGACTCCGGGAGAAATCCATGGCGGCCTTGCGCAACGGCATCCACACGGTCATCATCCCCAAGGAGAACGAGTCGGATCTGGAGAAGATTGACCAGACCGTCCGCAGCGCCCTCCAGTTCATCCCGGTATCCCATGTGGACCAGGTGCTGGCCAACGCCCTGGAGCGTCCGCCCTTGTCGAAGCTGGATGTGTCCACACCGCCGCCGCTGGCCCTGGAGAGCACGGAGAGCTTGACCCATCGCCCCCAAGTATGAGAGGAGCACTATGGATCTGAACACACAAAAGGCGGAGTTCATCCTCTCCGCCGCGAAGCTGGCGGATTGCCCCCGGGACCGTCTGCCCCAGATCGCCTTTGCCGGGCGCTCCAACGTGGGGAAGTCCTCGGTGATCAATCGCCTGCTTCGGCGCAAGAACTTTGCCCGGGTGGGGTCCGCTCCTGGTAAGACCACCCACATCAACTATTTCCGCATCGACGAAAAGGTCTACTTTGTGGACCTTCCGGGTTACGGCTATGCCAAGGTCTCCAAGCAGGAGCGGGCCCGCTGGGGCAAGCTCATCGAGCAGTGGTTCGCGGACACCAGCCTGCTCACCCTGGGGGTGCTCCTGGTGGACCTGCGACACAAGCCCACGGCGGACGACTGCGTCATGGCCCAGTGGTTCAAGGACAGCGGGAAGCCCTTCGTGGTGGTAGCCAACAAACAGGATAAGATCAAGAAAAGCCAGTGGGAGCCCAACCTGGCCCTGATCCGGGAGACCTTGCAGCTCCCGGAGACGGTGCCCATCGTCTCCTTTTCCGCGGAAAAGGGTCTGGGCCGGGAGGAGCTGCTGGGGATGATCCTGGACCATATCCGGGAAGAAAAGGAGGGAAGGACATGAAGCGGGGCATCCTATTGTATTCGATCCTGGGCGGATTCTGCATCGGCCTGGGGGGAACAGTGTTCCTGCGCATCAAGGACTCGTTTACCGGGGGCCTTGTGGTGGGCGCGATCTTCTTTGCCATCGGCCTGTTCACCATCTGCACCCGAGGCTATAACCTCTTCACGGGGAAGGCCTGTTATCTCTTTGACAATCCGCTGCCGGAGTATCTGCTGGACTTGGTGATCATTTGGGTGGGCAATTTTTTGGGCTGTATGTTCATTGCCTCCCTGGAAGGCTTCACCAGCATCACCGGGACAGAGAACGGCGTGGACGCGGCGGCGCGGGTCTTGGTGGAAGGGAAGATGGGAAGTTCCCTGCTGAGCCTGTTCGTGCTGGCCATCCTGTGCAACATCTGCATCTTTATCGCGGTGAACGGCTTTGCGAAGAATCCCCATGAGGTGGGGAAGTACTTAGCCCTGTTTTTGGGCGTCCTGGTTTTCATCCTGTCGGGAACGGAGCATAGTATCGCGGATATGTATTATTGGTGCGTTTCCGGCGTGCTCTTTGAGCAGCCAGGAGAGTCCCTGCTGCGGATCGTGGTGGTGACGCTGGGCAACGTAGTCGGCGGGCTGTTCCTGCCCCTGGTGGAGAAGTGGAAGGCCCGTCTGGACGCGGAGGAGACGTCCAGCGTTTCGTCATAAAGAGAGAGCCGCTGGATGTATAAAAGGGGCCTGATCCGGCACACTATCCCAGAGAGCGCAGTGCGCTTGGGAAGGAGGCGGCCATGTGAAGGTCACTGTCATCGACGGCTGCATCAGCTGCGGCCTATGCACCGAGGAATATCCCGACCTCTTCTCCATGAATGAGGATGGCGTCGCGGAGGCGGTAGGCCCGGTCCCGCCGGGCCGGGAGGATGACGTTCGCCAAGCGGCGGAGGAGTGCCCGGTAGGCGTCATCAAGGCGGAAGAATGAAAAGCATCACCCCTTCGGAACAAGCCCGAAGGGGTGATGCTTTTGTAAGGAAAGGGAAACTAGGACTTTTATCAATTTTCTCCTGAGTTCTGGATGCAGTATACAGCAAAATCACCAACTTGTCAAGAGGAAAATTACGTTTTTATTTTGAGTGCAGGGATTCCGTCATTTCGACGATTTCTGACCCTCCCCCGCTCCTCCCTTGTCCTTATGAAACAGTTCCCGCAGGCCGACGTAGAGCAGGAAGAGCCCAAAGAGCTTTCGCAGGACGCCGGTATCCAGACCGTTGGAGAAGCAGGCGGCCAAGGCCGAGGTGGCCAGTCCCGCCAGGATGGCCGGGAGAATGGTCTTTTTCTCCAAAAGCCCGTTTTTGTGGTGGGCCGGGAGGGCCGCCGCTGCCGCCGGCAGGAAGTAGAGGAGATTGATGCCCTGGGCCTGGTGCTGGCTGACCCCGGCCAGGGCAGTGAGATAGATGAGCAGCAGGGAACCGCCGCCGATGCCAAAGGCGGAGAGGATACCGGTGGCCGTTCCCGCGGCCAGAGCGATGAGCCAGCTCATTGGGTCAGGGCGCTCCAGGCCCCATAGAGGATGAGGAGGGCAAAGACCCGCTTGAGCCAGACCACGGGTATCTTTTCAAAAATCTTCCCGCCGATGAGGCCTCCGATGAGGCCCCCGGCCAGATAGGGCAGGGCCTGGAGCAGGTCCAGATTCCCTTTGACGTAGTAGATGCCCGCCGACAGGGCGCACAGGGGGAAGATGATCGCAACAGAGCAGGCGAAGGCTTTCCGGCGGCTCAGGCCGCATTTGGAGACCAGCAGGGGTACCAGCACCATGCCGCCGCCTCCGCCGAAGAAACCGTTGACGACACCTGCCGCGCCTCCGGCCGCCGCTGCCGGGAGATAGGATTTCCAGGACGTTTTCACACGAGACCTCCCCGAAACAGGATTGGGCCTTCTCAGGAAAGCAAAAGGCCCTTCCCCGCTAGTTTGCCGGGGAAGGGCGCGGATTATTCCTGAATCAACGCCTGGACTACCGCTCCGGCCAGGAGGAACCCGGCCACCGGGGGGACCCAGGGGACGCTGGCGGGGATGGAACGGCGTCCTGGGGGCGGCTCCTCTGCCTGGAGGGGCTTGGTGGGGAGCTCGGGGGAGTAGACGACCTGGTGGTGGAGGATACCCCGTTTTTTCAGCTCCTTGCGCAGCACGCGGGCCAGAGGACAGCCCTCTGTTTTGGCCAGATCGGTGACTTGGAACTGAGAGGGGTCCAGCTTGTTCCCGGTGCCCATGGAGGAGAGGATGGGGATGCCCCGCCGAAGGGCGGTCTCGATGAGGTCCAGCTTGCAGGAGACCAGATCAATGGCGTCTACGATGTAGTCATAGTGCTGTTGGAAAAAGGCGTCCCGGTGCTCCGCCTCGTACTTTTTCGGGATCAGGTACAGCTGGCAGTCGGGGTTGATGTCTCGGATGCGCCGGGCCAGGGCCTCGGTCTTATCCAGGCCCAGGGTGGAGTGGAGGGCTTGGACCTGACGGTTCAGGTTGGTCAGTCCGACTTGGTCGTTGTCCACCAGGGTGAGGTGCCCCACCCCGGAGCGGGCCAGGGCCTCGGCGCACCAGCTGCCGACCCCGCCCAGGCCAAAGACGGCTGCGTGGGCATGGCGCAGACGCTCCATGGCGGCGGGGCCAAGGAGCATTTCTGTGCGAAGGAAAGGATGTTCCATGTGTGATGCCTCCTGACGGATACTTGAGAAGCCCCTGCGGGATACCCGCAGGGGCTTTGGTTTGTTTGCGTTGGGGATCAGAGGTCGAAGAGGGTTTTTGCGGCATCGGTGAGTTCTGCGGGATAGTTCTCCTGGATGCCTTCATACCACTTGTCGTAATCGGCGGAGCGCAGGTTCAGCGTGGCCTGGGATCTCCAGCGAAGTTCACCGAAAGATTCGGCGAACAGGAGCTGGTAGCCAGCGACGGTGCCTGTGGCGTCGGTGTACTCCACCACGGTGGCCTGACCGGGCTTGCGGCCTTCCTTAAAGAGCCACTTCTGGACCTGTGCGCTGACGGCGCTGCGGTCGGCGTCCTCGTTGAGACCGCCGTTGTCCACGGTTTCCCCGTCGTCGCTGTTGTCCTGGACCAGGGCGGCGAAGGCGTCGGCATCCTTGCCGTTTTCCTTCCACTGCTCCAGCAGGGCGTCAGCCTGCTCCTTGGCGGCGTCCAGCTGTTCCTGGGTGGGCTGTTCCACTTCGGTGCCGTCCTCGGCGGTGGTAGCGGTGGTTTCCGCCAGGACCAGGAGGTTGCGGTAGCTGGCGGTCTGATAGCTGTTCTCACCCTTATCGCGGCCCAGGAACTGGACCACGCAGTAGCCGGTGCCTTCTACCTCAATAGAGGTGATGTCACCGTCCTGGCGGCTGCCGCTGGTGATCCAATCCTTGAAGGTGGAGGGCAGGGAATTGCCCATGGCGCCGGTGACAAGACCGCCTTCCTCATCCTTGTAGGTTTCCACGGATTCCTCGGCTACATAGTGCACGGCAGCGTCGTTGAACGCGGTACCGCCCTGGATCTCCTCCACCATCTGGTCGGCCTTTTTCTTAGCCTCGCCCATGGCGGCTTCGGTCTCCTCTTCGGTGGCCTCTACAGGGTTACCCTCGTCGTCGGTCTTGGTTTCCACCTCGTAATTGATATAGCAGGAGCGATATTCATACTGGTCCAGGTCGTCGGCGTTGTCGGCGTAATACTTGTCCAGTTCATCGTCGCTGTAAGTGAAGCTCTCTGCCTTAGCGTTGGAGTAATCCTGGGCCAGGATGGCCTGTCCCAAGATGTCCTTGAAGAGGGACTTGGTCATGAACTTGCCATAGACGGCCTTGAGGTAGGCACTCTCGGAGACGCCGCTCTGAAGGCTGACGTCAGAGAGGGCGTCTATGTTCTCCTGGATGGACTGCTGGCCTTCCTCGGAGAGGGTATAGCCCTCCGCCTCGGCCTCGCTGCACAGGATGGTGACGTTCTGGAGCTGCAGCAGGGCGTTGTCCAGGAAGTAGTCGGCATAGGTGACGCCCTCCTCCTCGTTATAGAACTGCTCTTGAGGGGAGAGGTCGGGGTCATAGCCCATGTCGATGCCCATAGAGGCATAGGTGCGGGCCTGGGAGACGGTGTTGTTTTTGATGGTCTCGTAGAAGTAGCCGACCTCAGCGACGCTGTATTCCTTGTCGCCTACGGTGGCGGCAGTGGAGCCCTTGACGAAGATGCCGGAGTTCCAGATCAGCAGGGCTGCCGCCAGGACGGCGGCAATGATGCCGATGGCCCAGTAGAGCTTGGCCTTGGACTTCTCGTTCTGATTTGTACGCATGATGGTTGTAGATGACCTCCTTGGTTCCGAAATTCAAAAATGTTTGCGGTCATTTATTATACTAAATATAACCATGTTTTGCAAGAGAAAAGCGCATTCTCCTTGAAATTTTGCAAGCAGTACAATTAGGTTACACAAGGTCGAGCGACCATGTGTAACCTAATTTTTTTATGCAAAGGAGGTTGAGGCAGTGAGCAGGAAAAAGAAAAGCGGCAAGCAAGACCAAGGCCTGACAAGCATCGTCTTACTTACCGCCATCCTGAATCTCGTGAAGGCGTTGATTGATTAGAGCTCTTGCGAAAATAAGGTAGTAT
>JAAWAE010000075.1 GCA_022792035.1 Ruminiclostridium sp. | reverse complement strand
TCCTTGATTGCCGGTATCTGCAACTTTGACCGCCTTGCTTAATTTCGCAAGAGGTCTATTCTGCAATAAACTTGTTGAACTTCTCTTCCTTACCGACCCAAACTATGCACCAGCGCCGGGATCGCCGCCTCAAAGTTCACCCCATACCACCGGGCATCCGGGTCCTTCTGGGTCTCCCGGATACACTCCAGGGTATAGTCCACAGCCACCTTCAAGGCCCCCTCCAGGTCCTTCCCGTTCATCAGCGCGCCCACGCAGGCAGAGGCAAACACATCCCCGGTCCCGTGGAACTGCACCGGGAGTTTTTCGTTGAAATAGCTGGCGTAGGTGTCGGTCTGGGCATCGTAGGCCACGGCCCCGATCTTCCCAGGCTCAAAGCTCATCCCGGTGAGCACCGCCCGGCGGCAGCCCAATCCGGTGAGGTCTTTCAGCATTTTATGGATATACGCCTCGTCATACCCCTCCCCCACATAGGGCACCCCCAGCATGAAGGAGGCCTCGGTAAGGTTGGGGACGATCACGTCCGCCTTCCCGCACAGCTTCCCCATCTCCAGGGCGAAGTCCGGGGTGAAGCCGGTGTAGAGCACGCCGTTGTCGGCCATAGCGGGGTCCACATAAACCAGGGTGTCGCCCTTCCCGAAGCGGTCGAAGAACTGGCCCACCAGCTCGATCTGCTGGAAGGAACCCAGGTAGCCGGTGTAGATGGCGTCAAAGGTAATGCCTTCCTTCTCCCAGTGCTCCGCGATGGGGGCGATCTCCTGGGTCAGGTCATGGAAGGTAAAGCCTTGGAAGCCTCCGGTGTGGGTGGAGAGCACAGCGGTGGGCACCACGCAGGCCTCCACGCCCATGGCGGAGATGATGGGCAGGGCCACGGTGAGGGAGCACTTCCCCAGGCAGGAAATATCTTGGATGGAAACGACACGCTTCATAGTGATGGACCTCCTGTACGAGCAAAATCGATTCGGCGGGAAAACCGCCGTTTGTCCAGGATAGGGTACCACAGCCCTGGCCCTGATAGTAGGCCCAATCCTGTTTTATTTGGCAAGGCCAGATGACCAAAAAAGCCCTCCGGACACAGCCGGAAGGCTTTTTGGTGAGTAATTTGATAAGGATCATCTTTGCCCCGGCCCAGGAAAGAAGGAGCACCCCGGGCGGGGACTTGTCAAGGAGGAATGCAGGAAAAGCTGCATCAGCTGAAAGAAGAAGCACGATATCTTTCAAGCCCCAGCTCCCCTGTCTGCGTGCTATTATGGGGCAGACGAGGGAAAAAGTCAACAGATAAAGTCAACAAAAAGGCGAAAGATCTGCATTCCATCTTTGTTTCCCCTGTTTCTTTGTCCGAATTTGACAAAAGAGGGGTTGTGCTGCGCTGTGGGAAATCCACAAAAAAGGAAGGTTAGTATGCAAGCCCTTCATGAAAACTTGCAGAAAGTGCCATCCCCCTCAGAAGATCCCCGGGATCAGCACCGCCAGCCAAAGCCCCGCCGCAAAGGAGGCCAGATTCGCCGCCACCGTATAGCCCGCGATCACCAGGTCCGCCGTGTAGCAGTCGGCCCCATGCTTTGATCGTTCTTTTCATTTTTTAACCTCCTTTCAACTAGTATAGCAAAGTATTTTTCTGCTGTCAAGATACAGTGACCATTGACAAAAAACGCTCCCCTGGGTAAAATACAAGTATCCTACCACAGGAAGGAGGTCCCCCATGCTCGCCAACACAGGCATCTCACCCAAAGTCCAAGAGGAAATCCTTCATATTCGACTAACACCTGCGCGCTGCCATCGAAGAGAAAGGGAGGACGCTCTATGAAAAAATTTGACCAATACTGCTCCAATCTTGCCGTACTCGCGCAGGCCGCCCAGGAAGACATCCTCCAACGCTATCCCGCCCTTGTGGACCCATCCTGACCCTATACACATAAAAAACACCTCAGCCCCGGCCAACGGCCAACGCTGAGGTGTCCTTTTTCCTGCTATCTCTCTCCCATCGCTTCCCCCGCGCTGCGCATGGTCCGCCGCAGGAAGAGCGCGCTCAAGAGCATCGCCACCAATTCCGAGATCGGGAACGCCAGCCAAACCAAGGTCAAAACCCCGGTCTGGGCCAGCAGCCACGCCGCCGGCAGCAGCACCACCAGCTGACGGCACACCGACACGATCAAGCTGTAAATCGGGTTCCCAATGGCCTGACACACCGACCCCGCGGTGATGCCAAACCCCGTTAAGATAAAAATCGAGCCGACGATACGCAGCGCCGGCACGCCGATCTCCAGCATCTCCGCCGAGGGCTTGAAGGGCAGCAGCAGCGCCCCCGGCGCCACCTCAAAGACCAAAGTCCCCACAGCCATGATCGCCATGGCGGTGTAAATGGATAGCTTGATGGTCCGATGGACCCGCTCCGGCTTTCGCGCCCCGTAGTTGTAGGCGATGATGGGCACCATCCCGTTGTTCAGGCCGAACACGGGCATAAAAATAAAACTCTGGAGCTTAAAATAAGCGCCGAACACGGCGGTGGCGGTGGTGGTAAAGGAAATCAGGATCTTGTTGACCCCGAACACCATCACCGAACCGATGCACTGCATGACGATGGAGGGGACCCCGATGCGATAGATCCCCCGCACCGTGGGACCGTGCCAGCGCAGGAGCTTCTTCCAGCTCAAGTGGATCTCCGGGTTGCACTTCAAATTCACCGCCAACCCCACAGCGGCGGCGATCAACTGCCCGGTGACGGTGGCCACAGCGGCCCCCAGCACTTCCAGCCTCGGGAAACCGAAGAGGCCGAAAATCAGGATGGGGTCCAGAACGATGTTGATCCCCGCCCCGATGATCTGAGTCATCATGGACAGCTTCGTGCGCCCGGTGGACTGCAAAAGCCGCTCGAAGGTGATCTGGCAGAACAGCCCCAGGGAGGCCCCCAGGCAGACCATCCCGTAAACGGTCCCGTAATCCACGATCTCCGCCACGTCGGTCTGGGCCCGGAAGAACAGCCCCGAACAGCTCAGACCCACCACCGCGAAAACCGCAAAGGACAGCAGGCTCAAGAGCAGTCCGGTGTTGGCGGTCTGGTCCACCCGGTCCTGCTCCTTGGCCCCCAGGGCGCGGGAGAGCAGGGCGTTCATCCCCACCCCGGTGCCCACGCCCACGGCGATCATCAGGTTTTGCAGCGGGAAGGCCAGGGACACCGCCGTCAGGGCATTCTCGCTGACCCGCGCCACGAAGATGCTGTCCACGATATTGTACATCGCCTGCACCAGCATAGAAATCATAATGGGGATGGCCATATCGGCCAGCAGTCTGCCCACCGGCAGGACCCCCATTTTGTTCTCCGCCGGCGCCGGGGAGGCAGCTTGGTTTGACATCGTATCTCATCCCTTTCTTCTGTCATCGGTCAAAACAATAGGATATAGCATAGCACAATCTCAAATCTTGTCAAGAGGCGGGGGGCAAAAACGCGCGAAAATCCCCCCGGTCCGCGTCGAATCGGGGGGATTTCTGGAATAGAGCAAAAAGGGCTTATTCTTCCGTGGGCTTCTCCTCGCCCTCGGTGTCTTTGGCATCCTCTTTGGTGTCCTCGTCCTGCTGCTCGGTCTGCTGGTCTCCACCCTGGGTGTCTTCCCCCTGGGCATCCTCGCCTTGGGCGTCCTCACCCTGGGCGTCTTCTTCCCCGTCTTGCGCCTGATCGGCCTCGGCCAGACTGGCCCGGAAGGCTTCCAGCTGCTCATAGAAGGCGGCGATGTCCAGGTTATCGAAGGCCTCGGTGGTCTCCACCTTGGCGCTGCTGACCCACTCCTCGGTGAGGGATTCCATCTTGGTGGTGCTCCACTGCTCCAGCAGCTCGTCCGACTGGGCGGGGTCATCCCGCAGGATGATGTGGTAGCCGTAATCGCTCTCCACGATGCCGCTTACGGCGCCGATCTCCAGGTCCCGGGTGGCCTGCTCAAATTCCGGCACCATATCCCCGGCGGTGAAGAGGTAGCCGTTGGGGAAGCTTTCCAGGCCGGAGTCCTCGCTGTTCTCCTTCATGAGTTTGCTAAAGGTCTCGGAACGCTGGGCGCTGTCCTCGATCGCCTGGAGCTGGCCCAGCAGTTCCTCCGCCTTGGCCTTCTTCTGGGCAACCGCATCCTCCGCCAGGTCCTCCCCGGTGGCGGGGTCCTTGGTCATCAGGAGGATGTGCCGGGCGGCCAGCAGGTCCTTGTCCTGGATGAACTGATCCAGCTCTTCCTTGGTGGGCTCGAACTCCCCGCCGCTGCGGTACAGGCCCTGGCGCATATGGTCATAGACCACGGCCACGGAGTTGAGGGTCTCAAAGGAGTCCTCCGTGAGGCACATCTCCTTGAGGAAGCGGGCGAAGGCCTCTTCCCCGCCCAGGTTGGACTTGGCGGCCTCCAGCTCTTTGGTGTACTGGGGGTCGTCGCTGTCGAAGGCATACCCGGCGGCGGCGGTGTTGGAGAGGACGGCGTTGTACAGCACCGCGGTCTGCTTGGCCTCTTCCTTCACATAGTCCTTCACGCTCTGGGTGCCCCCCAGGGTGTCGTCCCAGTTGATGGCCCCCTCTTCGCCGCCCATGATGCTGTAATACTGCTTGATGTAGTCGGCGTTATACGCTAGCCAGTAGTAGAGGTCCGAGGCGTGGACTTCCTTCTCATCCACGGTCATCATCACGGTGCTGCCGGGGATGCCAAAGGCCTCCTGAATGGGGTCGTAGCTCTCCCCGCAGCCGCTCAGCAGGCCCGCGCTCAGCACCAGGGACAGGCCCAGGGCCGCTAACTTATGGGTAAATTTTTTCATCGTCTGTACTCCTTTTCCTTGCCCTGCCGGCCTGGACCGTCCGGGCAGATGGTCCGCCGGAGGCGGACAAACTATTTCCGTCCATTATACCACGCTTTGCGTGGGCTGACAACCGGCTTTTTGAAAAAAGCCAGCTCCTTCCAAAAGAGTCAAAGAGGGGGAGAAAAATTTCTGCAAATTTCTGTGGAATGTAGGTGCAAAATGCCGCGTCCTTTGGTATAATAGAGCAAAAGCACGGACTTTTCCGCCGAGGAGGCGGCACTATTTCAACGATTGAGAGGAATGTTACAATGATCTCACATGGCAAGGATCTGAAAGTATTCTCCGGCAGCTCCAACCTGCCCCTGGCCCAGGCCATCTGCAAGGAGCTGCGGATGCCCCTGGGCAACCTGGAATGCGGGAACTTTTCCGATGGGGAATGCTTTGTCTCCATCTATGAAAGCGTCCGCGGCTCTGATGTTTTCGTCATCCAGTCCACCTGCACCCCCGTCAACGACAGCCTCATGGAACTGCTGGTGATGATCGACGCCTTCAAGCGCGCCAGCGCCGGACGCATCACCGCCGTCATCCCCTACTTCGGCTACGCCCGGCAGGACCGCAAGGCCAAGCCCCGGGACCCCATCTCCGCCAAGCTGGTGGCCAATATGCTCACCGTGGCCGGCGCCAACCGGGTGCTGACCATGGACCTCCACGCCGCCCAGATCCAGGGCTTCTTCGACATCCCCGTGGACAACCTTCTGGGCAGTCCTCTCTTCGTGGACTACTTCAAGGAGCGCTTCGGGGACGACACCGAGGGCACCATGGTGGTCTCCCCCGACGTGGGTTCCGTGGCCCGGGCCCGGGCCTTTGCCCAAAAGCTGGGGATGAACATGGCCATTGTGGACAAGCGCCGCCAGAAGGCCAACTCCTCGGAAGTGATGAACATCATCGGCGAGGTCCAGGGCAAGCGGGTCATCCTCCTGGACGACATGGTGGACACCGCCGGTTCCCTCTGCGGCGCGGCCCAGGCTCTGGTGGAGCTGGGCGGGGCCACGCAGGTCTATGCCTGCGCCTCCCACGGCATCCTCTCCGGTCCGGCCATCCAGCGCATCCAGGACAGCGCCATCAAAGAGCTGCTGTTCCTCGACACCATTCCCGCCCGTCCTGAGCACCGATGTGATAAGATCAAGTATCTCTCCGCCGCGCCCATCCTGGCCGACGCCATCAGCTTCATCTATCACGAGGACTCCGTGTCCCGTCTGTTCAGCTGAGGCGGCAGCGTGAGAGGAGGCGGGGTACGCTCCGCCTCCTTTTCCATCCCCTGGAGGTATCCTGATATGTTTCTGTTCAAGAAAGCCGGGCCTGTCCGCTGGTTGGTGGTGGGGCTTGGCAACCCGGGGCCCAAGTACCAGTGGACCCGGCACAATATGGGGTTTCTGGTCATCGACGAGCTGGCCCAGCGGGAGGACATCCCGGTCCAGCGGCTGAAATACAAGGCCCTGACCAACACCGCCGTGATTGGCGGGGAACCGGCGCTGCTGATGAAGCCCACCACCTATATGAATCTCTCCGGGGAGTCCGTGATCCAGGCGGTGCAGTTTTATAAACTCCCGCCGCAGCGGGTCTTGGTCATCTCCGACGACGTCTCCCTGCCCCAGGGGAAGCTGCGCATCCGCCGCAGCGGCTCCGCCGGGGGGCACAACGGCCTGAAGAACATCATCCAGCACCTGGGGACGGACCAGTTCCCCCGGATCAAAGTGGGGGTGGGGGGCAAACCCCACCCGGACAGCGATATGGCGGACTGGGTCCTGGGCACGCCCCGGGGGGAGGACCGGAAGGTCATGGAGGGGGCCATCGCCCGGGCGGCGGACGCCGTGACCTTGCTGCTGGAGCAGGGGAGCGAGGCGGCGATGGGAAAATTCAATGGTTGAAATGGAAAAACGAAAGGGGTCGATCGACACATCGGCCCTTTTTGCCATGAGCGAAAGGAGGAGGTCCCCATGCCCCTGAAATCCACGGCGCTGCTGCCGTCATTCCTCACCCGCCACCCCGACTACGCCCGCCTGCTGGAGGCCCTGGAGCGGGGGCGGTCCCCCCTGGCCCTGTCGGGCCTGAGCGCGGTCCACCGCGCCCACCTGGCCGCCGGACTCCAGCAGAGCACCGGCCGTCCCCTGGTCCTGGTCTGCGCCGACGAGGCCGAGGCACGCCGGATGAGCGGCGACCTCTGCGCCTTCACCGGCCAGGAGGTCCCCCTGCTCTGCGCCCGGGACTTCTGCTTCCACCCCTCCGCCGCCTCCCGCCAGTGGGAGCACCAGCGCTTGGAACGCCTCGGCGCCCTGACCCGGGGGAATACCCCCGTCCTGGTGGCCACCATCGAGGGCCTGCTCCAGCGCACCCTCCCCCCCAAGGTTTTTGCCGACCACTGCCGCACCCTCCAGGCGGGGAAGGACTACGACCTCACCGGTCTGACGGACTTCCTGGCCCAGGCGGGGTACAGCCGCTGCGACCAGGTGGAGGGGGTGGGCCAGTTTGCCCTGCGGGGCGGCATTTTGGATGTCTACAGCCCCGGCACCGATCTCCCCCTCCGGCTGGAGTTCTGGGGGGATACCATCGACTCCATGGCCTTCTTTGACCCCGTCACCCAGCGCCGGGGCGCGGCGCGCAAACGCTGTACCCTCCTCCCCGCCCGGGAAGTCCTAGGGGCCAGTGCGGAACCGGCGGACCTGGAGCTGCCCCAGCTCTACCCCCAGCTGTGCTCCGCCGCCGACTACCTGCCCAAGGACGCCCTGGTGGCCCTCTGCGACACCAGCCGCATCCACGAGCGGGTGAAGAGCTATCTCTGGCAGCTGGGGGAGGACCTGACCGCCCTTTTGGAAGAGGGCGCTGTGATCAGCAAGGACCTCAGCTATGCCGTCCGCCTGGAGGATTTTTGCAAAAAAGCCCCCACCCTGCTCTACCTGGACGCCTTTTCCACCGGCGGCCTCCCCCTGCCCCCCGCCTTCCTCCTCTCCCTGACGGCCCGGCAGCTCACCGCCTCGGGCCTGAGCTTCGACGCCACCCTGGAGGACCTGCGGGCCTATCAGCGGGAAGACTTTGCCGTGGTGGTCCTCACCTCCTCCCGCCGGAAGGCGGACAACTTACAGGCCATGCTCCGGGAGCAGTCGGTGTATACCGCCGTGGACGAACTGCTCCACCAGCTGCCGGAGCCGGGCCGGATCACCATTGCCGTGGGGGACCTCTCCGCCGGTTTTGACTATCCCGACGCCCGCTGCGCCGTCCTGGCGGAGGGGGCCGCTCCGGCGCCCAAGCGCCAGCGCCGCCAGAGCAAGGTGTCCAAGGACAGCCGCCAGCGCCTGGAATCCTTCACGGACCTCTCCCCCGGGGACCTGGTGGTCCATGAGCACCACGGCATCGGCCGCTTCTTAGGGCTGGTGAAAATGAACGTGGACCGCAGCGAGCGGGACTATCTAAAACTCCAGTTCGCCGCCTCGGACGTCCTCTATGTCCCGGCCCTCCAGCTGGACCTGGTGAGCAAGTACATCGGCAGCGGGGACGACCCGGAGAAAAAGCGCCTCTCCCGCCTGGGGGGCACCGCCTGGGAGCGGGACAAGGCCCGGGCCAAGAAAGCCGCCAAGGACATGGCCAAGGGCCTGATCAAGCTCTATGCCCAGCGCCAGCGTCTGGAGGGCCACGCCTTTGGTCCCGACACCCCCTGGCAGCAGGAGTTTGAAGCCCTCTTCCCCTACCCGGAGACCGACGACCAGCTGCGCAGCGTCCAGGAGATCAAGGCGGACATGGAGCGTCCCACCCCCATGGACCGTCTCCTCTGCGGCGACGTGGGCTACGGCAAGACGGAGGTGGCCTTCCGGGCGGTGATGAAGTGCGTGCTGGAGGGGAAGCAGGCGGCCATCCTGGTCCCCACCACGGTCCTGGCCCAGCAGCACTACATGACGGCCCTGAACCGCTTCGCCCGCTTCCCGGTGTCCATCGAAATGATCTCCCGCTACCGCACCGCCGCCCAGGTCCGGGACATCCTCCGGCGCACGGCGCAGGGCAGCGTGGACCTGCTGGTGGGCACCCATAAACTCCTGGGCAAGGACATCCGCTTCCGGGATTTAGGGCTGCTGGTGGTGGACGAGGAACAGCGCTTCGGGGTCAGCCACAAAGAAAAGCTCAAGCAGCTGGCCCATCAGGTGGACGTGCTGACCCTCTCCGCCACCCCCATTCCCCGGACCCTGAACATGGCCCTGTCGGGCCTGCGGGATATGTCCGTCCTGGAGCAGGCCCCCGCCAACCGCCAGCCGGTGCAGACCTATGTGCTGGAACACGACTGGGGCATCCTCTCCGACGCCATGCGCCGGGAGCTGGAGCGGGGCGGACAGGTCTACTATCTCCACAACCACACGGAGAGCATCGCCCACACCGCCCATAAGATCCAAGAGCTCCTCGGCCCCGAGGTCCGCATCGCGGTGGGCCACGGCCGCCTGGACCAGGAGGAGCTCAGCGACATCATGGGCCGCATGAGCGATGGGGAAGTGGATATCTTAGTCTGCACCACCATCATCGAAACCGGCGTGGACCTGCCCAACGTCAACACCCTCATCGTGGAGAACGCCGACAGCTTCGGCCTCAGCCAGCTCCACCAGCTCCGGGGACGGGTGGGCCGCAGCGCCCGGCGGGCCTTTGCCTATCTGACCTACCGGCCCTCCAAAGTCCTCACGCAGGACCAGTCCAAGCGGCTCTCCGCCATCCGGGAATACGCCTCCTTCGGCTCCGGCTTCAAGATCGCCATGCGGGATCTGGAGATCCGCGGCGCGGGGAACCTGCTGGGCCCGGAGCAGTCGGGGTTTCTCATGAGCGTAGGCTATGACCTCTATCTGCGCCTGCTGGAGGAGGCGGTGCTGGAGGAGCAGGGGAAGGCTCCGGCCCCCAAGAGCGCCGCTTGTACCGCCGAGCTCTCCGTCCCGGCCTCCATCCCCGAGCACTACATCCCCTCGCCGGAGCAGCGCATGGACCTCTACCGCCGCATTGCCCGGGTCCACACCCAGGAGGAGGGTTCGGATATCCTGGACGAGCTCATCGACCGCTACGGCGACCCGCCCAAGTCTGTGGGGAACCTCATCACCATCGCTCTGCTCCGGGCCAAGGCCTCCCGCTGCGGGATCACGGAACTGGCCCAGGGGGAGTCCCTGCTGCGCTTCTCTACCCCGGAGCCGGATTTCCAGGTGGTGGCGCAGCTGTGTTCCATGGAGAAATACGCCCAGCGTCTGCTTTTTTCCGCCGGGGATAAGCCGCATTTGGCCCTGCGGCTGAAGAAGGGGGACGATGTGCTGAAGCTGGCCGGGATCGTGCTGACGGATTGGGAGCAGGTTTTGACGGTCTCGGAGGCGGGGCAGTGAGGACTTCGGTCTCTGTGCGGGCTTATCGTTTTCCTAGATCCCTGGACGGGACGGACGTCGCCGCCGCGCCTGTACCTGTGACGCTGACCTTCCAGGATGGAACGTTTGGGAGGTTCCGGAACACGCCCGGGAGATGGTGGAAGATATGAGCAGTACCCTCAACGACGGCTCTGGACGGATGCGTCATGTGTATGACTACCGCTTTGACCACCCCATTGATCTGGAGACGGTGGGGGGAGTCCGTGTGGGGGATTTCGAATTTTGAACTGTGCGTAGCACAACGGGAGGGATACTAATTCCCTCCCGTTGTGCTGTATGGTACCAATGTATCACAAGATAATTGTGCTATAAAAAGCAGATGACACCTCTACACAAGTCTATACAAAGTCAAGCTGTGCAGAAGCAGGCGTTTGCCCGCTTCTGCACAGTTGAGCTCTTCCATCAATGTACTAGCTCTGTGTATTATTTGGCTTTTTACTGTGAGATAGGAGATTTGTCATAACAGGAGCTTGAACCGACTCTCGATAGCGAGGTATACTGTAATTCTTAATCTTAGTTGTCTCAAGATCTTCTATTCCATATGGGGAAATGGACTCGCTACTGTTCAAATCACTTGCACCAGGAAGATCCCATCCGGGAAACAAGTCTGAAAATATAGGCATGACCTCTATTGTTCCATCGGCATTTTTGATATATCCGCCATCAGCACTCCAGGATAATTCATTAAAGATGATCTGCTCACGTGCAGCAATGATTTCTTCCTTTAAGTTAGCAGGAGCTTTCTCCAAGTCCATGTATGCAAGTTGGGCTGCCTCCTGTAGATTGCTGTTGTGCTCGATAAGGTCTTGTACCTCCTCGGGAGCATTTCTGTAATTTTTGGCAACTTGGGGTGACATTCCCGCCATCGATTGGGGAGCTGCATATGCCGATGTAACAGACATTAAAGTAAGGATCGCCATAATAACGGCTACTTTTCTTTTAAACATAATTTCCTCCTTTTTATATTAGCATCGATTATACTTTCCTATTCATTGCGGCGACATCACCCCCTTCAGATTACTCTTATAAATAAATATACACCTCCTTTTGTGAGATACTTTTCATATCTCAATTTATTGATATTTCAACCGTCCCTATCGATACTTTTTCCACTGTCGTATGATCGATGGGCGATGAAAAGCGACAATAAATCCGATGCCGCACAAGGCCAGATCCTTCCTCCAACAAAACATGCCCGGCATCCGCTTGGTCCAACGCGATCTCGCGCTTCGTTCCATTCACAAAGAAAAGGGTTGCGGTATCGGGGAGGGCGGCAGTTCCATCAAGACAGGCGCTGAAGGAGATCGGCGAGAGCACAACCTCACGGACTGTGTATCCCTTGCCTGCGTTCCCTCGATCCGGAGTCCATTTCTTCACGCTGTCACTGACCTGTCCTTCCCATTCCAGCATGACCGGCGCATCCAGGAGACGATACTCCTTCGTTTGAAACGACCCTTCTTCTCGGTAACGAAGGCTAAGGTTCGGCAAAAAGCAAAGACGCATCGAATGCTCCAACGGTCTTGCGCTGTTTTCGATGGTATAGCTTAGCGCAAGGAGCCGGTGTGCGCCGGCCTCTAACAATTTGGTCCCACCATTGCCGCCAAGCCTGTCTTCAAATGCCTTGGGATATTCGGGGATTAGGATGCTGTTCACCGATAGGATATTTTCTGGGAGCGTTACGGTTTTGGGGGTTGTGATCTCGTAGAGCACATAACTTCCGACTGTATCACTTATGGTTTGTAAAACCCGAACGGTAACGCCATTTTGCCGATCGGATGCCTCGGGCTCCTCCGTCAATGGCAGGACGAGAGCGGTTTCTTCCGGTCCAACCTGAAAAAATGAAGCGAATTTGCCGTGTAAATGAAGGCCCATTGCAACGCCGCAGGCTGCAAGGCAGAAGATGATAATGGATGCAAGCAAGAGCACCCTAGGATGGGTCCGCTTCTTCTTGGGCTGAGACAAACACAGCGTTTCCCAGTTTTTATCGGCATCAAAATCGGCCGCGCCCATATGCCGGTCTAAGGCATCCAAAATGGGAGCCGCCAGCAAAAATGGGTCATCTTCTTCCCGCAAATGCTCCAAACATTCCTCCAAATCGCAGATCAAATGTTCATCCGGCCATTCTTTGGGCCCCCTTTTTTTATAATGGCTCACTGCCCTCCGGCCTCCTTTCCTTCGTCAAGGTATTTTTTGCATTTTACCCTGGCCCGGTGTAACCTGCTGCCGCAAGTGGCCGGCATCATTCCGAGCCGGGCAGAGAGTTCCTGGTAGCTGAGCCCCTCTTCATAAAACAATTTCAGGAGATGTTTTTCTTTGGCGGATAACTGTTTTGGAAGGATCTCGTCCAAAGAATCCGGTTTGCTGGGAGCCGGCACTAGGGACAGCTCCGTCAGCGGGAATTCCCGCCCCCGCTGCTCTACGGCGTGGAGGATGCGGTAATTCAATGTTTTCATCAACCATCCCTTTATGTTAGGATGTTCTTTTAGGATATCTTTCTTTTCCAGCAGCAGGAGAAAAACCTCCTGGACCAAGTCTTGCGCCAGCTGCTCCTCCAGCAGACGGTAACGGGCAATGCGGAAGAGTTCCGGCGCGCAAGTCTGGTATAGTTCATGTACCCATTCATCCATACCTTCTAACCTCCTTCCCTCTATTTATCCGACGAGGGAGAACTTTCCTTGCATAAACTTTTCGGTTTTGTTGGATTTCGACGAAAGAAACAAAAACGCCGGGACAGACTGCATGGATTCCTGGCAGTTTGCCGGAAGTTTGGCCGCTATTTTTTGCGGTGCTTTCCCAAAAAACAGCGATACCGGGCAAAAACCATCCCGATTTTTGAAAGAAATCCCCCCGCTGCCGGGATAGTAGGGTGAAAGGAGTTGACCGCCATGGACGATTGGACCCACCGGCTCTACCGCGACTTCGCGCCGGACCTGTACCGCATCGCCCGGTATCGGCTGGGAGACGAGGCCCTTCTCCCGGCCCCGGAGGGCGGAGGGACGTTGGACGAGGTCCTCCCCACCCAGCTGGCGGAGGCGGACAAGCAGTTATTGAAATGGTTCTATGAAGAAGGGTTGAGTTATCGGGACTTATCCGCTCGTCTGGGGGTCCCGACGGGGATTTGCGGGACCTGGTTATATCGGGCGCGGGCGCGGTGCAAAAAACTTTTGGAACAAGGAGGGTTGGTTATGCCCTTGACCCATTCACCAGAGGTGAGCGCCCAAGTGGGCAGTCTCACGGTCCGGGTCCTGCAAACAGTGCAGGATACGATGACATTTTATGTTCTCTTCTCCCTGGAACTGCCAGAGGATGAGGTCTTCCCGGAGGACGTAAGCTCTCTGAGTACCCACATCATAGGAACTGACCCGATAGATGCATCTACTGGAGCGGGGATAGGGTATTCGCAGATTGTGGAGCAGAGCCCCCATCGGCTCGTTGTCCTGCACGATCTAACCGGCAGTGGGATGGAGGACATGGAGGGGTCGGTCAAGCTGTGGTTCCCTGTGGATGTGAAAGTATGGTACAATGAAGACAAATATTATAAAATATTTTCCAGGAAACCCCTGGTACTGCGGTGGCAGGCCCCATCGGTGCAGGCGGTGCGGACTTGGACCCCGGAGGTTCCGGTGCAGGATGGGGAGCTGACGTTGTCTAAGGTGCAGCTCTCGCCCCTCTCCGTTTCGTTTACCCTGGACGGGACGGACATCGTCGCCGCGCCTGTACCTGTGACGCTGACCTTCCAGGATGGAAGCGTTTGGGAGGTCCCGGAACACGCCCGGGAGATGGTGGAAGATATGAGCAGTACCCTCAACGACGGCTCTGGACGGATGCGTCATGTGTATGACTACCGCTTTGACCGGCCCATTGATCTGGAGACGGTGGCGGGGGTCCGTGTGGGGGAGGTGGAATTGTCGTAGAGAATGCAAAACTGCCGCTTTGGTGTGATACCAGAGCGGCAGTCGTTTTGCTATACACGGGTATACCAGGCCCGAAAACACTCATCCATGGGGGAACATCTCCCCGATCCAAGCTTCCACTTGTTCTGGGGAATAGACCCGGCCAGCCTGGATATCCTCCTCACTGACCGCTAGCTCGGCCCGGACCTCCTCCATGTTCATATTCTCCCAAGTCCTGAGGGAGGGACGAAAAGACATTCCGCCTTTCTTTAGGGACTGATGGGTGAACATTCGCACCTCCTTCTTGTACTACAAACGCGCGCAGCCTGTCAAGCCCCACGCGCCCTCACTCCACCCCCGCCAACGCCTCCGCCAGCGCCTGATACGCCGCCAGCAGCGCCGGCGTCCCGTCCCGGACGGCATCCTGCCGCCCGTCCTTGGCCGCGTACTCCAACGCCTGCGCCTGCTCGCCCAGACCGGCGGCGCCGATCCACCGCGCCGCGCTCTTGAGCCCGTGGACCTGGGTGATGTAGTCCTCCCCCCGGCCCTGCTCCCAGGCCTCCCGGATGCGGGCCGTTCGCTGGGGGACTTGTTCCAGAAACAGCCGTAACGTGCGCTTGTACTCCTCCACCGGCCCGCAGTAAGCCAGCCCTCGGGCGGCATCCAGACCGGGGATGCCCTCCAGCTCCGGCGGCACCGCCTGGACCTGGACCTGCGCCGGCGGCACCGCCGCCTGCTTGTCCCGGGGCAGCCAAGCCCGCAGGGCCGCGTCCAAAACCGGCAGCTCCACCGGCTTGGAGATGAAATCCTGGAACCCGTTTTCCAAAAAATTCTCCCGGGCCCCCTTCATGGCGTTGGCCGTCAGGGCCAGGATGGGTACCACGGCAAAGTAGGGGTCCCGCTGGCCCATGGCCCGGATGCGCCGGGTCACCTCCATGCCGTCCAGATCCGGCATCATGTGGTCCATGAGGATCAGGTCCGGCCAGACCTGGGTGAGCTTTTCCAAAGCCTCCCGGCCGGAGGCGGCGGCGTGGATCTCTACCTGATAGGGCCGCAGAAGGCCCTGGATCACCCGGCGGTTCACCGGTTGGTCGTCCACCACCAGCACCACGCAGCCGCTGGCGGTGAAGCTGTTTTGAAACAACGCCGTATCCTCCTGGGGGGCCTGCCCCCGGTAGGGGCCGCAGGGCGTGGGGTCCACCACCCGCTGGGGCAGGCGGACCCAGAAGTCGCTGCCCTCCTGGTAGGTGCTCTCCACCCCCAGCTGGCCGTCCATGCTCTGGGTGAGCCGCTGGCAGATGGACAGGCCCAGGCCCGTACCTTCGATGTGCCGGTTGCCCTCCTCGGGCAGGCGGCTGTAGCTGCGAAAGGCCGCGGGCAGGTCCTCCTGGCGGATGCCGGTGCCGGTGTCCTTCATGTGGATCAGCAGACAGCCGTCCTCCCCCTGAGACTCCCAGGACACCGTCATGGTCACGGAACCCTGGGTGGTATACTTGATGGCGTTGCCCCCCAGGTTCATGATGATGTGGCAAATGCCCACGTCGTCCCCGAAGAGAACCGCAGGGATGTCTTCCCCCACCTGGGCGGTGAAGCGCAGGTTCTTCTCCTGGGCACGCATCCGCAGAACGGTGATGGTGTCGTGCAGGGTGGAGAGGATGTTGTACTCCTGGCAATTCAGCGCCATCTGCCCCGCCTCGATCTTGGACAGGTCCAGGATGCTGTTGATGTTTTCCAAGAGGATGCGCCCGCTGCTGCGGATGTCCTGGAAGCAGCGGTCCTTCTCCTCCCCCCGAGACTCCCGCAGGCCCAGTTCGCTCATCCCCAGGATGGCGTTGAGGGGGGTGCGGATGTCATGGCTCATGTTGGCCAAAAACTGGCTCTTGGCCTCGTTGGCGGCCTCGGCGGCCCGGGCGGCCACCTGGGCCTGCTCCTCCTGCTTGCGCAGGTTCACCGTGGCGGTCTCGTCCTCAAAGACCCAGAGGGTCTCCGGGGTTTGGGGGGCGTACTCCGGCATGGGGAAGACCCGCACATCCAACCACGTCCCGTCCCGCTTGCGGTAGGTCAGCTCCACAGGGCGGCGCTGGTCCAAGGCGCCCCGGATGGCGGAATACTCCGTCACCGCCCGGAAGGCCGGGACGTAATCCGGGTCCATCAGTTCCCGGCAGTAGGCGTCCAGGGTGGCTTTGAGGTTGTTGCCCGCCCGGTCCAGAAGCCGGGCGAAGTAGCGGGGCAGCTTGATGCCCCGGACCTTGTCGTCGTTGAGGTTGACGGCGTAAATGGCCTGATAGTTGTCGGAAATGACGTGGACGAAGTCCAGCTGGTCCTCGGACTCGATGAGCTGCTTGGCTTGGAGGAAGAGGGCCTGTTCCTTCTCCTCCAGGCGCTGCTTTTCCTCCAGCTCCCGCTGTCTGGACCGGTCCACCTGGCGCACGAAGAGGTTGCACATGGCCTGGCGGGTGATGGCGTCCCGGAAGAAAAAGACCTCGGCGGTGTGCCACTCATAGTCCCCGCCCGCCTTGATCCGGTAGTCCAGGTTCAGGCGGTTGGCGCCGCTGAAAAAGGCGCTGAGGAGGGTCCGGCGCTCCATGAGCTTTCGGAAATTCTCCCGGTCCCGTGGGTGGACGCAGGGGACGAAGGATTCCAGCAGCGTCAGGCTGTAGGGCCGCTGGGGCGGCAGGCGGCGGAAGCAGTCCCCCAGCTGGTCGTGGCTCCAGAGCAGCCGCCAGCGGTCCTGCTCCAAATGGACCTCGATCCCCGCCAGGGTCCCGCCCATCATCTGGTCCAGCAGCTTCCCCGCCTCCTGCTGGCGCTGGCGCTGGGCCACATCCTGGGTGATGTCCCGGACGGTGCCGATGGCCTGGACCTCCTCATTCCCGGGCAGGGGTTCCATGCGCAGCTGCAGCCAGGTCTCCTGCTGGGCCTGGGTCTGCAGCTCCACCTGGCTCTCCTGTCCGCCGGCGGCCTGGGCCAGGGCGGCGGAAAAGACCTGGGTCTGCTGGGGGGCGCAGTCCAGATAGGACAGCAGCTCCCCCGGGGTGGCCACAATGGATTTCAGCTCCCGGCCCTGTCCGCTGCGGGGGGAGAAGAGCCGGAGCATCCCCGAGGGCAGCAGTTCAAAGACCTGGACCTCCGTGGCCGGCAGGGCGGCGTTCATCACGGAGTTGCGCCGCTCCACCTCCCGCTCCAGCTTTTCCCGGACCATCCGCTCCCGCACCGACTGATACACCAGCAGGGCCACCGCCGCCAGCCCATAGAACACCACCAGCAGCCCATAGGCAAAGGTGGAGGGGATGCTCACGGCCTTCCCCACCTGGGCCTCCTCCACCGTCAGGCACAGGCTCCAGTTGGGCAGGCCGGTAGCCTGGGTACACAGGTACAGCCGCTCCCCGCCTGCCTGCCGGGCGGTGAGGATCTCCTGGTGCAGGCGCGCGCCCTGCTCCGGCTCCAGATCCAGCACCCAGGCCAGGGAGCGGCCCAGGGCGGGGATGGAGTTGAGGCTGTCCATGAGGATCTTCTCGCTGGCGGTCTCAAAAACCAGGCGGGAATACTCCCCTGTCTGGGGCAGGGCCTTGGAGAACAGGGCCGTCAGATCCACCGCCCCGAAGAGCATGGCGTCGGAGCCGGGGATGGGTACGAAGAGCCGGACCACCCAGAGCTTGGCGTTGTTATGCTCCATGGCCTCCGCCTGCTCCATCAGATACCCCCCGCTGGGGGAGGCCCCCGCCTCCGCGGCCCGGCGGCAGAGGTCCTGGACGCGCTGTCCGTCGTCCAGGAGGACGGTGCCGTCGGAGCGGCGGATGCCCGTCTGGACAAAGGAGACCGAGTGGGTCAGGGTCTCCAGGACCTCCGACGCCTGGGCAGAGCCCTCCTCCTGGAGGGCGAGCAGCTGGGCGGCGGTGTGGAGATGGCTGACTAAGCCATCTATGTGGGAGGCCAGGGCGGCGCTGTCCTGCCGGACGATCTCCGGCAGCGCGGCCAGGACGGCCTGCTCGTTGCGTTTCTCCAGCTCCAGCTGGAGGATGATAACCGTGGCGGCAAAGCTGGCCGCCAGCACCGCGGCGGTGCGCAGCAGGGCCAGCCTATGCCGCCGGCGGCGGGTCTTCTCCCCCACGCTTCACTGGATCCCCTTGACGGTATAGCCTTCCTCGGTGACCGCCTGGATGAGGACGGGGTCGGCAAGGGTCTCCGGGCAGGTGACAACGGCGGTGCCCTTCTCCCAGCTCACCTGGGCCTGGACGCCGGGGATGGCGTTGAGGGCTTTTTCCACATGGCGCTGGCAGTTGGCGCACATCATGCCTTCGATGCTGAGGGTTTTGTTCATAAGAATATCTCCTTTCTCTTCCCCCGCCGGGGCGGGGGGTGTGGGCTTCGATGCTTGTATTTCTGACCCCGCTGGATCGGGGGAGAAACCGTTGAGGCGCAGCGCGTTGCACACCACGCACACGCTGGACAGGGACATCGCCAGCGCCGCCAGCATGGGGTTGAGGGTCAGGCCGAAGCCATAAAGGGCCCCGGCGGCGATGGGGATGCCGATCACGTTATAGAAAAAGGCCCAGAAGAGGTTTTCCTTGATGTTGCGCAGCACCTGCCGGGACAGGCGGATGGCGGCGGGGACGTCGCTCAGCCGGGATTTCAGCAGCACCACGTCGGCGGCGTCCAGGGCCACGTCGGCCCCGGCCCCCATGGCGATGCCCACCTGGGCCCGGGTGAGGGCGGGGGCGTCGTTGATGCCGTCCCCCACCATGGCCACCGGGCCCTGCTCCGAGAGCCGGCGGACCTGGGCCTCCTTCTCCTGGGGCAGGACCTGGGCGATGACCCCTTCGATCCCCGCCCGCTGGGCGATGGCCTGGGCGGTGGCCTCCTGGTCCCCGGTGAGCAGCACCGGACGCACCCCCAGCGCCTTCAGCTGGGCCACGGCGGCGGGGCTTTCCGGCCGCAGGGCGTCCGCCACGGCGATGAGCCCTAAAAATACCCCGTCCCGGGCGAAGCAGAGGGGGGTCTTGCCCTGGGCGGCTAAGGTCTCTCCCTGGGCCTTCCACTCCGGGGAGAGCAGGCCCTGGTCTTGGAAGAAGTCCAGCTTCCCGCCCTGGACCGTCTCTCCCCCGACCTGCCCCCGGATGCCGCTGCCGGGAAGGGCGGTGACTTCCTGGGCCGGGGGAAGGGAGAGGCCCTCCTGGGCGGCGCGGGCGGTGACCGCTCGGGCCAGGGGGTGCTCGCTCTGGGCCTCCAGGGCGGCGGCGGCGGTGAGCAGCTGCTCCGGGGTGAGGCCGGCGGCGGGACACAGATCCGTCACCTCCGGTTCCCCCCGGGTGACGGTGCCGGTTTTATCCAGAACCACAGTGTCCACCTTGCCTGTCTGCTCCAGGGCGGCGGCGGTTTTGAAGAGGATACCCCGCTTGGCTCCCACCCCGCTGCCCACCATGATGGCCACCGGGGTGGCCAGACCCAGGGAGCAGGGGCAGGAGATCACCAAAACGCTGATGGCCCGGGCCAGGGCGAAGCCGAAGGACTGGCCCAGCAGCAGCCAGACCAGGCAGGTCCCCAGGGCAAGGACCAGCACCACCGGGACGAACACCCCGGACACCCGGTCCGCCAGCCGGGCGATGGGGGCCTTGCTGGCCCCGGCCTCTTCCACCAAGCGGATGATCCGGCTGAGGGTGGTGTCCGCGCCCACCCGGAGGGTGCGCACGGTGAGGGCCCCGCTCTGGTTCAGGGTGGCGGCGGTGACGTGGTCCCCGGGGGCCTTGTCCACCGGCAGGCTCTCCCCGGTGAGGGCGGCCTCGTTGACGGCGCTGAGTCCGGCGGTGATCTCCCCGTCTACGGGGATGCTCTCCCCCGGTCGCACCAGCACCAGGTCCCCGGGCTGGATCTGGGCAATGGGAACCTCCTCCGGCTGGCCGTCCCGGAGGAGGGTGGCCCGCTGGGGGGCCAGGTCCATGAGGGCGCGGATGGCGCTGGTGGTCTTGCCTTTGCTGTAGGCTTCCAGCATCTTCCCCACGGTGATGAGGGTGAGGATCATGGCGGCGCTCTCGAAGTAATAGCCCGGATGGGCATGGCCCGCGGCGCTCTCATGCCCCTCTGCCAGGAGGGCGAAGAGCTGGCCGGTGCTGTAGGCGAAGGCGGCGGCGGCGCCCATGGCCACCAGGGTGTCCATATTGGGGGCACGGCGGAGCAGGCCCCCAAACCCGGAGACGAAGAATTTCTGGTTCACCACCAGCACCAGCCCCGCCAGCAGCAGCTGGTACAGCCCCGAGACAGCGGGGTTCATCGCCAGCTGCCGGGGCAGGGGCAGGCCCGTCATGGGAGCCAGCATAGAGACGTAGACCAAGGGCAGCAGCAGGCAGACGCTGGCCGCCAGCCGGGCGCGCACCCGCTTCCACTCCGGCTCCTCCCGGGGCGCTTCGGCGGCGGCAGCGGGTTGATTGGGCCGGGCGCCGTAGCCTGCCTGTTCCACCGCCCGGCAGATGGCGCCTGGGTCGGCGGGGGCGGCGTAGTCCACGGCCATGGAGTTGGTGAGCAGGTTCACCGCCACCGTTTCCACGCCGGGGACTTGTCCCACGACTTTTTCGATCCGGGCCGAGCAGGCGGCGCAGCTCATGCCGGTCACAGAGAAGGTTTCCATTGCGTCCTCCTTTCCAGGGCGATATGGGATAAGCGTAGTATGCCCCGGATGCGCCGGGGCATAAGGCTTGAATGGCTGTTCATTGAACAACCATTCAACTATCACCATTATACCCTCGGGGCAATCCCTTGTCAAGGGGAGGGTTTTTGCCGGATAGGGCAGACCCACCCGCCGCGAAAGCGCGGCGGGTGGGTCAGAGAGCGGGCCTATTCTAGGTCCCGATATAGGTGTACATGGCGGAAGGACGGCCGCCGGTGTAATAGTCCACGCTGCCGATGACCAAATTCTTGTCGATGAGATAGTTCATATAGCGGCGCAGTGTGACACGGGAGAGGGAGACGTTCCTCGCCAAATCGTCAATGGAGAGCAGTTCGTTTTTATGTTCCCGCAAAAACGAACAGATCAGCTCCAGGGTCACAGGATGAATGCCCTTGTCCATCAGCCGCAGCCCGCGCTGTACGTCCGGGGAGATGACCCGGTCCAGCTCCTCCTGGTTGAGGACCCGCCCAGCTGAAAAGGCGTCCCGCCGGGAGATGAACCGCTGCAGCGAGGTTTGGAAGCGGCTGTAGTCAAAGGGTTTGATGAGATAGTCTGATACCCCGTAGGAGTACAGCTCACCGATGTGGCTGGCCTCGCTGGCTGCCGTGACCATGATAACTTCTGCCATGATCCCCTCCGCGCGAAGCTGCAAGAGGAAAGTACGGCCATCCATGACTGGCATATAATAGTCCAGCAGGATCAAGTCTACCGGCGTGGAGCGGATGAAGTCCAGGGCATCCTGGCCGTTGTGAAAGACACCGGCGACGGCCAGGGAGTGGCTGTTATGCTCCACATACTGCTTGTCGATCTCGGCGACCATGGGGTCGTCTTCTACAATGATCACCTGATACATGCTCTTCCCCCCTTGATGAGGTGATATATAGAATCATGTCTAGTATACACGATAATCTCGCGTTACGCAACAAGAAGTTGATAAAGATTGTAAAGTTGAGGGAAAAAAGGAGGGACATCCTGTCGATGTCTCTCCTTTTTGTGTATTTTGGGGCGTTCAGAAATACCGCACCAGGCCCACGACCTTCCCTAAGATCCGGGCTTCCCGGCCGTCGATGGGCTCATAATCGGGGTTTTCCGGCAGGAGCCAGAGCTCCCCGCCGCGCTTGGACAGGGTCTTGACCGTGGCCTCGTCCTGGAACAGGGCCACCACGATCTCGCCGCTGTTGGCCTCGGGCTGGCTGCGCACCACCACCAGGTCCCCGGGCAGGATGCCGGCCCCCAGCATGGACTCCCCGCGCACCCGCAGGGCGAAGAAATCCTCCGGGTGGGCCCCGGTGTCAAAGGGGATGTAGTCCTCGATGCACTCCTCGGCCAGGATGGGGGCCCCTGCCGCCACCTCGCCCACCAGGGGGACTTGTCCCCGCTCCAGGGTGGGGGGCAGGGCGTCCTGGGCCAGGGTGATGGAGCGGGTCTTTCCCTCCTCCAGGCTGAGCACCCCGGCCTCCCGGAGTTTTTTCAGGTGGAAGGAGACCGTGGAGGGGGAGCGCAGGCCCAGGTGGGTGCCGATCTCCCGGATGGTGGGGGGATAGCCACGCTCCTTGGTGTAGCTGCGCACGAATTCACACAGGGCTCTTTGCTTTGGGGTGAGCTTTTGCATGGCGGACACCTCGCTTTTCCATCTTCCAAAAGTATACCATTTTCCGAGGGAATTGTCAAACAAATGTTTCGAGTTTTGGGAAAGGGGGATGGTCCGCAGCGTTGTTTCCTAGTTTTTCATTCTGTCAAAGCAGAACATCCGCAATGCCCCGCAGCAGCGCCCGGATGGGCTCCTGGTTGAGCTGATAGTAAACCTTCCCCCCCTGCTTTTCCACCGTCACCAGCTGGTTCGCCAGCAGCATCCCCATGTGGTGGGACACCGTGGCGGGGCTCAAATGGACATCCTCCGCCAGCTCCAAGTTGTACTTCCCCCGCTCCTTCAACGAGCACAGGATCTCAAACTTGCTCTTGTCCCCCAGGCATTTCAGCAGCACCGGCAGGGCTTGACGCGACTGTTGTACCCCCTGGCGGTACGTCACCAGCCGGGTCGTCAGCACCCCCTGGAAGGCAACGCTGGTCAAGATCCACTCCGACAAGGGGAAGGCCGCCGTGGGATACACCGTCACCGGTCCCTCCGTCACCTTGGGAAGGATCTCCGCCACCGCCGGGGTGACGGTGTCCGGCGCGTTTTGCAGCAGGGTGTCCAAGGCGCTCCGGTTCGCCTCCAGAGCGTACCGCCACGCCGCCTGGTTGCGTTCATAGAACGCCACCCATTCCGACAGCCGGGCCTGGGGCGTTTCCAGCAAAAGCAGCAGCTTCCACTTGGTCTGTTCCGACAGCCCGGTGCCGGCCACCAGGGCAAAGCGGTCCTCCTGACGGTCCAGGGGGTGGACCTGCCCGTCGGGGTGGAGCAGCGGCGAGAGCCGCGCCCGGAGGGCCCCCTCCTCCAGCTGCCCCACCGCTGTCATCAGGTCCGGGTCCTCCAAAAACAGCTGCAGGACCGTTAGGAAAAACTCTGTGTCATTGCCCAGGAAAAAGTCCTCACAGGGGGCGCAGACGTACCGCTGCCCAAAACTTTCCACATAGGCCTCCCAGTCCCGCAGATGCGTTTGATAAAACCCCGCCCCGTCGGAATCCAGGTCCGAGAGCTGGGTCATCATCTCTGCCTTCACCGTGGAGAAGTTTTTGTGCAGATACGCCAGCCCCAGGGTCTCCAGGACGGGATGATACTCTTTTTGGATGCGGATTTCCATGCGCACACCTCCGCGTACTTCTTACCCCTCAGTATAGCGGCTGAGAGGGATTTTTTCAAGTCCGTTCCGGTGCAGGCGGAAGATCCCGTCGTACTGCCCCGCCAAAGCGGGCTCCAGCTTGTGGGTGATGGTCAGCAGTGTCCGCGTCGGGTCCGCCAGGAGCCGGGATTCAATGGCCCAGGCCGTGTCCCGGTCCAGAGCGGAGGTGCCTTCGTCTAAGATCAAAAAAGGGGTCTCCCGGAGCAGGGCCCGGGCCAGGGCCACCCGCTGCCGCTGGCCGCCGGAGAGCAGAGCACCGTCCTCCCCTACGGGGGTGTCCAAGTTCCGCTCCGGCGACAGGAAGGCATCCACGCCGCTGTCCGCCAAGGCTCGGTCCAGGGCCTCCCGGGGGAACGCCTCCCGGAGGTGGATATTCTCCCCCAGGGTCCAGCGGAAAAGGGTGATCTCCTGGCGCAGGACGGAGACCAGGGCGGGAAGTGCCTGCCCATCCAGGGTCCGCAGCTCCTGGCCGTCGTAGGTGATGCTGCCCTGGTATCCCTCCAAAAAGCCGGTGAGCAGGTGGATGAGGGTACTCTTCCCGCTGCCGCTCTCCCCCAGGATGGCATATTTCTTCCCCCGCTCCAGGGTCAGGTCCACCCCGCTGAAGACAGGGACATCCGGCGTGTAGGCAAAGCCCACCCCCCGCAGACAGATTTCCCGGGCAAACCTTGGCTGCGCCAACACCGGAGGCTCCGGGGTCCCGGCGTAGCCGTTCAGCCGGGCCAGCACAGGCCGCACTCCCTGCAGTTTGGGGAGATCCTGCAAGAGCAGCACCAGGGGCGAGAGAAAACTCCCGCTGAGCTGGACCAGGGCCAGCAAGGCCCCCATGGTCAGCTCTCCCCGCAGTACCAGATAGGCGGAGAGGAAAATCACCCCCAGGGTGGAGAGGACGGAGAGGGTATCCGAAAGCCCTTCGTTCAGAGCGAACAACTTCGCCGCCTGAAACTTGGCCCGGGTCTCAGCCCGGTTGGCGGTCTCAAACCAGGTCCCGGCTGCTTCGGTGCGCCGGTAGTCCCGCAGGACGGCATAGCCGCCGAAGAGGTCCTTGGCGGTCTCGGTCAGCTCCGCCATCCGTTTGGAGAGTAGATCCTGCCGCCGCTCCAGCAGCCGTCCCACCAGGGCGGGCAGCAGGAGCATCCCCAAAAAGCTCACCAGCAGCAGCAGCGCCACCAGAGGGCTGAGACGCAGCAGCAATACCACCGTCGCCCCCAGCAGGGCCGTCATCTCAAAGACCCGGAGGCCGGCGGCGATGTAGTTCTCTTCCACTAACTTCATGTCGTTGTTGAGGGCGGAGAGATAGTTGGCCGTGGGCTCGGCCTGAAAGGAGGCGGGCCGGCGGCGAAGGATGCCCCGAAACACGTCCAGGCGGTACTGCCGGAGCATCCGGCCGCTGAGGGCCTTGGCGCTCAGGGAGGCACCCACGCTCAGGGCGCACAGCAGCAGCACATAGCCCAGGGCAAAGAGGAAGGTCCGGCCGAAGGCGGCGGCCTCCCCGGCCAGGGCCACGTCGATGGCCTGCTGGAGTACCAGGGAGACCCCGGCTGTGAGCAGGGCGGCTAGGAGGGAGAGGAGGAGGGTGAGCAGCAGCAGGGGCAGCTGTCCAAGCCAATATGGTTTCATAGATATCATGCCTTTCAAATTTATTTGATAATGGTCGCATGATATCACATTATTCGATGGCTGTCAATAGAATTTGATTGATATCGAACGAAAGCGCAGTTCATTCCTCAAAAAGATATTCCTCAAGGCTGGGAGATTATACACCTCCCGATATGGCCAAATAATGGCCATATCGTAGATTCATTATATCAGCCATAATAGCCCTTGCAAAGGGGGCGGGCGCAGATGATTCACTATGCGCCGTTGTGGAAAACAATGGCTGAACAAAAGGTTACAACCTACACGCTGCGTTTCAAGCACGGCATAAGCCACGCAACAATCCAGCGCCTTCAAGCAAATCAACCCGTTTCTACACACACCCTGAACAGGCTTTGCGGCATCCTGCACTGCCGTCTTGGAGATGTGGCGGAATATCTTCCCGATGAATAACAGCTCTGCGGTTTGAGTTCCACAGAGCTGTTATTTGCTTATCACTGCTTTTCATCCTACTCATAGTGTCTTATAGCAGTCAACGTATTATGGCTATTATACGTTGATTTTACATCGTATTACATCTATATTTCTGGACTACAATAAATCAAAAGAGTATGAAAAAAGTGAGGTGGTCCTGTGAGCGATACAGAAGTTTATGATTTTGGGCTCAGGCTTCGTCAGCTCCGAGAAGCGAGAAAGATTTCTCGGAAGGCATTCGCTAAGAAACTAGGCGTAAGCAAGGAAACCATCTATCGCTATGAAAGCAACGTACAAACACCGTCCTTGGACCGGACGAAACAGATGGCAATCATCCTGCAAACATCTATGGACTATCTGGTGGGTTTTTCGGACGATCCGGGCTTAACAAGAGAACAGCGGAAGGCACTGGAGCAGTTTTTGCTTGCATTCAGAGAGTAACAAAAAAGCTCTGCCCTGGATGGAAGCGCGGAAGAAAATTCGCGGATCGCCGAGGGCTGCAACCCCTACACAAAAGACGGGTTTTCATGCCATACCCCAACCATACCGGGACGCGTAGTCCCACATTCCCCCGCACTCACGCGGCGATATTGGCGATAACCCGGGGTCCAGGGGCGGGAGCCCCTGGCGGGATCCCCAAGGGCGGAGCCCTTGGAGCGGGGGTCCTGGGGGCGGCAGCCCCTGTGGGGGTCCAGGGGGGCTGGCCCCCCGGCCAGGGTTCCAAGGGACGGCGTCCCTTGGCGGGGTCCAGGGGCGCGGCGCCCCTGGCGGGGGTCCAGGGGGCCGCGCCCCCGGGCGTGCGGGGGGATCACGAAACATCACGAACCAACGCAGACGGCGAGCCCCAACCGTCACAGCCCCAGCATGAGTTAATCCCCCTTTCAGCAAAACAAAAGGACCCGACCGAAACCGGCCGGGTCCTTTTCTTGCGTGATTGAAGGGACGTGTTCGTCCACGCCGCAGAAATATAAGAGGGGGGATTTCTTAGAAGATACCCTGCTCCAGCATAGCCTCAGCAACCTTCAGGAAGCCAGCGATGTTGGCGCCAGCCACCAGGTTGTAGCCCAGGCCATACTTCTCAGCAGCCTCAGCGGACACTCTGTGGATGGTCTCCATCATCTTCTTCAGCTGAGCGTCCACTTCGTCCTCAGTCCAGGACAGACGCTCGGAGTTCTGGGACATCTCCATAGCGGACACGCCCACGCCGCCGGCGTTGACGGCCTTGGAGGGAGCCACGATGATGTTCTTCTGATCCATGAGGAACTTCAGAGCGTCGTTGGTGGTGGGCATGTTCGCAACTTCGATGTAGTACTTAGCGCCGCACTCCACGATCTTCTTGGCCTGGTCCATGTTGACGTCGTTCTGCATGGCGGAGGGCATGATGATGTCGCCCTTGGTGCCCCAGGGCTTCTCGCCGGGGAAGAACTTCACGCCGAACTTGTCTGCGTAATCCTTGACCTGGTTGCGGCCGGAGGAACGCATCTCCAGCAGGTAGTTGACCTTCTCCTCGGTGCACACGCCGTCGGGATCGTAGATGTAGCCGTCAGGGCCGGACAGGGTGATGACCTTAGCGCCCAGCTGCATGGCCTTCTTGCAGATGCCCCAAGTGACGTTGCCGAAGCCGGCAGCCACGATGGTCTTGCCCTTGATGTCCTCGCCTTCGTGCTTGAGCACTTCCAGCAGATAGTACACAGCGCCATAGCCGGTGGCCTCGGGACGAGCCAGGGAGCCGCCATAGGACAGGCCCTTGCCGGTGAGCACGCCGTTTTCGAAGGTGCCCTTCAGGCGGCGATACTGACCATACAGGAAGCCGATCTCACGACCGCCCACGCCCATGTCGCCGGCGGGAACGTCAACGTCGGGCCCGATGTAACGATACAGAGCGGTCATGAAGCTCTGGCAGAAGCGCATGATCTCAGCGTCGGACTT
>JAAWAE010000074.1 GCA_022792035.1 Ruminiclostridium sp. | reverse complement strand
CCCTCCTTCACAAAACATTTGCCAAAAGGTACACCTTTTGACGAATCCTTCCATT
This sequence comes from Ruminiclostridium sp., assembly GCA_022792035.1. GTDB lineage: Bacteria > Bacillota > Clostridia > Oscillospirales > Oscillospiraceae > Evtepia. Next base: position 4,447 of record JAAWAE010000074.1, on the reverse strand, counting down.
TCCAGATAAAGAGCGATAATGTTCTAAATCATTGTGTAAAAAAGCAGAAAGGGCCTTGCGTGAGAATACTTTTCATGTTATAATTACGAGAAAGCAGCGGCTATCAAAAGGTGTACCTTTTGATAGCCGTTTTTCAGTGAAAAGAGATAAGAGCGCCCAAAATAAGCGCAAAGAAAAGCGCCTTCCTCCTTCCTGGGCGGAAGGGGAAGACGCTTTTTGCGCGTTTGGATCACATATGGAACCGCCGCCGGACCTCCTCCCGCAGGGATGGGACGTGGCGGATCACCAGCAGGGGCACCATCAGCACCACGCACACCGTCAGCACGATTAACGACCACGATGGGGCCCATTTTCCGTGGAAGAACAGGTCCGTGAAGCGTTCCACCCCCATGGCGAACACCCCCAAAGAGCCGATGACCAGGGTGGCGGAGGAGATCACGCTGCGCTGGCGCTTCCCCAGGGTCAGGCCCCAGAACAGGAACAGCGCGCCCATCCAGAGGATGATGGGAAGGGCCAGATGCCAGTACCATTCCCAGCTGTCCAGATCCACCGCCACTAGGGAGACGTAGGCGGCCACGGCGGAGATGTCTGCCAGCAGCTGCAGGCGGAAGGCGCCGGGTTTGTGGTGCAGCAGGGGCGGGACGATCCACACCCAGAGCATGGCCGCCGCGCCGATGACGTACAGGGACCAAAGATGGTCCGTGGGCAGAAAGCGGTTCAAAATGCCGCAGCACACCGCCACGGACAACAGGATCGTGGTCAAAAGGATGGCCAGCTGGCCCCGGTGGACGGGGGGCACTTCTTTGCGCTCTTGGGGGAAGGGTTTTGGGGCGGTCAGGTCCACGGGTTGGTTGGGGTTGACCACCGGGGTGTGACACAGAGGGCAGAAGGACGCGGTGGCGTCCAGCTCCACCCCGCAGTTGACGCAGTAGGACATGGAACATCCCTCCAGGAATGGAACGGGGTTATTCGGAACGGTTGGATTCGATCTTCACCGGGATGCCTTCCCGGACCAAATGGGTAAAGAAACGGCGCTCGGTCTCGCTGGACGTCCCCGTCCCGGCGAAGGTGACGGCCATGGTGTTCCCGAAGCTGATGGAGGCGCAGTGAGGGGAAGGGCGGGTGGCCTGTCCCAGCATGACCTCCAGGCGCTGGATATGGGGGGCCATGGCAGGGGGGACGGGGAAGGGGCCGGGGTTGGTGTAGGTGCCGGAATAGGGCCGCACGCCGACGAGCCAGTAGGAGAAGGCCATGACGATGTTTTTCAGGGGCAGGGGGATGATCTGCAGAAAGTGGTTGGTGGAGAAGCGGACGTTCCCGGTGAGTTTGGCCTGCATTTCCAAGCGGCTGGCGTGGAGGTGCATATAGCTGTGGACCTGCTGGACGATCTCGGGGAAGGTGTAGTCCCCCAGGGTGGGGTCGATGCACGGGCGCATGGTGAGGATGAAGTTGCGCAGGGTTTCCGTGGGGAACCAGGGCCGCAGGTTGATGGGGATGGCCAGGGCCACGGGGCGGGGTTTTTTGAAGTGCTGCTCCGCCTGATTTTCCAAAATGCTTTGGAGGAGGACGGCGGTGAGGTATTCTGTGATGGTGGCCTGGTAGCTTTTCGCCACGGCCCGGAGCTTGTCCACGGGCAGCAGGCCGGTGATGACGTTGAGGGTATAGAAGGGGGCGGCGGGGCTGGTGTTGGGGAAGGCGGTCTTTTCCAGACTGCCCCGGAGTTTTTTGCCCCCGGCGTGACGGGCGTAGGCATCCTCCCGCTCTTCTTTTTTGGGCGGGGTCTGCAAGTCCAGCATCCCGGGCCCGTCGGGGATGTAATGGCCCAGCTCCCGGAGGTAGACGGCCAGGAGGGTGCGGAAGAAAACGGAGGTTCCGGGTCCGTCAGACACGGCGTGGAAGACTTCCATGGAGATCCGTTTTTCGTAGTAAAAGAAGCGGATGAGCCACTCATTGTCCTCTTTCCGGCGCACAGGCTGGCAGGGGTTTGCCATATCGGGCTGAACGAAGGGGCCGGGGTTGGGGTTTGGCTCGAAGTAGTGCCAAAAGGCGCCCTTGCGCAGGCGGACGGCGAAGTTGGGGAAGCGGGGAAGGGTGAGGTCCACGGCTCGCTGAAGGGCCTCCGGGTCCACTTTCTTGACCATGACGGCGGAGAAGCGGTAGACGGCGGAGTAGCGTTCCCGCTGGATGGCGGAGTAGAGCAGGCCGGCGTTATCCAGGGGGTACCAGGTGGAGCGGTCGCTTTTGTTGGGCAAGGCGAGACCTCCTTTCCGCGGGGATGGGAATACTATGGGGTCATTGTAGCATAAAAAGAAGAAAACGACAAGGCAGGAAGATCTTGTTTTACGGCAAAAGACCGTCAAAAATTGCGATGAGAGAGGAACAAAAACGCGGACCAAGAAAAACTCCTGGCCCGCGTTTGTATGGGGATCGTTACTGATCTAAATTTTCCAGGCTCCGCAGAGACATGACCAGGGCCTGTTCTCTGGTGGCCAGGGCGTAACCCAGGGCCTCTTCCTGGGAGCTGGAGGCCCGAGGTGCAAAGCGGTTGTTCCCCACGCCGTCCATGACGTGGTTTTTGACCATGAAGTAGACGGACTGCTGGGCAAAGTCGGAGATCAGGGCATGGTCGGCGAAGTGGCTGACCCCGCTGATGTCCAGGGAGTACAGGCTGTCCCGCTCATAGGTCCACCCGTCCAGGGCGATGCACTTGTACACCCGGCACAGCATGGTCGCCAGCTGCTCCCGGGGGATGTTGATGCCGGGGCGGAAGGTGGTGGGGGAGGTGCCCACAGCTACACCCAGGGAATATGCCTTTTCGATCTCATCCAGACAGGGGTTCCCGGCCACGTCCACGAAGGGGGTGGACCCGCCCTGGGGCGTTTTCCCGGTCCACTTTTCGTACAGCTGTACGGCGACCGCCGCAAACTCCGCCCGGGTGATGGGTTTTGTCAGATCCTGGTCATAGAGGACTTCGGGGATAAGTCCTTTTTCCTGGGCGCGGGTCAGCTCATCGTCGGCCCAGGGGGAGGCTTCCTTCCACACGGCTTCCGTCAGCTCGATGTTTTTTACGGCGTGATAATTGTAGCCGCCTCCGGTGGCGCCGGTGATGCCGATCTCAAACTGTCCGTTGGGGGTGACGTTTTCCTGCTGCAAAACCTGGGCCCCGTCCACGAAGACGGTGCATACCCCCCGGCGGTTGGTGATCTGGAGGTGATGCCACTTGCCGTCCTCGGTGAAACCGGTGGCGTCGGCGATTTGCTTGTGGTTGCCGACTTCGCCCTGGATGATGGCGATGTGATTGTTTTCCGGGTCATCTTTCGTCCAGTTTTGATAGGTGTCGATCTCCACGCCGTAGCCGCCGCAGCCGTCGAAGCCCAGACCTTGGCCCTGCTCTCCGGCCTGTCCGCCTTTGGCGTAGAAGGCGACGCAGATGCCGTCGGCACCGCCGTAGGAATCCACATGGTCGGCGTGGCCGGTGTAGAAGTCCATGGAGATGGAGAAGTTGTCATTGCAGCGCACCTGGTTGAACCACAGCGCGCCGCCCTGCCAGGTCTCTTCCTCGGTGAGGACGTAGTGGCCTTGGGCTTCGTCGTAGTAGGCGTCTCCTACGATGGTGATGTCGCTCTGGGAGACGGCGCCTGCCGGGACCGCGCCCAGCAGGAGGACGGCCAGCAGGGTGCACAGCGTGAACAGCACGCCGTTTTTGATTCGGATCTCTTTCATAAATTCTCTCCTTTCGCCCGTTTTTCCCCGGGCATGGGAATCTATGTTAAGGATACTATGGGAGTGGGGCTGTTGTCAAGGAAGCAGGGAGCAGAATGACCGGAAGCCATTGACCTTACCTTTGACCATCCGCCTGCAATGGGTCACACTGTAAATGATCAGTCACATCACAAAAGCGGTGGCAGCAAAACAATAACGGGCAGAAAAACGGCGCTGAGAACAAATCACTCGTTCTCAGCGCCGCGATACGCGCAAAAGGGGAATTACTCCTCAGCGGCTGTCCATTTCCAATCACGGATTTCAGGCAGGTCTGTGCCAAACTCGGCAATGAACTGCTTGTGTTCCACCAACTTGTCCTGGAGCTGCTGGATGAGGAAGGCGCCTCTGGTTCCCAGCTTCTCCGGCAGGAGGTTGATGACATCCATCGTCAGATGGAAGCGGTCCAGATTGTTCAGCACGCGCATATCAAAGGGCGTGGTGATGGTACCCTCTTCAATATACCCCCGGACGTGGAGGTTTTTATTGTGCCGGCGATAGGTCAGCTCGTGGATGAGGGACGGATAGCCGTGGAAGGTGAAGAGGATGGGCTTGTCCTTGGTGAAGAGCATATCATACTGCTGGTCGGAAAGCCCATGGGGGTGCTGGCTGTCGGACTGCAAACGCATCAGGTCCACCACGTTGATGACCCGCACCTTCACATCGGGGAAGTGCTCCCGGAGGATGG
>JAAWAE010000073.1 GCA_022792035.1 Ruminiclostridium sp. | reverse complement strand
GTAAAAAACTTAATACGGCAAACCACACAAAAAACAAAGGAAAAAACCGTCAGTTTAGAAGCGTGTTCAACTTGAAATCTGGTAGAATTTGTGTTACCCTTAAAGTAACATAAAAACAAAAATAGCCTACAAGAAAGTACACATTCCTGTAGCAATCCCCAACACACGAAGATGTGCTTTTCCCGCAAATTGGATGGATTCGCCAAAAAAGGCTGATTCATAAAATGAGAGGAAAGGAGTGGTCACTATGACCGAACGAAGCCCGCCTGATCTGCCCGCCGCCCAAGCATCGCTGGCGGTGGGAGCAAGATCAGGCCGTGGTCCCCGTGACCTGAGATGCCGGCGTTCCATCTGGAAACGGTGGGACGCAAGGAGAGCTATGGCGCAAACGCTGCTAAGCTCGAGCGAATCCGGCTCGGCCATGCCGTCGAGCCCCGCAAAGAAGGAGATGATAGCGTGAACTATTTCATGAAACACAGCCAAAAAGCGGCCGCTGTGTTCCTTGCTTTTGTGATGTGCCTGAGTCTGCTGCCCACCGCTGCCTTCGCTACAGGAGACAGCAAGGACACAGTTTCCGCACCCGCAAAGCTGGACACTGCCGTACTGTATGAACAGCTGCGAGAGGATGAAGAAGAGAGCGTGAGCGTCACCGCCGCGCAGCTGTTCGACCTGCCCAACGCTGGTCTGGAAGAGCAGGACGGCGAGGAACACTATCCCGCCCAGCTGATCCTCAACGAAGGGCAGGAGGATGAGCGCATCCTCACCCCCGAGGACCTGGAGGATTTGGCGGAGGCAGAACAGCCAACCTTCCGAATCAGCGAGAACGAGATCGTCCTGCTCTCCCCCGACGGTGGGGAGGAGCAGATCGTGACCCTGAGCGCCGCCTTTGACGGCTGGGACGAGGCGCTCCCCGCGCAGGTGCAGACGTTTTTGGATGCCGTGGCGGAGATCCCCGAGGAGATCACCGCTGACAATGCCGAAGAGATAGCCGAGTACGTCTATGGCCCCGTCTCCGAGGCTTACGAGGCCCTTCTGGGGACCGAGTATGCGGAACGTGAGGACGTGAAAGCCGCTGAGGCTATCTACAGTCAGGCTGTTGCTGATGTGGATGCGGCGCTGGATATGGAGAATAGCTCCTATGCAACAGAGCATCCCGCTCAAGATATAGCAGTGCGTCCTAATTTAACTCTGAGTGATGTAACTTACGGGAATAACGTAAAAAACGGAAAGCTTGATACCTATGCTGGGAAAGTGACCAAGTATGTAGGAGATAATGGATATTATCTTCGCTGCCCAAGTTATCAGCCGCTCTGCAATGTATCCTTCAAAAATAGTTGGGGGCAAATAGTATATACATGTCGGTATTCATATGGTCTGTGGGCTGCAAAGGATTATATTGACATAAATGTCACGAGTACAGTTCCTGGGTTGATTGATGATATCAAGTATTCTATAGGAACGAACCCCTACAGTCAACTGTACGGTTCTGAGTGCCTCAGACTGGACTATACAGCAATAAAACCCGGACAGACAGAGGTGCAACAGAGCTATTATGTCAATTTCGAAGTTAAAAAAGTCAGTGGTTCTTATTGCCCTAATAGTTTCAAGTACACTCCTGCAGGTCAAATGCTGCCTCAGCACACCTCTGATTTTTCTGAAGGTTACTATTGGTGGAAATATAAGGACGCATTTGATGTTACAGTCAAAGCCCGCTATCAACTGAATTACGATTCCCAGGGTGGTTCTCCGGTTAATTTGACATATAACGATGTAGCCGCCACCACCGCAACCCTAAAAGTCACCAACGCTACCCCCACCAGGGAGGGTTATACCTTCAAGGGATGGGCGGAAACCGCCAATGCCAAGACCGCTCAATACACTGGCGGTGAGCCTATTTCGCTGACCTGGTCCGAAGGCTACGGCAGTACTTCTAACCCCGTCAGCAAGACGCTGCATGCGGTGTGGGAAAAGACGGATACTAAGACCTACACTGTCATTTATACGGATGGTACAGACGGAGTGGTCTTTGGCAACGAGAGCCACGGAAAGTTGAAGAACGGCGATAAGACTCCCGATTTTTCAGGTAACACTGAACGAGAGGGCTATACCTTCATGGGTTGGGCTCCCACCGTCAAGGATACCATCGACCCCGATATGGCCGATAAAAATGGCAATATCACTTACACTGCGACGTGGGAGAAAAATACGCCTCAAACTGCTCTATACACTGTTCAGTGGCTTGATACAGCGAATACGCTCCTCAAGAGCGAATCTCGCAATGGTACTGTGGGCACAACCGTCAGTGTCGCTTCGTCTGACAAATCCTACGAGGGCTATACCTACGCTGGGAACGATTATAACGGCTCTGTCCTGTCTGCTACTCTGGCCAAGAGCGGCACAATACTGAAGATGTACTTCATCAAGAATACCACACCACCTGTCAATCCCAAACTAGAGAAGTTGGAGAAGGAACGTCTGACTGCGGAGCCTGCTGACGTGACCTTGAATCTTGACGGCGTAACGGTCAACTATAACAAGAATGTGGTCTTCGTGGGCAATGACGCCCCTGCCGTGACCCTGCTGTACAAGATTACCGTTACTGGCACTGCTGGCGCACAGTACAAGGTGACAGACGCTGATGCGACCCATGTGGGTGGCGACCCGCTGATTGGTGCCATTGCCGAGGGCAAGACCCAGGCGGTCATCTATGTGACCAAAACCTTCACCAAGGACAATGTTGTCAACGGACAGTTGACTAACAACGCCACGCTGGAGAGCAACGGAACCTCCGAGAATCCCACCGATGGACCTGAGGGTGACAACGGAAAGGGCGGCAGCAGTTCCGACGCCAAGAAGCAGTACAATGTTACCATCAACTTTAAGACTGACGGCGGCACCGAGTTGCAGAAACCCAGCAAAACCACGGTTGACGAGGGCGACGACTTCGCCTACACTCGTGAATCTACATCCTTCATGGCTCCCGTCAGGAATGCGGTCACCAATGCGATTGTAATTCCCGAGCGGCTTGGTGAGAACGGGAAATACGTCCTGGACGAGGTCGCCAGCGCCGAAGGTTTGGCAAAGTTGGCTGCGGCCAAGAACATCACTGCTGACGTAGTGGCCGACATCATCTACTCCCTGGACACCAAGGGCACCATCGGCACCGATGATGCAGGCAACCCCACCGACACCTCCGACGGGATCCCCGACAAGTATCAAGCGAAGGTGACCTTTAAGGTTGAAAACGGCACATGGAACAACGAAGAGACCGCCGATGTGGTGGTGTATGTCGAAAAGTATGCTGCTGACGGCGAGACCTATGCTGCCGATGGGACAGCAACTCTAGCAGATGCAGAGATCCCCTCTGCTGGTGAGAAGCCCAACGCAAACTTCAAGGCCGGCAGTTGGGATGATACGCCTACGAAGGAAACCCAGGTTTCGGGTGACACTGTGTACACCTACACCTATACCGCGATAGGAAGCTATACCGTAACCTTCGACAGCAAGGGCGGCAGCGCGGTCACTTCGCAGAACGTGCCCGAGGGCGGCAAAGTCACCAAGCCCGCCGACCCCACCCGCGAGGGCTACACCTTCAACGGCTGGAACCTGGGCGATCAGGCGTATGACTTCAGCACGCCTGTTACCGGAGATATCACCCTGACCGCCCAGTGGACCGCCAACCAAGTGCCTCCCACGCCCAAGAAAGTTACGGTAAGCTGGCTCCCCGGCTATGGCGACAACCAGCCCATCAAGACCGAGACCATCGATCAGGGTACTGACTACGCCGGCCTGTATCCCGCCAATCCCTCCCGGAGCGGCTACACCTTCACCGGCTGGAGCGATCCTGTGACCGGTTCCGACGGCAACATCACCATCACTGCCCAGTGGCGTCAGAACAGCGGCGGCGGCGGCGGCGGGAGCAGCCGTCCGACCCCCAGACCCGATCCCAACCCCGGCACCCAAATCGAAGATCCTGACGTGCCTCTGGCTGGGGCCCCGGGCCTGAACACCACCGATCACTATGCCTATGTGACCGGCTATCCCGACGGCACCGTCCGTCCCCAGGCCAACATCACTCGCGCCGAGGTGGCCACCATCTTCTTCCGCCTCATGACGGATGAATACCGCGCCGCCAACTGGTCCAGCACCAACGGCTTCCCCGACGTGGCCGACGCCTCCCTGTGGTACAACAACGCGGTCTCCACCGCCGCCAAGGCGGGCCTGCTCAAAGGCAAGGAAGACGGCAAGTTCTATCCCACCGCCAACATCACCCGGGCGGAATTCGCCACCATTGCCGCCCGCTTCACCAGCGATGAGGAAGTCACCGCAAAGCCCTTCCCCGACACCGTGGGGCACTGGGCTGAGCAGGACATCATCCGCGCTGTGCAGGCCGGCTGGATCAAGGGCAACAGCGACGGCACCTTCCGGCCCAACGATCCCATCACCCGCGCCGAGGCCATGACCTTGGTGAACCGGATGCTGGACCGCGTGCCAGACAAGGACCATATGCTCAGCGACATGGTCACTTGGCCGGACAACCCGGTGAGTGCCTGGTTCTATGAGGCTGTCCAGGAGGCCACCAACAGCCACGACTATGAGCGTGACGAGATGGGGGTCACCGAGACCTGGACTGGCAAGCTGCCAGACCGGGACTGGTCCGCTCTGGAAAAGGAGTGGTCCAATGCGGCCTCTTCTGTCGGAAATGACGTGGCAGGAGATTGGGAAAAGAAGTAAGCGTATCCCTTCCTTGGAAGGAACATCCTGTATAAGGCAAGCGGTATGCTCCGCTGTATACACGCGCCCCCGGAACCATTACGGTCTCCGGGGGGCGCGTGTCGTTTATGGCTGTTCCTATGCCGTTTTTCGAGTTCATTCACCAAGATAGAAGACGTTCCACAGCCCAGCCCATCCAAATCGGCTTAAAGTCTAAATGCCTCCGCGCATTGAGCAGACGTCGGAAAACGTCATTCCATCTTGCCCTTCGCAGGCAAGTCGGGCGATGCTATCCTCAATCTGAAATCCCCCAGCGGTATCCATCCCCCGGATCCCGCTTTTCTCTCCCGCGAAATTCCCCCCCTTGCCCTTCCCGCCCAGTTGTGGTAAGATAGGGAAAACGAGTTATAGATAAAGGACGTTACACGATTATGGAAATCAATGGCACCCAAGTGGAGCTGGACCTGCGCTATCAGGAGATGGATCTCTCACCCGGCCTGCTCCGCGCCCTGCAAGAAAAGGGGTTCTCCTTGGCAACACCCGTCCAGGCAGGGGCCATCCCCTGCTTCAAAGACTGGAAGGACGTGATCGCCAAGGCCCCCACCGGCTCCGGCAAGACCTTCGCCTTCGGCATCCCCATGCTGGAACATACCGACCCAGAAGGCTCCGCCGTCACCGGGCTCATCCTGGCCCCCACCCGGGAACTGGCCATGCAGATCCAGGATGAGCTGCGCCAGCTGTGCGCCTATCTGCCCGGCATCCGGGTGGCCTGCCTCTACGGCGGCCAGCCCATCGACCGGCAGATCAACCTGCTGAAAAAGCGTCCCCAGATCGTGGTGGCCACCCCAGGCCGGCTCATGGACCACATGAAGCGCCGCACCGTTCGCCTGGACCATGTGGAGACCGTGGTCCTGGACGAGGCCGACCGGATGCTGGACATGGGCTTTATCAAGGATGTCACCCGCATCCTCAAGAGCATCCCCCACCGGCGCAACCTGGGGATGTTTTCCGCCACCATCTCCCGAGAAGTCATGGACATCTCCTGGCTCTACCAGCGCGACCCGGTGGAGATCGTGGTCCGTCCCGTCCAGGAAAACCGTCCCCAGATCAGCCAGTACCGCCTGAAAGTGGACCTGGGGGGCAAGGTGGACCTGCTGGCGGCGATTTTGGAAAAGAAGAACCTGGAGCGGGTCATCGTCTTCTGCAACACCAAGAACAACACCGACCGCATCACCGGGCTTTTGCAGATGCGCGGCCTCTCCGCCCGGTGCATCCACGGCGATCTGGGCCAGCGGCTGCGGGAAAAAGTCCTCTCCGCCTTCCGGGCCGGGGAGGTCCGGGTGCTGGTGGCCACCGACGTGGCCGCCCGGGGCCTGGACATCGACGACGTGGACGCCGTCATCAACTACGACATCCCCGAGGAAGGGGAGTATTACGTCCACCGCATCGGCCGCACCGGCCGGGCCAAGCACCAGGGGGAGGCCTACAACCTCATCTCCTCCGTCACGGAGGACATCCGCCTGGACGAGATCGCCCGGAACAACAAGTACCAGATCGAAGCCATCACCCTTTGAACAAAGGAGCCGACAATTTATCATGATCCCCTTTCAAGCCCCCCATCCCAGCCAACGCAGCTGGGTCCTGCCCAGGCTCCAGGCAGAGGCCCTGCCCCTGTGTGACTACGGCTTTGCCAACCTATGCTGCTGGAGCCGCGCCTTCGGCACGGCCCTGGCCCCCTGGGGCGAGCGCCTGCTGGTCCGGGTCCGGAGCCACTACGGCCTGAGCTACCTCTGGCCCGCCGGCAGCGGCGACCCCCTTCCAGCCCTGCACGCCCTCTCCCTGGACGCCAGCGCCGCCGGGGAGCCCTTCCGCCTGCTCAGCCTCACCCGCGCCCACGTGGACTTTCTGCAGGCCAACTTCCCCGGCCACTTCACCTTCGCCCCCCTGCGGGACAACTTCGACTATCTCTATCAGATCGGCCGTCTGGCCCAGCTGCCGGGAAAGAAACTCCACGCCAAGCGCAACCACATCCACCGCCTGGATGAGCACTGCCCCGGCTGGAGCTGGGGCCCGCTCACCGACCAGGACATCCCCGACTGTCTGGCCCTGGACGCCCGCTGGCACCAGAGCGCCGTGCAGCGGGAGGGCCTTCAGGGCCTGCGCTCCCTGGACGACGAGCACCGCGCCCTCCTCCTGGCCCTGGACAACCGGGAGGCCCTGAACATGGAGGGCATCGTCCTGCGCTGGCAGGGACAGCTGCTGGCCTTCACCCTGGGTTCGCCCCTGACGCCCCAGGTCTTCGATGTAAACTTTGAGCGGGCCCGGGAGGAGGTCCAAGGGGCCTACCCGGCTGTGGCCCGCTCCTTTGCCCAGCACTTGATGCAGGTCCATCCCGGCCTGACCCACCTCAACCGGGAGGATGACATGGGCCTGCCCGGCCTGCGCCGCGCCAAGCAGTCCTACTATCCCGACTGCATGGCGGAAAAATTCAGCGCCCAGGCGCTGTTTCTCTGATCCCCGCGAATCCCGTTTGAATTTGGAGGTATGCCCTATGATCACCATCCGCACCGGGACGCCCCAGGACGTCCCCCACGAAAAAGAACTCTGGAAGAAGTGCTTCGGGGACCCCAGCACTTACATCGACGTATTCTACCAAAAGGTCTGCGACCCGGAACAGGTCCTTGTGGTGGACGAGGACGGGGAAATCAACTCCATGGCCGCCATGCTCCCCGGCACCATCCACCTGCCCGACGGAGAGGACGTCCCTGTGGGCTATGTCTACGCCCTGGCGACGAATCCCTATGTCCAGGGCAAGGGCCACGCCCGCCAGCTGCTGGCCTATGGGGACAAATATCTCCAGGAGCGGGGGATGAAGGCCATGGTCCTGGTCCCGGCCTCGCCCTCTCTGCACCGCTTCTTTGAGGCCATCGGCATGGAGGAGTGCTTCGCCACCCGAAAGGTGGAGATCCTCACCTCCGCCCTCACCGGGGACACCGGCGGCGGCACCATGACCCCCATCACCCCCAAGGAGTACAACGAGATCCGGGAGCGGTATCTGAAAGACACCTTCCACGTCCGCTACACCGACCAGATGATCCAATTTCAGCAGATCGGCAGCCATCTGGCCGGCGGCGACCTGTATAAGCTGGAGTTCGGCGACACCGTAGGCTGCGCGGCCATTGAGTATGTACAGAAGCGGCGGCTGCTGATGAAGGAGCTGCTGCTGCCCCAGGAGCGGATGCTTCAGGCGGTGGAGGTGGTCAGCCAGGAGCTGGACGCCATTCGCTACCATGTGCGCACCCCGGCCTTCTGGGACGGCATCAACGGCAGCTATGTACAGCCCTTTGGGATGATCACTTGGTATGATCCGGCGCTGAAAGCCAAGTACCGCAGGAAAGAGGGGTATTTGGGGTTGGCGTTTGACTGAACCCCTTCCGCTCTTTTTCGCAAAGATAAAACACAATAGGCTCCCTGACCACACGGCCAGGGAGCCTTTTTTATACGTCTTCCAACACCGCCCAAACCATCTGGACCTCTTGGAATTCCTCCACATACGCGGCATCCTCCATAAACGCGGAACAGCGCATCGTATTCACCGCCGTCTCCTCATCGCCGCACCAGGCATAAAGCACCACCGCGTCGGTTCCATCCGCCGCGGCCTCCTCCGGGGTCAGCCAGCCCCAAAGGCTCATCCCCTGGACGGAATACTCCTCCAGATGGACCTGTTCCACCGTCTCCTGCACATCCCCCGACTGGGTGACATACAAATACTCCACCTGCCCGTCCTGCTCGTTCACCTGGACCACCACAGGCTTGGTGTCCTCGGCAAAGGAGACCAGATGCTTGCGCTCCACCTGCTCCCCATCCAGCCAGTGCTCCACATAGAGGGCCACTTTCTTCCCCTCCGGGACCGTGACCGCAAAGGCAGCGGTGTTGGAAACCTCCTCCGCCACGGGGATCACAAAGGCCTGCGGCGCCTGCTGGCATCCCGCCAGCAAAAGCAGGGCCAGCAGGGAAACCCAATATTTTCTCATTTCTCTTCTCCTCCTTGTGTCAATGCCAACGTCCGCGCCACGGACACGGCCACCTCACAGCGGGTGACCGCCCTCTCCGGTGCCAAAACACCGCTGCCCTGGGGGTCGAGGACTTTGGTCTGCACCGCCCACCACATGGCCTCCCGGGCCCACGAGGCTACATCTTCCCCGCCGGGGAATTCCGCAAGGGCAGCTTCCGCGCCCTGCTGGACCTCCGGACTGCCCGCCTGCCGGTAGAGCATGGTCACCAGCTCCTGGCGGGAGACCGCCCGCGCCGGGCCGCTGCCGTCCGAAACCCCGTTCTCCACGGCCCAGCTCTGGGCCTGGGCGTACCAGGGCGTCCCCCCTGTCGGGGCATCCGCCAACCGGGCCAGCACCGTCCAGAGCATGGCGCGGGTGAAGCCGCCTTCGGGGGAGAAGGCGGTGGGGGAGGTCCCGGTCATGACCCCCTGGGACCAGAGCTGGATCACGTCATAAAAATAGTCCGTCCCCTCTTTCAGGTCCGTGAAGGGATGGGCTGCGGTCCACTGGGCATAAAAGCGGCTGTCCTGGGTGACCTGGAAGTTCTCTCCGGGGGCATGGAGCGTCCCGCCGCCCTCCAACTTCCAGCCGGTGAAGGTAAAGCCCGGCCGGGCGGGACCCTCCGGCAGGATGTACGCATAAGCGCCGGGTTCCGTCCGCACCGGGGTGCTCACGCCCACGGCGTCCGGGGGAAGGACCGTCAAGTCCTCCGCGGCATAGAAACTGATATAATATACCGCATCCTCAGCGGCAAACGCGCTGGGACGCAAAGCGCAAAAACTCAGGCACAGGGCCAGTACCATGGCGCGGCACATCGTTGAAACACATACTTTTTTCATCATAAACGCCTCCTTTCAGCCATGATAGCATAAAAGGAGGCGCAGTACAAGCCCCAAATCCCCCCTACCGGCAGGGCAGCTCCACCAGAAAGCGGTTGCCAAACGCCCCGCTCTCCGCCCAGATCCGTCCCCGGTGGTCCTGGACGATCTCCGCGGCGATGGACAGGCCCAGGCCAAAGCTGCCGTTCTGGCTGCGGGCCTTGTCCAGGCGGTAAAACCGCTTGAAAATATTCTCCAGCTCCTGGGGCGGGATGGGGTCCCCGGCGCTCTCCACCACCAGGCGGCACCGCTGCCGCCCCGTGCGCGCCAGACTCACCAGCACAGGACGCTCCCGGGCGGCGTACTTTCGGGCGTTGTCCAAGAAAATCGGCACGATGTGCCCCAGCTGTTCCCGCCGGCCTTTTACCATCAGCCCCGCTTCCAGCTGGCTCTCTAAAGTCAGCCCCGCCTCGAAGAGGAGTACCTCAAAGGGCAGCACCGCCTCCTCCACCAGCTGGCTGAAATCCAGGGGGATCAGGGGCGGCTGATCCTCCCCTTCCGTCTGGGCCAGCACCAGCAGCCGCTCCACCAGCACCCGCATCTGCCGGGCCATGGTCAGCAGGTTTTTGGTGGAAGCCTCCCCGCCGCTCTCCAGCAGCTCCGCGTTGGTGAGGATGACGGTGAGGGGCGTTTTCAGCTCATGGGAGGCATCCGCCACAAACTGCCGCTGCTGCCGCCAGGCGGTCTCCACCGGCTTCACCATCCACCGGGCCAGCACCAAACTCAGGAGGAAAAAGGCCGCGAAACTCAAAAGCCCCAGCAAAAGACAGCTCTGGGCCAGATGGGACAGGGCCAGCCGCTCGCTGGTGATGTCCACCAGCGACAGACGCACCCCCATGGCAGAGCGGAGGAAAAAGTACCGCAGTCCTTCCACCTCCAACTCTCCGCTTTGTTCCTTCTGGGCCGCGGCAGCATCCGCCAAACGCTGCAGGTTCCCCCGGTCCCCCAGGTTCAGGGACCCCGCCGCCTCCAGCACCCGCCCCTGGTGGTCCAGCTGAATCTGGATGTAGGGCAGGTAGGATTCCGTGGGGCAGACCTGACCGGGGATCAGGGGTTTGCTGCACAGGGTCTGAAGGGTGGAGAGGCTCTCCGTCTCCAGGTGGAGCTGGGTGAAGTAATACATCACGCCGAAGACCAGCGCCAGCATCCCCGTTACCAGCAGCATCATCACCAGGATGAATTTCCGCCGCAGGCGTCTTAGCACCCGCCTTCCTCCTCCGCCACCAGGATCTGATAGCCCAGGCCCCGGCGGGCTTGGATCAGCAGGTCCGACTCGATGCTGCGCAGTTTTTTGCGCAGGAAGCCCACATAGACCTCCACGTGGTTCTCCACAGCGTTGGAGTCAAAGCCCCACACCTTTTCCAGCAGCAGGGCCTTGGCCACCACGTTGCCTTTGGCCTGGAAGAGGTGGCGCATTACGTCGAACTCCCGGGCGGACAGGCGCACGGAGCGGTCCCCGCAGACCAGGGAGCAGCTGCCCAGGTCCAATGACCAGCTCGTTGACCTGGGCCCCCTGCCGCCGCAGGAGGGCGTGGATGCAGGCCAGGAGTTCCCGGCTGTCGAAGGGTTTGGTGAGGTAATAGTCCGCCCCGGCTTCCAGGCCCCGGATGCGGTCCTCCAGGGAGGCCCGGGCGGTGAGCATCAGGATGGGGGTGCCGCAGCGCTGGGCCCGGACCCGCTGGGCCACCTCATAGCCGTCCAGCTTGGGCACCATCACGTCCAGGATCAGCAGGTCGTAGACACCCAGAAGGGCATAATCCTCCCCGGCCTCTCCGTCATAGACGCATTCCACCTGAAAGCCCTTTTGTTCCAGCAGAGATTTCAAAGAATCCGCTACCATTTTTTCGTCTTCGATGATTAAAATTTTCATAAATTTCGCCTTCCTAGGGATAGTTTCCCCATTTTCTATCGTTTCATGATACTATACTACACTGTTTCACTGAAATGGTCATGAAGAATTCGTTCAGAAAGAGTTCAGAGCCATCTTGTACAGTAAAAATATCACGAAAGGAGGGATCCCTATGCCCTATCGCCACGAGTGGAAGCACGCCATCACCTACCAAGACCTGCTCATCCTCCGCCAGCGTCTGGGGGCCATCGCCCAGCCGGACCCCCACGCCCAGGGGGGACGGTATCTGGTGCGCAGTCTCTACTTCGACACCCCCGAGGACCGGGCGCTGCTGGAAAAGCTCAACGGCGTCTCCCGCCGGGAGAAGTTCCGCATCCGCCTTTACAACGGGGACCCGGACACCCTGCACCTGGAGAAGAAGTACAAGCAGGCGGGCCTTGGCATCAAGCACAGCGCCCTCCTGACCCCCCAGGAGGTCACCGCCCTGCTGGCCGGGGACACCGCCTGGATGCAGGCGCGGCCGGAGCCCCTGCTCCAGGAGTTTTTCCAAAAGCTTCGGGCCCAACGGCTCCGGCCCAAGACGGTGGTGGACTACACCCGAGAGCCTTTTGTCTACCCGCCGGGGAATGTCCGGGTGACCCTGGACTACGACCTGCGCACCGCCCTGCACGCCACCGACCTGCTGGACCCCAAGCTGATCACCATCCCCGCCGGAGAGGCCCCCATCCTTCTGGAGGTGAAGTGGGACGCCTACCTCCCTTCCATCATCCGTGACGCGGTGCAGCTGCACAGCCGCCGCAGCGCGCCGTTTTCCAAGTACGCCCAGTGCCGGATCTACGGCTGAACGCCCCCGCCTGAAAGGAGTTTTATCATGACGTTTCAAGACATTTTCAAATCCAGTTTTTTGGAGAATGCCAACAGCATCACCCCCCTGGACATGGTCCTGGCCCTGGGGCTGTCCTTCCTCCTGGGTCTTTTCATCTTCCTGATCTACAAGCGCACCTACCAGGGGGTGATGTACTCCTCCAGCTTCGCCGTGACCCTGGTGGCCCTGACGATGATCACCACCGTAGTGATCCTGGCCGTGACCAGCAACGTGGTGCTCTCCCTGGGCATGGTGGGCGCCCTGTCCATCGTGCGCTTTCGCACCGCCATCAAAGAACCCCTGGACATCGCCTTCCTCTTCTGGTCCATCGCCGTGGGCATCGTCCTGGCGGCGGGGCTGATCCCGCTGGCGGTGCTGGGCAGCGTGGTGATCGGGGTCATGCTCCTGGTCTTCGTCAACCGCAAGAGCTACAGCGATCCCTACATCCTGGTCCTGCAATGCCAGGACCAGGATGCCGAGGAGCAGGCCCAGGCTATGGTTTCCGCCCAGACCCGGCGCTGCGTGATGAAGAGCAAGTCCGTGCGTCCCGGCCGGGTGGAGATCAACTGGGAAATCCGCCTGAAGGAGAAGGGCACCGCCTTCGTCAACGCCCTGTCCGCCCTGGAAGGGGTGGAGAGCGCGGTGCTGGTGAGCTACAACGGCGATTACATGGGGTGAGCCTATGTCCAGCCACAGATACATAGACGCGGTGTGCGTCGCGGCAGTGGTCCTGGCGGCGGCGCTGACCCTCCTCTTCCTCAACGGGGAAGCTTTGGGGCTGCGCAGGGCATCCCGGGCCATGGGGTACGAGGACACCCTCTTCGACACCGCCCAGGTCCACACCATCGACATCGCCCTGGGGGACTGGGAGGGGTTTTTGGAGACCTGCGAGGACGAGCAGTACACCAGCTGCACCGTGATCATCGACGGTGAGACCCTCCAAACCGTGGGCATCCGGGCCAAGGGGAACACCTCCCTGACCATGGTCTCCGCTCTGGACAGCGACCGCTACAGTTTTAAGCTGGAGTTCGACCACTACGACAGCGGCGGGAGCTATCACGGCCTGGATAAGCTCTGCCTGAACAACTGCATTCAGGACAACACCTATCTGAAGGATTATTTGAGTTATCAGCTCATGGGAAGCCTTGGGGTGGACGCCCCCCTTTGCAGCTTTGCCTATCTCACCGTCAACGGGGAGGATTGGGGGCTGTATCTGGCGGTGGAGGGCGTGGAAGACGCCTTCCTCCAGCGCAGCTATGGCCGGGACCACGGGGCGCTGTACAAGCCGGACAGTGTATCCTTGGGCGCCGGTCCCGGCCAGGGGAAGAACTTCCAAATGGAGGACTTCGATCCCCAGGCTTGGGAAGACGGCCAGGGGATGCCCGGCCAGCCGCCGGAGGGGACGCCCGAGGAACGGCCGGAAGGGATGGCGGATGAATTGCCCGAGGGAATGCCGGAAGGCGGAACGCCCCCCGAAGGATTCCCAGAGGGGATGCCGGAGGGAATGCCCGATGGGATGTCCGGCGGTCCCGGCGGCTTCGGCGCTTCGGCGGACGTAAAACTCCAGTACATCGACGACGCGGCGGAGAGCTATCCCAACCTCTTCGACAGCGCCAAGACCGACGTCACCCCGGCGGACCAGTCCCGCCTCATCGAGGCCCTGCGCCGTCTCTCCGCCCAGGAGGACCTGGAGGACACCCTGGACCTGGACAAAGTCCTGCGCTACTTCGTGGTCCACAACTTCCTGGTCAACGACGACAGCTACACCGGCAGCATGGTCCACAATTATTACCTCTACGAGGCGGAGGGGAAACTCGCCATGATCCCCTGGGACTACAACCTGGCTTTCGGCACCTTCCAGAACCAGGACGCCACCGCCCAGGTCAACGACCCCATCGATGAGGTTTTATCCGATCGTCCCATGCAGTCCTGGATCTTCTCTGACCAAGAATACACCCAGCAGTACCATCAGCTCTACCAGACCTTCCTGGACCAGACGGACCTGGACACCATGATCCAGGAAACCGCCGCCCTCATCGCTCCCTACATCACCCGGGACCCCACGAAATTCTGTACGGACGCGGAATTTGAACAGGGGGTGGAGACCCTGCGGCAGTTCTGCCGGCTGCGGCGGGAGAGCATCCAGGGCCAGCTGGCGGGGAGCATCCCCTCCGACACCGCAGGCCAAAACGCCGCCCCGGAGACCCGGGTCGACGCCTCGGCGCTGGACCTTGCCGACATGGGTACCATGGACATGCGCGCCATGGGCGGGAAGGGCGGCCCGCCGGAGCAGGGCGGCAGCCCGCGGGGTGAGCGGCCCGCGCCTGGGCAGCAGCCCGAATTTTAAGAGATTCTTAATGATTCTTTCCGAAATATTATAAAATATTAAGAAAATCTTCATCCCGTCTCTGTTTCATCTTAATCACCGCCCTGCTATAATGGGTTCAGTGTCGGGAAGTTCCGACGAAAAAACAGAGTGGAAAGAAAGTGGATGGAATGGAGAACCTGCAAACTGTGAACCTGATCCTCTCAATCCTGTTTTTGGCCTGTTATTCCTACCAATTCGTCTACCTGGCGGTGCCCTTCCTGAAAAAAGACCGGCCCACGAACTGGGGGAAGTACCACCGCTACGCCGTGCTCATCGCCGCACGCAACGAGGAGGCGGTGATCGCCCAGTTGATAGAGAGCATCCGGGCCCAGGATTACCCCAGCGATCTGGTCCAGATCTTCGTGGCCGCGGACAACTGCACCGACGCCACCGCCCAGATCGCCCGGGCCGCCGGCGCCACGGTCTACCAGCGGGAGAACCGGGAGCAGATCGGCAAGGGCTACGTCCTGCATTTCCTCTTGGAGGCAATCCGGCGGGACTGCGGCCTGGAGCAGTTCGACGGCTTCTTCGTCTTCGACGCGGACAACCTCCTGCGCCGGGACTACATCCGTCAGATGAACCGGACCTTTTCCGCTGGCTACGAGGTGGTCACCAGCTACCGCAACGCCAAAAACTACGCCGACAACTGGATCTCCGCCGGCTATGCTTTGTGGTTCCTCCGGGAATCGGAGTATCTGAACCACGCCCGGATGCTCCTGGGCACCAGCGCCGCCGTGTCCGGGACGGGCTTCCTGTTCAGCCGTCAGGTCCTGGAAGCCTGCGGCGGGTGGAACTTCTTCCTGCTCACGGAGGACATCGAGTTCACCGTCCACAACATCACCGCCGGCCGGCGGGTGGGGTACTGTCCCCAGGCAGAGCTCTTCGACGAGCAGCCGGTGACTTTTGGCCAATCCTGGCGGCAGCGCCTGCGCTGGGCCAAAGGATATCTGCAGGTGTTCCACCGCTACGGCGGAAAGCTCCTCCGGGGGATCTTCCAAAAAGAGGGCGGCTTTGCCTGCTATGATATGTGCATGGCCAATATGCCGGCGATCCTGCTGGCCCTGGCCTGCGGGGCGGCGAACCTGCTGCTGCTGGCCGCGGGGGTCTGGGACGGGGAAAGCGTCCTGACCTGCCTGCTGGGGTGGTTTGCCAACACCTACGGCCTGCTGTTCTTCCTGGGGGCCGTGACCACGGCGACCCAGTGGAAGAAGATCCACGCCCAGGGGTGGCAGAAGGTGCTGTATACCTTTACCTTCCCCCTGTTCATGCTGACCTATCTGCCCATCTCCCTGTGCGCGCTGTTTCAGCGGGTGGAGTGGCTGCCGGTGGAGCACACGGTGGGGCTGTCCATCCAGGCACTGGCGGAGGAGGAGCCGATGGGAAAAAATCCTCTTGCAATCCTGCTGAAACGATAGTATAATATCATGTCAACCGAATATGCAGACGAATTTGATAGATAGAGGTGCAGCAGCTTTGCAGAACGAAACACTACGCAACGTCGCCATCATCGCCCACGTCGACCACGGCAAAACCACCCTGGTGGACGAGATGCTCAAACAGGGCGGGGCCTTCCGGGCCAATCAGGAGGTGCAGGACCGGGTCATGGACTCCGGGGACCTGGAACGGGAACGGGGCATCACCATCCTGGCGAAAAATACCGCCATCCAATACGGCGATGTGAAGATCAACATCGTCGACACCCCCGGCCACGCCGACTTCGGCGGGGAAGTGGAGCGTATCCTGAAAATGGTCAACGGCGTCATCCTCCTGGTGGACGCCGCCGAAGGCCCCATGCCCCAGACCCGCTTCGTCCTCTCCCGGGCCCTGGAGCTGGGCCATCGGGTGATCGTGGTCATCAACAAGATGGACCGCCCCGACCAGCGGGTCTACGAGGTGATCGACGAGGTGCTGGAGCTCCTCCTGGAGCTGGACGCCACCGAGGAGCAGCTGGATTCCCCCACCCTCTTCTGCTCCGCCCGCCAGGGGATCTGCTCCCACAGCCCGGAAAACCTGGGCACCAGCCTGCAGCCCCTGTTCGAGACCATCCTGGACTATATCCCCGCCCCGGAGGCGGACGCGGAAAAACCCTTCCAGATGCTGGTCTCCTCCATTGACTACAACGACTTCGTAGGCCGCATCGCCATCGGTCGCATCGAACAGGGCGCCATCAAACAGAACCAGGAGATCGCCGTGTGCAACTACCACGACCCGGAGCTCAGCCGCAAGGCCAAGGCCGTGAGCCTGTACCAGTTTGAGGGTCTGGCCCGGGTCCCGGTGGCGGAGGCCTCCGCCGGGAACATCGTGGCCATGTCCGGCATCGGAGACATCTCCATCGGAGATACCATCTGCGCCGCCGGCGCTGTGGAGCCCCTGCCCTTTGTAAAAATCTCCGCCCCCACCATGGAGATGACCTTCTCCGTCAACGACTCCCCCTTCGCCGGACGGGAGGGGAAGTTCGTCACCTCCCGGCAGATTCGGGAGCGGCTGTTCCGGGAAACGCTGCGGGACGTGTCCCT
>JAAWAE010000072.1 GCA_022792035.1 Ruminiclostridium sp. | reverse complement strand
GGACACCAAGGTGGCCGGTATGGCCCACGAGGCTGGGTGGCCTGCGTGGTGGTGGTGAACAAGTGGGATACCATCGAGAAGGACGACAAGACCATGGACCGGATGCGGGAGGATATCCGCCGGGACCTGTCCTACATGAGCTACGCCCCGGTGATCTTCATCTCCGCCCTGACGGGCCAGCGGGTAACCCGGCTCTTCCATCTGATCCAGTACGTCAACGACCAGGCGTCCATGCGCATCACCACGGGGATGCTCAACAGCCTCCTGGCGGACGCCACCGCCCGGGTCCAGCCCCCCACGGACAAGGGGCGGCGTCTGAAGATCTACTACATGACCCAGGCGGGGGTCAAGCCGCCCCACTTCGTCTTTTTCTGCAACGACGCCAAACTGTTCCACTTTTCTTACCAGCGGTATCTGGAGAACCAGATCCGGGGGACCTTCGGCCTGGAGGGGACCCCCATCCGCTTGACCATCCGCCAAAAGGGCGAAAAGGAGGGATAACGCTATGGAAGGGATCTCTGTCATCCTGGAGGCCATGAGCCTCCAGACCGCCGCGCTGACCCTGATCGTCACGGCGCTGCTGTCCTACTTCCTGGGCAACTGCAACGGGGCCATCCTGATCTCAAAGATCTTCCTCCACGACGACGTGCGCAAACACGGCAGCGGCAACGGCGGTCTCACCAACTTCCAGCGCACTTACGGCGGCAATAAGCTGACCCTGATGGTCATTGCCACGGATATGCTCAAGATGGTGGCGGCGGTGGCTCTGAGCTGGGCGATTTTCACGGTGGTCATGCCCCTGGAGAAACCCCCGCTGTTCGTGAAATACTGGGCGGGGATGTTCTGCGTTTTGGGCCATGTCTTCCCCTGCACCCTCCACTTCCACGGCGGCAAGGGCATCCTGGCCGGGGGGACCCTGGCCCTGCTGGTGGACTGGCGGGTGGCGGTGTTCGCCTGGGGCTTCTTCTTCCTGGGGGTGGTGCTGACCCGATGGGTGTCCCTGGGGTCCATCCTGGCGGCCACGGCCTTTGGCGTCAGCTCCGCCATCTTCCATCCCACCCCCTCCATTGCGGTGCCGGCGCTGCTGGCGGCGGGGCTCATTGACTGGAAGCACCGGGCCAACCTCCTGCGCCTGCTGCGGGGGCAGGAGCCGAAGTTATCCCTGAGAAAGAAGGCGGAACCATGAAGATCGCTGTACTGGGCAGCGGCGGCTGGGGAACGGCCCTGGCCATGCTGCTGGTGGAAAACGGGAACGACGTGACCCTGTGGTCCTACCTGGAGGAGGAGTCCAGGACCCTGGCCCAGAGGCGGGAGAACCCCCTTCTGCCCGGGGTGACCCTGCCGGAATCCCTGGACTTTCGCTGGGACCTTGCCTGTGTGGAAGGGTGTGAGGTGGTGGTGCTGGCCACGCCTTCCTTCGCCCTGCGCACCACGGCGGCGCAGATCAAACCGTATTTAAGGAAAGATATGGTCCTGGTTTCCGTATCCAAGGGCATCGAGAAGGGGACCTCTCTGCGCATGACCCAGGTGGTCCGGGAGGCCACGGGGGACCTGTGTCCCGTGGTGGCCCTCTCGGGGCCCTCCCACGCCGAGGAGGTGGCCCGGAAGGTCCCCACGGCGGTGGTCTCCGCCTGCCAGGACCGGGCGGCGGCGGAGAAGGTTCAGGACCTGTTCATCAACCAGCGTTTCCGGGTCTATGCCTCTCTGGATGTGGCCGGGGTGGAGCTGGGCGCGGCGCTGAAAAACGTCATGGCCCTGTGCTGCGGCTGCTGCACCGGCATGGGTTTAGGGGATAACACCCGGGCCATGCTCATGACCCGGGGCCTGGCGGAGACCGCCCGTCTGGCGGTGGCCCTGGGGGCCCAGCGGGAGACCCTGGCGGGCCTGGCGGGGATGGGGGACCTCATCGTCACCTGCACCTCCATGAATTCCCGCAACTACCGGGCGGGGATCTTGATTGGCCAGGGCAAGCCGGTCCAGGAGGCCATCGCGGCCATCGGCGCGGTGGTGGAGGGATATTATGCCGTGGCCTCCGCCCAGGAGCTGTCCCAGCGCCTGGGGGTGGAGATGCCCATCACCCAAGCCGCGTATGAAGTCCTCTATCACGGGAAGGCGCCGGAAACGGTGCTCCAGGAACTTATGGGGCGGGCCAAGCGCCACGAGAGCGAGGAGAGCTGGCGGTGATAGGGGCGGGATTTTTGCAAAAAACTGCGAAATAGGCCTTGCAATTTCCGCCCCGGTCTGTTATGATATTACCCGATACTTTTTTAACCCATCGGTGGGCCTCCCCTGCGATCAAGCGGCTGGGCCCCATTGAAATAAACCAGCGAGGAGGTTCAAACGAATGGCTAAGTGTGAATTCTGCGACAAGGGCGTTGTTTTCGGCATTCAGGTGTCCCACTCTCACCGCCGCTCCAACCGTCCCTGGAAGCCCAACGTCAAGCGGGTCAAGGCAATCGTCAACGGTTCGCCCAAGCACGTCTATGTGTGCACCCACTGCCTCCGTTCGGGCAAAGTCACCCGCGCGGTATAATCGGCGAGACAGAGAAATCAGACGCTTCCGTTCAGGAGGCGTCTTTTTCTTTGCCTGCAAGACGGGGAAGGGAAGCCGTCGCTTTTTCTTGCCAGGGCTGGCAGGCTGTGGTATAATCAAAAGCACTTGAAAACGGGCAAGGCCCGCTTCAAGGACGCGGCGAACATCGCCGCGGGCAGCATCCAACCACCACACCGCCGCACCCCTGTGCCCCAGGCGGAGAGACAGAGGAGGAATCACTATGGCATCATCCCAGACCCTCGGCTTAGATAAGATCATCGAACGCTTCGAGCTGGAAGTGCTCAACAAGGGAAAGAATTTTGAACGCTGTCACATCCGGAAAAACGAGATCAACCGCCCCGCCCTGCAGATCCTGGGCTTTTTCGACTACTTCGACCCCACCCGCCTTCAGCTCATCGGCAAGGTGGAGTGGACGTATCTGAACAACCAGAGCGAAGAGGAGCGGCGCAAGTGTTTTGACGCGTTTTTTGCCTATCCCATCCCTGCCCTCATCCTCACCCGGAACCTGGAGCCCTTCCCCGAGCTGATGGAAATGGCCCAGAAGCACCAGCGTACCATCCTGCGCAGCAAGGAGGCCACCTCCCTCTTCCTGCCCAATTTGGGGGACGTGCTCAAGGCCAAACTCACCCCCCGGATCACCCGGCACGGCGTGCTGGTGGACGTGTCCGGCGAGGGCGTGTTCATCATGGGGGAGTCCGGTGTGGGCAAGAGTGAGACGGCTGTGGAGCTGCTCAAGCGAGGCCACCGTCTGGTGGCCGACGACGCGGTGGAGATCCGTCACATCGGGACCCGTCTGGTCGGCTCCGCCCCGGAGCTGATCCGGCACTACATCGAACTGCGGGGCATCGGCATCGTGGACGTACAGCAGCTCTTTGGCATGTCCGCCGTCCGGGAGGAGAAGAACCTGGACTTGGTGGTCAACCTGGAACCCTGGAACGACAACACGTTTTATGACCGCATGGGGACCAACGAGGAGTTCACGACCATTTTGGACATGAAGATCCCCTCCATCACCATCCCTGTGAAGCCTGGCCGGAACCTGGCCATCATCATCGAAGTGGCAGCCATGAACAACCGCCACAAGCGCATGGGCTACAATGCGGCCCAGGAGTTCACCAAACAGCTGGACGCCCACTTTGAACAGATGATGATCAATTCCCAGATGGACGCGGCAGACGACTACGACGAGTACGAGGAACTGACCACCGACGAATAAGCAAGGACCCACTGATGACGAAAAAGGAGTGACCCAATGAACAAACACTGGAAGCGGGCGGGAGCCCTGCTGCTGACCCTGGCCCTGGTTTTGGGCCTGAGCTGCTGCGGTACACCGGAGCAGGAGACGGCCCCGGAAGGGGAGGCTGTGAACCTCAATTACGGCCTGTCCAACCCCTGGGATGCTTTGATGCCCTATTACAGCCTGTCCGGCAGCAACTACTCCCGGATCATTTACGATAAGCTATACGACCGCTTGGCCTATATCCAAGCCGACGGCACCTGCCTGCCCCGGGCCGCCAAGAGCTGGGAGAGCACAGAGGACGGGAGGGCGATCCTGTTCACCTTGGATGAGCGGGCTGCCTTCCATGACGGGACCCCTGTGACCGCGCAGCACTGGGTCGAGACCATCCAGCTGGTGACGGACCCCGCCTGCGGGATCCTGGGCCAGAACAGCTTTGCCTGTCTGGCGGGGACCAATGAGCTGGGGGCCCAAGCGGCCGGGGAGACCCTGGGCGCGGAGGCGGTGGATGACACCCACCTGAAGCTCAGCTTCAAAACCCCCATGATCCCCGAGGAGTTTTTGGTGGAGTACAACCGGGACCTCTACGTCCTGCCCACCCACCTGCTCCAGGACATCCCGGTGGAGGAACTGGTGACGGATGGGTTTTGGAGCAAGCCGGTGGGGTCTGGTCCCTGCAAGTTTGTCTCGGAAGTCTCCGGCAGCACCTTGGTGCTGGAGGCCAACCAGGACTATCCCCTGGGGGCCCCGGGCTTTGATACCATGACCATCACCGTGATGGACAAGGCCAACCTTCTGACCGCGCTGATCGCCGGTGATCTGGACTATTACGCTTTCGGTGCCAATGTTTCGGAGGAAAATCAGCCTGCTGCCTTGGAGGCAGGCTTTGAAGTGGTGGCGGACGAGGTGCCGTCCACCTTCTATGAGCTGATGCTCAACAACACCAGCATCGCGGACAAGGAGATCCGTCAGGCCATTGACAAGGCCATTGACAAGACCCTGCTCTGCCAGCAAGCCACCGGCAGTCTGGGGAGCGCGGCCACCTCCAGCATCCTCCCCGACACCCCCTACGCCGCGCCGGGCCATGGCAGCTATGACCCGGCCCAGGCCCAGAAGCTGTTGGAGGGGAGCAGCTACGACGGACAGACCTATACCCTGGCCTGCACCAGTGCCCGCTCCAGCATCGCCGCCCTGCTCCAGCAGGACCTGGAGGCCATCGGGCTGAAGGTGGAGATCGAGACGGTGGATTCCGCCACCCTCTTTGCCGGGATGAGCGACGGGCTCTACGACATGGCGGTGGCCAGCCACACGCCCACGGCATTGCCCCTCTGGTTCACCGGCAGCCGCTTCACCCAGGACAACAACATTTTCCAGGTCCAGGAGCTGGCGCCCTACGCCAAGCTGATCTCCGCCGTGAAGGCCGAGACCCAGGAGCAGCCCCGGATGGACCGGGTGGACGAGCTGGAGCAGTATCTGGCCGACCAAGTGCCCTTTGTCCCGCTGTGGTTCAGCGCATCCCTGCGGATTCAGTCCAAGACGGTGTCGGGGATCGACTACCCCGCCTCCACCTGCTGCAACGAGAATGTGTGGCAGTGGAGCAAGGCCGCGCCTTAAATCTATAGAAAACACCCGTCCGGAAAGGGCATCCCCCTTCCCGGGCGGGATACGATCATGACCTCCGTAAGGCCGAGGACGGCCTGTGCCCTGCTGGGGCCGGAAGTGCAGGAGGGACTTTTTTGAAGCAGTTGACCCGACGGAGCCTGAGTGCCATCCCCGTATTTTTCGGCATCACGCTCCTGGTATTTTTTATGATGAACATGGCCCCTGCCACCATTGCGGACGCGGCAGGGGCAGGCGAAGCCTCCAGCGCGGCCATGCGGACCGCCCTGGAGGCTGAACTTGGCTTTGACAAGCCATTGCCCCTGCGCTACCTCTCCTGGCTGGGAGACCTGCTGCGGGGGGATCTGGGGACCTCTTACCGGACCGGACAGAGCGTGTCCGGGATGATCGCCCAGCGCATGGGCCCATCCCTGCTGCTGACGGGGACGGGGGTCCTGGCGGCGGTGGTCCTGGGGGTGCCCCTGGGCATCTTGGCCGCCTGGAAGCCGGGCAGCGGCTGGAAACGCTTGGCCGGGGGCTTGACCCTGTTCAGCTTCAGCGCGCCGGGCTTTTTTCTCAGCCTTCTGAGCATTGACCTCTTTTCCGTCAAACTGGGCTGGCTTCCGGCGGCGGGGATGTACAGCGCCGGGGTGTCGGGGAGCGGGAGCGACCTGCTGCGGCATCTGCTGCTGCCGGCGGGGGTGGTGTGCCTGGGGAGCCTGGGCAACCTGATCCGCCAGACCCAGAGCGCCCTGGGAGAGGTGCTCTCGGAGGACTACATCCGTACCGCCCGGGCCAAGGGCCTGGGTGAGGGCGCGGTGGTGTGGAAGCACGGCTTTCGCAGCGCGCTGATCCCGGTGCTGACCACGGTGCTGAACCACATCCCCCATTTCATCGGCGGGTCCATGGTGGTGGAGCGCATTTTCGGCTGGCCGGGGATGGGGAGCCTGCTCTTCACCTCCGTGAACAGCCGGGACTATACGGTCATCATGGGCGTGACGGTGGTGGTGGCCCTGGCGGTGCTGGGGATGAGCCTGCTGATGGACCTGGTCTATCGCTTGGTGGACCCCGCTGTGACCTGGGGAGGTGTCCCATGAAGGGCCTCCTGCCGGACCGCCGGAGCCAGGCGGGGGCGGTATTTTTGCTGGCGATGCTGGCGGCGGTGCTGCTGCTGCCGCTGCTGCTGGGGCAGGACCCGAACCTGACGGACCGCGGCGCGGGTTTTTGGGCGCCGCCTGGAGGGGAGCACCTTCTGGGGACGGACGAGGTAGGACGGGATATTTTGGCCCGCCTGCTGTACGGCGGACGGATCTCCCTGCTGGTGGGCTTTGCTTCGGCGGCGCTGAGCGCCTTGATCGGGATTCCCCTGGGCCTGCTGGCGGGCTATAAGGGCCGGGGCTGGGAGTTTTGGATCATGCGGGGCTGTGATGTGATCCAGGCATTCCCGAACCTGATCCTGGTGCTGTGCTTGGTGTCCCTGCTGGGCCCGTCGGTGTGGAATTTGATCCTGGTGATGGGGGGCTTCGGCTGGCCGTCCATTGCGCGGCTAGTATATGGGAGTACCTTGGCGGTGAAGGGACGGGCCTATGTGGAGGCGGCCCGGGCCTTGGGCGCGTCGGACGGAGAGATCTTGCTGCGCACGATCCTGCCCAATGTGGTGGCGCCGGTGTGGGCGTCGCTGCCGATGAAAGTGGGCCGGGCGATCTTGTGGGAGTCCAGCCTGAGCTTTCTGGGCGTGGGCCTGCGAACGCCTCAGGCCAGCTGGGGGAACCTGATGAACGGGGCGCTGGAGCTGGCGACGCTGACGGGGAGACCGTGGGCGTGGGTGCCGCCGGGGCTGTGCATCGTGGGGACGGTGCTGGCGCTGCTGCTGGTGGGGGAGGGCCTGCGGAAGGGGCTGAACCCACGGAGGGCATGAAAAAAGTATGGTGTCCCAGTATACTAACAAGAAAAGATGTGGGCATCTATGGCTCCGCCTTAACGAACACAAAGACACCCGGAGAGAGGGAGCCTCTCCGGGTGTCTTTTGCTTTGGCTGATCCTTAACGCTCAAGCCATTCTGCGAATCATCCCATCAACCCGGCGCGTTCACCACCCCTGCAAACAGCGGCAGCCCGCCCCCACTGGTCAACACGAAGAGGAAGGGCCGGTCCAGGATGAAGTCGATCTCCTCCTCCGGGGCCTGGAAGGCATCGCCGCCACACTCCAGCATCGTGAAAGCGGCAGCCTCACACCCTTCCTCGTCCACGAGGAGCCGGGCAACGTGGGTGGCGGTGGTGAGATAGGAATTGGGAGGCGGATTGACCAGGGCGGGACTAAAATCCGCCCGCGCCGGATCAAAGACGTCGGTCACGCCCAAAGCCTCCAGCCCCGGCTGGAGCGTGATCGTGGTGCTGATATCAAACTTCGGCAGGGCAAGCGACACCATCGCCTCCCGGCGCTGGTCCCACTGCTGCCCCGCCTGGAGGAAGGCGTACAGCGCCTCACCTTCCAGCAGGGCCTCCGCGCTGACACCCTCCTCCGGCAGGACGAGCCACATGGTCCCGCCCTCCATCACGCTCTGGGATACGGCGTCAAACTGCTCCCCCCAGTAGTAGTCCCTTGCCGTCTTCTGGTGCATGAAATCACAGGTGAGGTCACGGCCTGGGGCATGAAACGTCTCCGGCACAGTGTCCTCAGGATAGAAGGAGGCGTCCCACCGCCCGCGAAAGTACACTGTGGTGACCAGGGCCAGGAAGGTGTCATCGTTGAAGTGCAGGTTTTGGGTTTTCTGATTCAGAAAACCGTTGGTCTGTTGATCGATCCAGCTTCGCAGGGCTTCGTCATAGGCAGGGTCCCCGATGGGCCCCTGAAAAGCGGAGGCGTGGTGGAACTTTGCCAGGGCGGACATGGTCTCCGGGATGTATTCCACTCCATCCGCCATCCACAGGGCGCTGGCCAGAAGGGAGGTGAGCTGTTCCCCATCGTGATAGCTGTCCTGCCACAGGGCCTCCGCCTGGCTGCGCAGTCCCTCCAGATCTTCAACATCCAGAAGATCCAAAAGCTGCTGACGGCTCTCCCCGCCGACGGTTTCGGAGAGCATGGCCAGGGCCAGATAAAGGTTCATAGGGGAATAGACCCGGTTCTCCTCCGGCGGGCCGGAGAGGAAGACTTGGGCGCTGTCCGGGAAGAAGCGGCCCAAGGTCCCGACGCTCCCTCCAGGCTCTTTCTCCTGATAAATCGCCTCGGAAATGGCATAGGGATGGTCCTGTCCGGTGGCATAGGGTTGGCTTTGTCCACAGGAACCTAAGCCCAGCATAAGGCCCAGCGCCAATAGAGCGGCGGTGATACGTTTCATTTTCATCATAACCTCCTTAATCACAGTGGACTGGCAGGCAGAGCCCCCCATCAACCCGGCGCGTTCACCACCCCCATAAACAGGGGCAGTCCATCCCGATTGGTGAGGACGAAGAGGAAGGGGCGGTTCAATGTGAATTCGATGAATTTATGATCCCCAGTGGCGGCGGCCCCCATCTCCGTATACGCCGCCGCCAGACACCCGGCTTCATCCACCATCACTCGGGCGGCGTGCTGCGCCTTTGAGAGATAGACTTCTTCGGCAGGGGAGACGATGGCGGGTGAAAAATCCGCCAGCGCCGGGTCGAATGCTTTCGTGACTCCCAGCGCCTGCAGCCCCTCCTGGAGGGACAGGTCAGAGGATAGATCGAACTTGGGCAGGGAGAGGACCGCATAGGATTCTTGATAGCTTTCCCACGCTGTCCCTGCGTCCAGAAAGGCATAAAGCTCCGGGTCTGCCAACAAGGTGTCGATACTGCCCCCCTCCTCCGGCAGGATGAACCACATGGTCCCGCCTTTGGTGATCTTCAGCCCCATGGCGGAGAAGGAAGCGCCCTGGGCATAGGGCAGGTAGTCGAGTTTATTCATGAAATTACAGTTCAGGTCCCCGCCTGGACTGTGGAAGGTGTCCGGCGCGGTGGCCTCTTTGTAAAAGGGTTCCTCCCACGCTCCCCGGAAAAAGAGTGTGGAAACCAGGACCAAAAGCCCCTCCTTCGGCATCTCCAGCCCGGCGGACTGGTCGGTCAAAAACCCGCCGGACTGCTGGTCGATCCACTCCCGCAGGGCCTGGTCATAGTCCTTGTCCCCCATGGTCCCCTGGAAGGTGGAGGCGTGATGGACGCGGGAGATGGTCCGGATGGTCTCGGGGACATACTCCGCCCAATCATTCATCCACAGGGAGCTGGCTAAGGTGACGGTGATGTGCTTGCTGTCTTGCTGGTTGGCCCGCCATAGGTCTCCGGACAGCGTGCGCAGGGCTTCCAGGTCTGCACAGCCCAGAAGCGACAGCACCTCCTGCCGGGTCTCGCCGCCGGTGGTTTCCGTCAGCATCGCCAGGGCCAGGAAGATATTCAGGGGGGAGTAGACCCGATTCTCCGTCTGGCTCCCGGCGAGAAACGCCTGGGCGCTTTTTGGGAAGAAGCTGCCTAAAGTTTCCACTTGCGCGCTGGGCTTCCCCTGGTGATATACCGCTTCCTCCACGGCATAGGGACTGCTGTTCTGCCCGCAGGCGCCTAAGCCCAGCAGCAGCAGCGCCAACAAAGCGGCGGTGAGGGGTCTGATTCGTCGGTGATCCATAAAAACCTCCTTTTTGGCGCAGCGCCCCGGCTGTCGGGAACGGCAGCCGGGGCAGGGTGTGCATTATACGGGGGTATTCACCACCCCCACAAACAGGGGCAGTCCATCCCGATTGGTGAGGACGAAGAGGAAGGGGCGGTCCAGCTGGAAGTCCACTTCATCATCCGGAGGCATGGCGGACCCGGCGGCAGCCATGACGGTGAAGGCGGCAGCGGTGCAGCCCTCCTCGTCTACCGTTACCCGGGCGGCGTGCTTGGCCTGGGAGAGGAAGAGTCCTTCGATGTCCTTTACGATGGGGGTGAAGTCGGAGCGGTCGGGATCGAAGGCATCCTGGATGCCCAGGCTTTTCAAGCCCTCCCGCAGGTCCAGAGAGGAGTCCACGTCGAACTTTGGCAGGCCCAGGTTCACCACCAGGAACTTGCTCTTGCTCCACTCGTGCCCGGCGGAGAGGAAGTCATAGAGCTCCTGTTCCTGGAGCAGGGCCTCGGGAGTGACCCCTTCGTCGGGGAGGATGAGCCACATGGACCCGCTCTCGATGAGGGCCTTGGGCACAGCGGAGAATTTCTCGCCCCAATAATAGGTGCTGCTGCCGCTCTGGTGCATGAATTCACAGGTGAGGTCCCCGTTGGGGGCGTGGAAGGGTTCTTCCTTGTTGTTTCCGTCAAAGAATTCCCAGTCCCAGCGGGCCTTATAGTACAAGGTAGTGGCCAGAGCCAGGACCGTGTCGTCCTTTAATTCGATCTCCCCGGCCTGCTCCTTCAGCAGCCCGCCGGTCTGCTCGTTGAGCCAGTTCTGCAAAGCCTTGTTCAGGGCGTCGGAGCCCATGACCCCCTGGTAGGTGGAGGCGTGATAGGTTTCGGCCAGGATGTCCAGGGTCTTGGGGACGAAGTCCAGGGTGTCGTTGAGCCAGAGAGAGGAAGCCAAAATACTGGTGAGCGCTCCGTCATCGCAGTAATTGGCGTTCCAGAGGGCGGAAGTCTGGGCGCGCAGGGCTTTTAGGTCCTTGACCCCCAGCAGGTCCAGCACCTGGGCCCGGGTCTCTCCGTCGGTGAGCTCGGAGAGCATCGCCAGGGCCATGTAGACGTTCAGGGGGGAATAGACCCGATTCTCCCCCTCTGCCCCGGAGAGGAAGGCGGGGATGCTTTTGTTGAGGAAGGGGTAGAGGCCGCTCAGGTCGGTCTCGCTGCGCAGGTTTTGGCGGCTGTCATACCAAGCGTCGTAGACCTTGGAAAAGCCCTCGTCGTCGAAGCTGCCGTCGCTGCGGATGAAGTCGGACTCGTCGGGATAGGGGGCCATTTCCGGGTACTCTGCCTGACGCACGGCGGCGTCCGGACATTTTTGGACCTGGACGGATTGGGTGCAGGAGGTGAGGCCCAGGGGCAGCAGCAGGGCTCCTGTCAGCAGGGCAGAGAGCAGGCGGGTTCTTCTTTTCATGACAATTCCTCCTTTTTTAGGTGCTTAGTAGGTGGAAAGGGACTTATTGCAGGAGGGTAAACCGGCGTTTCTCGAAGCGGAGCAGCCCCTCATCCCGCATATGGGCCAGCTCCCGGGTCATGGCGGAGCGGTCCACGCAGAGATATTCCGCCAGGGCGGTGCGGCTCATGGGGATGGTGAACTGGTTCCCGCCGGTACGGCTGGCCTCTCGGTTCAGGTAGGTGAGGAGTTTTTCCCGGATGGTGGCACAGGAAATCACCTCCAGTTTTTCCACCAACTCCAGGTTTTTCAGGGCGATGAGCTCCACCATGTTTTCGATCATCCGATGGTGGAAGCGGCAGACCAGCTTGCAGGCGTGGAGGATACGGCCGTAATCCAGGATCAGGACCCGGCTGGCCTCGTTGGCCTGGTAGGCGATGCTGCGGTTGCGGGCCTTGATGCAGGAATAACTCTCCCCAAAGACGCTCCCCGTGGGCAGGACCGTCACCAGGGAACGCTTGCCGAAGGAGTCCTCGATGATCATCTGGACAGACCCCTCCAGCACCACGCCGATCAGCGGCTGCGCGCCGGGACTGGAGAGGATGAAGCCGCCCTTTCGGGCGAAAAGCTCCCGGGCGCTGAGGCAGTGGAGCAGGGCGTCCAGGTCCTCCGGCTGGATGCCGCGGAACAGGGGGCACAGGGTGGTCAACTCTTCTGTATTCATGGGCTGCTTGCCCTCCTTATACTTATATAGACAAGATACAGTATAAAATATTTTCGCGTTTGGTGCAACTGCAACAGAAAAAATTTTCACATCCTGCTATGCTGACCATAGGAAAACAAAAAAGGAGGCAGACCCTATGGAACACAAGATGCACAAAGCTGAGCGCCAGCTCTCCCAGCAGGACACCCTGGCCATCCTCAAGCGTGGGGACCACGGCACCCTTTCCGTCAACGGCGACGACGGCTATCCCTACGCCACCCCCGTGAATTACATCCTGGTGGACGACAAGCTCTACATCCACTCCGCCCCCTACGGCTACAAGATGGAGTGCTTGGAGCGCAGCCGCAAGTGCTGCTTCTCCGCCATCATCTCCTCGCAGATCATCCCCAGCAAGATCACGGCGGCCTTTGAGAGCGTGGTGATGACCGGCGATGTGGTGATGGTGGAGGACCAGGCGGAAAAGCGCGCGGCGCTGGAGGCCTTCGTCACCCAGAAGCATCCGGGCTTTGAGGATGTGGGCTTCAAGATGATCGAGAAGCAGATCGATAAGACAGCGGTACTTCGGATCGATGCGCTGTCTATGACGGGGAAGGCTTATAAGGGCTGAGGGACACGAAAACACCCCTGCCGCCCGTTCATGGCGGGGGAAAGCAGAGGAAAAGCCTTGCGGCGCGACAGCTGCAAGGCTTTTTTGCTGTTTATGTACCGATGCCAAAGAACGCGTCCTCAGACCAGCTTTGCGCAGCCCAGCCCCAGCACGCCTTCTCCCGTATGGCAGCAGATGCTCAGGGGCAGGCAGGTCAAGCCCACCCGATACTCCGGGAAGGCCGCCTGGACTTCCTCCTGCCAGCGTTCCCCATAAGACGGGTCGGCGCCAGTATAGCCGGAATACACGGCCATCTTCACTCCGGCAAAGCGGGTGGCCAGGTCCTGTTTGAGGGCTTCGATCATAACTTTTTTGGCCTGGATCATCCCCCGGACTTTTTTATAGGCGTCCAGCTTGCCGCCCTGGATCTGCAGCACCGGCTTGATGTGCAGCACCGCGGCCATGGCGGCGGCAGCGGCGGTGACCCGTCCGCTTTTGCGCAGGAGCTCCAGGGTGTTCACGGCCAGATAGATGCTGGACTGATCCGCCTCCGCTTCCAGGCGCTGCTGGACCTCTGGGGCGGACATTCCCTGGTCCAGCAGCTGCCGGGCGTTGGCGATGGACTGCATCAGGGTCAGGGAGATGCGCCGGTCATCCACCACCAGGACGCGGCCGCCGTAGTCTTTGGCCAGGGCCTTGGCGGTCTCGCAGGAGCCGCTCAGGCCGGAGGTCATGGGAAAGTGGAGGACATAGTCGTGTTCCTCCAGCAGCTGTTCCCAGAGCTGGGTGATCTGTTCCGGCGGCGGCTGGGAGGTGGAGACCTCCGCGCCTTCCCGGAGTTTTTGAAAGAAGGTGGCATGGTCCAGGGTGGTCCCCTCCCAATAGGTCTCTCCCCCTACGAAGAAGGGCATTGGGATGAGATGGACGTCCAGGTCCCGGACCATGTCCGGGGTGAGGTTGCTGTTGGTGTCGGCTACGATGGCTGTTTTCAAGGTCATTTCCCCTTGCCCGTTAAGATAGTTCATGCTTAGTGGATTCAGATAGTATACCACAGCTGAGGCGGATTGACAAGCAGACGATTTTTCAGGGGGGAGAATTGTGAAAGATGCCTTGCCCTGCGCGCGTACAGGAACCCTGGGCGGGAGAACATGCCGCCTTGCAGTACCCTCCAATTTGTGTTATGATGAGAGCGAAACAGAGAAAACCTTTTGAAGGAGACATGAGCTGAAATGAAACTAGGAATTGTGGGGCTCCCCAACGTGGGCAAGAGCACCCTCTTCAACGCCATCACCAACGCCGGGGCCGAGAGCGCCAACTATCCCTTCTGTACCATCGACCCCAATGTGGGCATGGTCACCGTGCCCGACACCCGGCTGAACAAGCTGGCAGAAATTTATCAGCCGAAGAAAACCACCCCTGCGGTCATCGAGTTCGTGGACATCGCGGGCCTGGTGAAGGGCGCCTCCAAGGGGGAGGGGTTGGGCAACAAGTTTTTGGCCAACATCCGGGAGACCGACGCCATCGTCCATGTGGTGCGCTGCTTTGACGATGAGAACATCGTCCACGTGGAGGGCAGCTGCGACCCTGCCCGGGACATCGAGATCATCGACCTGGAGCTCATCATGGCCGACATGGAAATGGTGGAGCGGCGCATCGACAAGGATACCAAAGCCGCCAAGGGGGACAAGAAATATCTGCGCTCCGCCGAGGTGTTCAAGGACCTGCTGAAGTGGCTGGGGGACGGGAAGTCCGCCCGAAGTTATCCCTGCGGGGAAGAGGAGCAGGAGATCTTGGCCACCGCGGACCTGCTCACCCGCAAGCCTGTGATCTTCGCCGCCAACCTGGACGAGGCGGGATTCAAGGCCCACGACGGGAACCCATATTATCAGGCCGTGGTCCAAGCCGCCCAGGCGGAGCAGGCCCAGGTGGTGCCCATCTGCGCCAATGTAGAGGCGGAGATCGCCGCCATGGACCCCGAGGACCGGGTCATGTTCCTGGAGGATTTGGGGGTGGAGCAGTCGGGCCTGGACCGGCTCATCACCGCCAGCTATACCCTGCTGGGGCTGATCTCCTACCTGACCTGCGGTCCCGACGAGTGCCGGGCTTGGACCATCACCCGGGGGACCAAAGCGCCCAAAGCCGCCGGAAAGATCCATACCGACTTCGAGCGGGGTTTTATCCGCGCGGAGGTGGTGTCCTTTTCAGATTTGGACGGCTGCGGCGGTTCCATGACCGCGGCCAAGGAGAAGGGCTTGGTGCGCTCCGAGGGCAAGGAGTATGTGATGCAGGACGGCGATGTGGTCCTGTTCCGCTTCAATGTTTAAGAAAACGGTCCTCATCACAGGAGCCTCCCGGGGCATCGGGGCGGAGACCGCCCGGCTCTTCGCCCAGAGGGGCTGGACGGTGGGCATCCACTGCCACCGCAGCCGGGACCGGGCCGAGACGCTCTTGGAGGAGCTGCGAGCCGCCGGGGCCCAGGGCGCGGTGTACCAGGCGGACGCGGCCTCCCGGGAAGAGGTCCGGGAGATGGTCCGGCAGTTCATAGAGGACTTCGGGACCCCGGAGGCCTTGGTGTGCAGCGCCGGGATCGCCCGTCAGGAGTTGTTTTCTGACATTACTCCGGAGAGCTGGCGGGAGATCCTGGGGGTGGATTTGGACGGGGTCTTTCACTGCTGTCAGGCCGTCCTGCCGGGGATGCTCCAGAAAAAGCGGGGACGCATCATCACCCTCTCCTCCATGTGGGGACAGGTGGGGGCCTCCTGCGAGGTGGCCTACTCCGCCGCGAAGGCAGGGGTCATCGGCCTGACCAAGGCCTTGGCCAAGGAGCTGGGTCCTTCGGGGATCACGGTGAACTGTGTGGCCCCTGGAGTCATCGACACCCAGATGAACGCCATGCTCAGTCAGGAGGATAAGGACGCTTTGGCGGAGGAGACCCCCCTGGAACGCCTGGGTACCGCCCGAGACGTGGCGGAAGCGATTTATTTCCTGGCCAGCGAGGCGGGGTCTTTTTTCACAGGACAGGTCCTGGCCCCCAACGGCGGCTTTGTGATTTGAAGAGCTGCCGCTATTTTCCGCTGGAAAAAGAGGCGGCGGTGTGAGAGAATAGGGACACAGCTTAGTTTACGAGGGAGGCGAAGTATGCCAAATCATATCGCACATAGTTATTTCGGACAGCGGGTCCTCTCGCAGCTCCCCAAGGACCTGCGGGAGGTCTACCAGCGGGACCTGCCGGTTTTCCGCCTGGGACTTTACGGGCCAGACCCGCTGATTTTTTCATTTCAAACAAAACCCATT
This sequence comes from Ruminiclostridium sp., assembly GCA_022792035.1. Classification (GTDB taxonomy): domain Bacteria; phylum Bacillota; class Clostridia; order Oscillospirales; family Oscillospiraceae; genus Evtepia. The sequence continues at coordinate 5,241 of JAAWAE010000072.1, read as the reverse complement.
TCGGATAAACTCCACCACCATTGGCGCAAAGAGAGCCTGCCGGCCTTAGAGCATCAGATCCGCTGGGGGACGCCGCTGCAGCGCAGCTTTGCGGGGGGATACCTGCTCCACCAGCTGCTGGACGAGGCGATCCATCCCACCATCTACCGGCATATGGAGGAGACAAACGCCTCTCATTTCCGCATGGAGATTCGCCTGGACCGGCTGATTTCAGAGGAGATGGGTTGGACCACGCCTCCGGAGATCGTGGTGGGGGGAAAGGAACGGGCGGCATGGGCGGCAGCTGACTTCCTGGCTCCAGCGACCCAGGCGCAGTATCTGCGGGGGCTTTGGAGGATGGCGACGCTGATGAAGGTATTCCGCCACCTGGATGAGAGCAACGCCAAACGAACGACGCAGATGGAAAAGCGCCATGCGGACGGTCTGCGGGAGCTGCTGGAAGAGGCGGTAACGCCGGCAGCGCGCTGCCTGACGGAGCTGCTGACTTCGGCGCAGGCATCGTAACGGCGCTGGCGGTCCCGCACTCCGCCGAAGACAGAAGGGCGGTTCCCGGGAGAAGGGGAAACCAGAGCGGGATCTAAAAAGAAGAGAACAAAAAAGTGTCAAGTCCAAGAAGAGGGCTTGACACTTTTGCATGATACAAAGTAAGCTGTTATTCCACCATATCCGCCATCTTCCGCTGCCGCGGCAGATCCCCTGGCCGGATGGGCCGGATGACCCGGGCAGGCACCCCGGCGGCGATGGTGTTGGGCGGGATATCCCGCGTCACCACCGCCCCGGCGCCGATGACAGCGCCATCCCCGATGCGTATCCCAGGGACCACGGTCACACTGGCCCCGATCCAAACATTGTTCCCGATCACGATGGGCGCGGGATACGAGGTGAGGCGGTTCTCCGGGTCAAAATCGTGGTTGATGGTGGAGAGGACAACGTTGCTGCTGATCAACACCCCATCCCCCAGGACGATGCCGCCTTGATCATGAAAATGACAGCCGGTGTTGATGAAGACCCGCTTGCCCAGCGTGATATGCTTCCCGCAGTTGGTGTAAAAGGGCGGGAAGAGACGGAAGGTCTTGTCTACGGGTTTGCCGATGATGCGGGAGAACAGAGCTCGAATTTCTTCCTGATCGTGGTACTGCGCGTTGAGAAGACTGGTCAAACGCATGGCCTCTTCGTTTAGCTCGCGCATAAAACGATGCAGATCGCCGCCGCCGGTGATGGGGGCGCCGCTTTCCATCCGGTCCAAATATTCCTGCAGATCCATGAAAGCACCTCCTAAAGGGTACGAGGTACAGGATCGCGGTTCATTGCCCCAGAGACGACGGACCGAAGCCCTGGGGGAGGAGCGCGCAAAGACTGTACTTAACAAAACTGTGGTCGCCGTTTGCCACCAGGACTTCCAGCTCCGGGGCAAACTCATAAAGCATCTGCCGGCAGGCTCCGCAGGGCCAGCAGTAATCCTGCCCATTGCCCACCACCGCCAGACGGCGGAAGCTGCGGCAGCCCTCGCTGACGGCCTTCACCAGGGCAGTGCGCTCGGCACAGATGGAAGAGCCGTAGGCGGCATTCTCGACGTTGCAGCCGGTATAGACGGTGCCGTCCGCCCCCTCCAGGGCGGCCCCCACAGGGAAGTGGGAATAGGGCACATAGGACCGCTGCAGCATGGTGAAGGCAAGCTCCACCAATTCTTGATCGCTCATAAGGGATACGCCTCCTGTCTTAAGCAAAACAGCGGACCCGTCGGCCCTCACTGAATGTGCACATGACTGTTGATGTGGTCGCTGCAGTAGCAGTAATAGCCGTTGCAGCGGGAACAATAACGAAACTCCATGTTGGGGTCCGTGGCGTCTGTCTTGCCGCAGACCGCGCACTTGTGGATATACTGGGACTTGGTCTGCCCCGACTGGCCGTGGAAGTTGACCACTTTGGGCCCGCCGTACCGCTGGCCCTGGGCGCTGTGGAACTTGGCCTGTCTGGCCTGGTTCTGGACCCGGCTCTTGGCGCTGGAGAACCCGTCAAAAATGTCCGAGGCGAAGAAGAGCAGGTAGTTGAGCACCGCCACGATGGGCATCAGCGCCAGCAGGAACCGTCCCGCCAGCAGGTACTGGACCACCGCGAAGGCAAAGTACGCCGCGTCAAACCACGCAAGCCACTTGGCCTTCACCGGGATGATGAAGAAGAGCAGGAACTGCAGATTGGGGAAGAGGGTGGCGAAGGCAAAGAACATGGACATATTGACATAGTACATGGAGGCCCTGCCCAGCAGAAAACCGACGATGATGTTCAAAAGGACGCCGAAGAAATAGAAGATGGTGAACTTGTTGGACCCCCACTCCCGTTCCAAAGCTGTGCCAATGAAATAATAAAAATAGAGGGTGATGGCAAAGAAAAAGACGTTCTGGGAGGACGGGGGCACGAAGATAAAGGTGACGAGCCGCCAGACCTGTCCATGAAGGATCGCTTCGCTGTCAAAGTCCAGATAGGCGGAGCCTAGGGCGGTGCCGCCGAGGGAAAAGCTGTTGAGCAGGTAGACGATGACATTTCCAATGATGATGTATCGCATCAGGCCGGGGATGCTCAGGCGGGGATGTTTTAAGCAAAACCGGTCCAACCACCGCTGTATGGTGCGCAAAAGGCATGACCTCCTTGTGTTTTCTGATGTGGTCCCAAAGGGGAAAGAGTTTCTTTTCCTCATTATACCCGCTTCCCAGGGGAAAGTCTAGGAAAAAACTGTGAACAATGTGTATCCTTCCGGGAAAACGCCCGGGGAGAAAATTATGCTTGCAATTTGCCCCGGAAGGCGGTATAATCCTCTTGCAGTTTGGGGACTGCGGCAAGTGAATAGGAGCGCATTTATCAAGAGTGAGTGAGAGAGTTAGCTCGGTGACCTCACACCAACCTGCCCCCGGCAAGGTGGTTCTGCTAACAGCGATAAGGGAGAGCGCCGCGTCCCGCGAGTGAGGCTTCCGTTTTGGTAAGCCTCTTTTCTTTTTTATCCAAGGATCGAAGTACAGGGAGCCGCGGCTCCCAACGGCAAAGTGAAGAAAGGGGAGCCACGAATGAGCATCGTGAAAGATATGTCCCTGGCCGAGAGCGGCCGGCGGAAGATCGACTGGGTACGGGATTTCATGCCCGCCCTGTCCCAGATCGAGGAGCGTTTTCAGAAGGAAAAACCCTTCCAGGGCCTGCGCGTGGCCGTGTCCGTCCACCTGGAGGCCAAGACCGCCAATCTGGGCTATGTCCTCTCCCGGGGCGGGGCGGAGGTCTACCTGACCGGGTCCAACCCCCTGTCCACCCAGGACGACGTGGCCGCGGGTCTGGCCAGCCTGGGGGTGGAGACCTTTGGCATCTACGGCGCGTCCCCGGAGGAGTATGAGGAGCACCTGACCCGGACCCTCTCCTGTCATCCCCATATCGTCATCGACGACGGGGGAGACCTCATCGAACTTCTGGGCGGTAAGTGCAAGGACTATGCCGACTGCCTGATGGGCGGCTGTGAGGAGACCACCACCGGAATCCTGCGCTTGAAAGCCCGGGAGAAGGCGGGCATCCTGCCTTGTCCCATGATGGCCGTCAACGACGCCAAGGCCAAGCACTACTATGACAACAAGTACGGCACCGGCCAGTCCGTCTGGGACGGGATCATGCACACCACCAACCTCGTGGTGGCCGGGAAGACCGTCGTGGTGGCCGGGTACGGCTGGTGCGGCAAGGGCGTAGCCATGCGCGCCGCCGGCATGGGGGCCAACGTCATCGTCACCGAGATCGACCCCTTCAAAGCCCTGGACGCCACCATGAACGGCTTCCGGGTGATGCCCATGGACGAGGCCGCCGCCCTGGGCGACGTGTTCGTTACCGTCACCGGCTGCAAGGACGTCATCACCCCCCGTCACTTCGAGAAGATGAAGGACAACGCCCTGCTGTCCAACGCCGGGCACTTCGACTGCGAGGTGGCCGTGGCCGCCCTGCGGGAGATGGCCGTGGAGAGCAAGCTGCGCCGGGAGAACATCGTGGGCTATACCCTGCCCAACGGCCGGACCCTGAACGTCCTGGCAGAGGGCCGTCTGGTGAATCTGGCCTCCGGCAACGGCCACCCGGCGGAGATCATGGATATGTCCTTTGCCGTCCAGGCCCTGGCCGCGGAGTGGATCAGCCAGCAGAAGGATTTGGAGAAAAAGGTCTATCCCATCCCGGAGAGCATCGACGACCAGATCGGCCGGGCGAAGCTGGCCGCCCTGGGCCTGGGCATCGATACCCTGACGGCCGAGCAGGAGACCTATCTCAACAGCTGGTCTGTTTGAGCGGCATCCGGATACACCATAGAAGCAATCACTTGTAGTTTCATTTCATAGGAGGAGCATTCTCATGAACCATAGATTCTTTACCTCTGAGTCCGTGACAGAGGGACATCCCGATAAGATCTGCGACCAGGTCTCCGACGCCATTCTGGACGCCATCCTGGCCCAGGACCCCACCGGACGGGTGGCCTGCGAGACCACCGCCTCCACTGGCCTCATCCACATCATGGGTGAGATCAGCACCACCTGCTTCGTGGACTTTTCCAAGGTAGCCCGGGAGACCATCCGGGAGATCGGCTACGACCGGGCCAAGTACGGCTTTGACTGCGACACCTGCGGCGTCATCGTGAATATCGACGAGCAGAGCGCCGACATCGCCCTGGGCGTGGACAAATCCCTGGAGGCCAAGGAAGAGGGCCGCGACATCCTGGACAACGGCGCGGGTGACCAGGGCATGATGTTCGGCTACGCCTGTGACGAGACCCCGGAGCTGATGCCTCTGGCCGTGTCCATGGCCCACAAGATGGCGAAGCGTCTGGCGCAGGTGCGCAAGAACGGGGACGCGCCCTATCTGCGTCCCGACGGCAAGACCCAAGTCACCGTGGAGTACGACGAACACAACTGCCCCGTCCGGGTGGACACCGTGGTCCTGTCCACCCAGCACAGCCCCGAGGTGCAGCTGGACAAGATCCGCCGGGATATGATCGAGCTGGTGATCCGGCCCACCATCCCCGCCGAGCTGATGGACCAGAGCACCAAGATCTATGTCAACCCCACCGGCCGCTTTGTCATCGGCGGGCCCCAGGGGGATACCGGCCTGACCGGACGGAAGATCATCGTGGATACATACGGCGGCAGCGCCCCCCACTGCGGCGGCGCCTTCTCCGGCAAGGACCCCACCAAGGTGGACCGCTCCGCCGCCTATGCCGCCCGGTGGGTGGCT
>JAAWAE010000071.1 GCA_022792035.1 Ruminiclostridium sp. | reverse complement strand
TCAGGGTGGAGGAGATCAGGTCAAGCATGGCTTACTCCTCCGCGGCAGCCATATCCTCCGCCTCACCGGCAATGTCCTCGGGCAGCTGGATGTTCAGCTGCTTGAGCACATCGCTGTTGACATAGAGGGAATAGTTCTCAATGATCTCATAGGGGATCTCCTCACAGGTGGCCTCGTCCTTGAGCACCCGAGCGGCCATCTTTCCGGTCTGGATTCCCAGCTGCACATACTCCAGCCCCGCGCCGGCGGCACAGCCCAGCTTCACCTGCTCGATCTCAGAGCCATAAACGGGAATCCCCGCGTCGTTGGTCTTTTCCAAAATGGAGCCCAGCACGCCCACCACGTTGTTGTCGGTGAGGTTGGACAGGCAGTCCACCTTGTGGGAAATCAGGGTGTCCACCGCCTGGGTGACCTCGCTCTGAGCTGTGACCCCGATGGCATCGATGGTAAAGCCATACTGGCCCGCCAGCTCCTCATAAACGCCCACAGAGTAGACAGAATTTGCCTCGCTGGTGGTGTAGACGATGCCGATGGTTTTGGCCTCGGGCTGGAGGGCCCGGATCAGCTGGAGCTGTCCCTCCACAGGGAGCACGTCCGACGTGCCGGTGATGTTCCCGGAATCCAGCTTGGCCCCCACAGGGTCGGTGATGGCGGTAAAGATCACAGGGATGTCCTTGTCCTCGGCGGCGGCATAGCAGGCGGTGGCGGAGGGCGTGGCGATGCCCACCATCAGGTCCGCGTCCTCGGCGGAGAAGGCCTGGGCGATCTGGATGGCCAGATTATCGTCAAAGCTGGCGTTCTTGTAGTCGATGACGTAATCGGTGCCCTCTACCAGACCGGCCTCCTCTAAGCCCTTGAGAAAGCCCTCCCGGCAGTTGTCCAGGGAGCCGTGTTCGCCATACTGGCTGATGCCGATGATGGGGACCGGCTCGCTGCTGGATTCGTCGTCCCCACCTTCAGGGGCGCTGGAGGAACAGGCGGCCAGGGAGAAGGTCATCCCCAGGGCCAGGGCCGCGGTGAGCAGTTTCTTGTAGGTTTTCATGTTGCATACACTCCTTTTCTGTTGCTTTTGGGTGTTTCGCCCCGCCCGCCTGGGGGGGACGCTGTCATTTGATGGACTGGGGCGGGCAAGAAAAAAAGCCCTGTCCATTCGTTTCACAACGAAATGGGACAAGACTATATCCTGCGGTACCACCCAACTTGGCGCATTGCGCCCGCTCGCTTCGCGTACCATCATACGCGCCGCCCGGATAACGGGTGCGGTCCCCGTCGGTCACTACTGCCAGACCGCTGCCTGGGTTCGTTCCGCCCTCGTGAGTCCATTCTCCACGCCGTGTGCCTGCTGTGCTCACACCGTCCACAGCTCGCTTGGAGGCCCGTTCAGCGGGGTACTACTCTCAGTCTCAGGTTTCTCATATTTTGTACATTTATCATAGCACGGCGGGAGGGGGCCGTCAAGCATCGTTTTTCACAAAAGCGCCGACGCCTGCCGCGAGTTTTTTGCGCACCCTCCCGCCGCTTCTTCACCCGTTGAGCTTTCCCTGGGTAAGCTGCTCGAGGTTGTAGCCGTCCAGGAAGTTCACCACGACGGTTTCCAGCTCCCGCCAGAGGGGGAGGGTGGCGCACTCGTCCCGGCGCGCGCAGACGGGGGCGTCCTCTTCCAGGCAGGCCACGGGGGCCAAACTGCCCTCCGCCGCCCGGAGGATGGCCGCGATGCTGCACTCCTGCGCCGGCCGGGCCAGACGGTAGCCGCCGCCTTTGCCCCGCAGGCCCACGGTCAGACCCGCTGTGACCAGATTTTTCATGATCGCTTCCATATACTTTTCCGAGATCCCTTGGTGCTGGGCCACGCTCTTGAGGGAGATATAGCCTTCCTCCTGGCGATGGGCCATCTCCACCATGACCCGAAGGGCATAGCGGCCCTTGGTCGATATCAACATATTCGCTCTTCCTCCTAAGTGTATCAAAGGGCAGGGACACCGGCCCCTGCGAGTTTCTGCACGGCAGGGTAAAAGTCTATCGTAAGTCCGCCGTGGACAGACACTGGTCTGCCGCAAAACGGTGTCTTACATACTAGCACCGCATACCTACGTTGTCAACGGGTTTCCTTGGCAGATATAACTTTTTATACTTCCCTTTCCCATGAAAAAAGGGAAACAGCCTGCCGCCGCAGGCTGTTTCGCGAAATGGCTTTATTTAGAGCCGGAGGAGATAAGGGCGGGGGCAGAGGGTTCCTCCGGCGTCTGCTCCGGCGCTGCTTTGCCCCGCCAGCGGTAACTGGTCCGATGGAACAAAGGCTCGCAGACACACAGGATAGCCGGCATCAGGAACAGGCTCACCAGGGCGGAGATCAGCGCCCCCCGGGCCAGCATGATACAGATGGCCCCGATCAGGTCGATGGAGGACACGAAGGATACCCCCAGGGTAGCGCAGAAGAGGACCAGGGCGCTGGTGACGATGGAGGCATCCGAGGCGCTGGCGGCTACCTGAATGGCCTCCCGGCGTTCTACCCCCCGGCGCAGCTCCTCCTGGAAGCGGGACGTCATAAGGATGGCATAGTCCACCGTGGCCCCCAGCTGCACGCAGCTGATGATGGTGGGCGCGATAAAGGGCACCTGAGCCCCGGTGAAGTAGCTGAGCCCCTGGTTGAGGAAGATGGCCAGCTCGATGGTGGCCACCAGCACTGCCGGGACCGTCAGCGAGCGGAACACGATGGCGATGATCAGGAAGATCGCTGCCACGGAGATGTAGTTGGTCACCCGGAAGTCCACGGCGGAGGTGTCGATGAGGTCCCGATACATGGCCCCCTCCCCGGTGATCATGGCCTGAGGGTCATAGCGGTGGAGGATGGCGTTCATGGCGTCCAGCTGCTGCGCGACCTGGTCGGTGGCGGGGGCGTAGCTGGAGTTCACCATCATCAGCTGATACCCGTCCTGGCGGAGCATATCCTTGACCTCGGCGGGGATGAAGAAGTCGGGGATGCCCACTCCCAGCATACTGTGGTAGGACAGCACCGTGTTCACCCCGGGCACCGCCCGCAGCTGCTCCTCCATGTCTGCCATATCCGTGGCGGCGATGTCGTCCCGGAGGAGGACGAAGTGGGAGGTGGCCATGTCGAAGTCGTCCTTTAGCTTCTCGTTGCTGACGATGGAGGGCAGGTCCCGGGGCAGGGATTCGTCCAGCTTATAATAAATCTCCGCGTGGTTCTGGGCATACACCGCCGGCAGGAACAGCAGCAGCGTCAGCACCACCAGGGGGACCCGGCGGCGGAGGATGCGCCGGTTCATCCCGGCAAAGGGCGGGATGAGGGTTTTGTGCTTGTGTCGTTCGATCTGCTTGTCAAAGATCAGCACCAGGGACGGCAGCACCAAGATCACCGTGGCCACCCCCAGCACCACGCCTTTGGCCATGACGATGCCGATGTCCCGGCCCAGGGTCAGGCGCATGAAGCACAGGGCCAAAAAGCCTGCGATGGTGGTCATGCTGCTGCCGGAGAGGGAGCGGAAGGCCGCCTCGATGGCCTTGGCCATGGCGTCCCGGGGGTCCTGGCAGCAGCGGCGCTCCTCCTCATAGCGGCGGTAGAGGAAGATGGAGTAGTCCATGGTGACCCCCAGCTGGAGCACCGCCGCGATGGCTTTCGTCACGTAGGAGATCTGTCCCAGGAAGATGTTGCTGCCGAAGTTGTAGACCACCGCGATGCCGATGCTGGCGATGAACACCAGGGGCAGGACGGTGGACTCCAAGGTCACGGCCATGGCCGCCAGGGCCAGCAGCACCGCCAACCCCACGAAGAGGGGCAGTTCCCCGTCCATCACGTCCCGGGTATCCTTGATGACCACGGAAAACCCCGCCAGGAAGCATTTCTCGTTGCAGACGCCGCGCACCGCCTCAATGGCTTCCATGGTCTCGTCGGAGGCCCCCGGATGGTCGTACTGGATGAGCATCATGGTGGAATCCCCAGAGAAGAACATCTCCCGGAAGCTGGCGGGGACCATGTCCACCGGCAGCTGGACCCCCACCAGATTGCTGACCCACACCGCGCTGGACACCCCGGGGATCTCTTTGATGTCCTGAATGAGCTGGTTGGTATACCCGGCGGGCATCCCCTCCACCACCAGCATACTGGTGGCGGCCATTTGGAAGGGGTCCTCCAAAAGCTGCTCCCCCTGGGAGGAGGGCAGGTCCTGGGGCAGGTAGGAGAGGATGTCGTAGTTGATCCGGGTGGCCACGACACCCAGGAGCGAGGGGATGAGCATCAGCAGGGCGATGAGGGCCACCAGCTTGGGCTTTCGGGTGAGCTTATGGGCTATTTTTTCCACCATAGGGGGTACCTCCTCTGCGGATCATTGGAAGATGCCGGCCACGGCATGGCCGAAGTCCCGGAACATCTGGGCCACGCGGCCGAAGAAAGTGGAGCTCTGGCTCTCCTGCTCCGTCTCCGCTTCCTCGGGCTCCTCCACGGTGATCTCCTGGGTGCGGATGAGCACCTGGACGCTGGAGGGGGTGGGGTTGCGCTGGTCGGTGAGGGAGACGGGCTTTGCCGTGGAGTCCATGAGCAGGAGATTGTTCTTATCTCCGGTAAATTCCTCCCAGGTGTCCTCGACGATGCCGGTGAGGGTGTTCTTGGCGTTCTTGACGCCGCTGGTGGCCCCCATGGCCTTGGAGGCCTGACGCAGGGTGGCGGAGATGCCGGAGAGGCTTTGGGCGGTCCCGGCGTCCAGGTCGGTCCCGGTGCGGCGCATCAGGTCTTCCACGCTGCCGATGGCCCCCTGGGTGTTCTCCAGGGTCTGGATGGCGGTGGTGCTGAGATTGCTGACGGTTTGAAGGCTGGCCTGTAAGGTGGGCTCGCTGTTGTTGAGGACGCCCCGCAAGCTGTCCACGCTGTCCAGGATGGTCTGGGTCTTCCCGGAGACCTGCCGCAGGGTGGCGGAGAGGTCCTGGGCGTCGGAGAGCAGGGGGGCCAGGTCGTCCAGCTGACGGCACAGGCCAGAGAGGTCGCTGACCACAGTCTGGGTGGAGTCGGCGACGTTCCGCCCCTCCTGGGAGAGCTCATTTTTCAGGCTGTTGAAGTGGTTGATCTGGCTGTTGACGCTGCCGATGAGCTTGCCGATCTCCTGGCCCACCTGGGGCGGGAGGATTTCTGGAAAATCCGGCGTGGGGAGAGGAGAGGGGCCCGGGTGGTCGTCATGGACCCGTTTTAAGGTCTGCTCCAGGTCATAGAGATCCCCCTCCAGGCTGTCCAGGCTCTGGGACAGATCCGCTGCGTCGGTTAGGAAGTCCTGCACGTCCCCGGCGCCGGCCTCCAAGTTTTTCAAACTGCCTTCCAGGCTTTGCAGCTGGGTCTTGAGGGAGACGGTGGTGTCGGTCATCCCGTTCATCACGGTCTGGGAGTCCGTCACCGTCTGCTGGAATTGCTGGATGTGTTCCGCCACAGGCTCCAGATCCCCGGCGATCTGGCCCAGGTCCTCCTGGGCGCGGTCGGCGCTGTCATACAGGACATCTTTCCCGCCGGAGAAGGTCTGCCGGGCCCGGTTCAGCTGATCCAGACCAGCGGCGGAGGCGTTCAGGCCGCTTTGCATATTCCCCATGGCGTCCAGCAGGCCGTCCAGGCTGCCGGAGAGGTCGTGGTAATCCTCCTCAATGTCGTCCTTGCGCGCGCTGATCTCCGACACTTCATCCAGCTGGGCCAGGGTGGCGGGGACCATGAGGAAGGTCAGGCCGCCGAAGGAGAAGTCGTTGCTGCCCACCCGGATGGAGTAGTGCCGTTCCTCTCCCGGCAGGGCCACGAAGAGCACGGTGCGCAGATTGCCCACCAGCTGGACCTGGGCCCCGGGGGCCTCCAGGGAGAGGATGTCGTCTTGGTTGAACATGGCGGCGGCTTCTAAGGTGTAGTTGCAGCGGGCGTAGTCGCTGGTGTTCGGGTTGGGGACGATGTCCAGCAGGATCTCCACCACGCCCTGCTGTCCGGCCAGGTCCTGGGCCTGGGCAGGGACGCCGTTGAGGGTGTAGTGAACGGAGAGGGACCAGGGGAGGGCCTCGAAGGGGGCGGCGGTCCTGCCCTCGAAGTAGAAGTGGTCCGGGGCGTCTTTGCCGAACTGGAAGGCGGTGCTGTCCCCTTGGGTCTTGGGAAGGGTGGCGTCGGTGAGGTTCACCACCTCGTCGTAGACGCCGTAGTCGGTGATGGTCTCCTGTCCGTTGAGGGCGTAGCTTTTCACCACGCTGCCCTCCATCAGATTGCCGTAATAGTCCAGGGTGGCGTAGTAGGCCTCGTCATAGGTGCTGGTGACCCCATTGCCAATGGGCTCTGCGGCGGCAGCGGGGGTGATCCAGGCGGCGGGCATCGCCGCGGCCAGGGCCAGGGCCGCCAGGCGTTTGCGGCTGTTGTGCTCTGCCATGATGGGTTCCTCCATTCTTGCTTTGTTATTTTATGAACAAGTGTCCAGTAACATAATTGTGTTGACTTATGAAGTCATGTTGATTATAATAAAGGCAGGCACCTGCGTCAATAGACAAAAGCGGGCAAATGCCCAAAACAGAAGGAGAGAAATCCTATGGTCAAACAATCCCAGGACCGCCGGGCCCGCCGCTCCCGCCGCATGCTGAAGGAAAGCCTGCTGGAACTGATGAAGCGAAAGCGGTTTTCGGAGATCTCCGTGCGGGATGTCACCGACGGCGCGGACATGAACCGCGGCACCTTTTACCTTCATTACACCGACACCGCCGACCTGCTGCAAAGCCTGGAAGCCGATTTGTTCCAGGAACTCCAGGCACTGATCGATGACCACATCCAGGAGAGTATGGACGACCGCACCCTTCGCCCCGTCCTGGAGCCTATCCTGGACTGCGCCGCGGACCGGCGGGAGGTCTGGGAGGTCCTGCTGTCGGACAGCGCCTCCACGGGCTTTCTCCAGGGTCTTCAGGCGCTGATCCGCAGGAACGGAGCCCCGCTGGTGGAAGCGTGGTTCCATCCCCAGGACAGCAGTCCCACCGATTATCTCCTCACCTTCCTGGCCTGGGGCTTCACGGGCCTGCTGCGGGAGTGGTTCCAGCAGGAGATGCGTCTGCCCCGAGAGGAGCTGATCCGCGCCGCCGTCCGTCTGGCCGAGGGGGCCGGAGGGGGACTGTTCCCGGAGACGCAATTTAATATAGAGTAGTCAGGAGAGGGAGGAACTTGTCTATGTCATCCACCAAAGCTGCCATCAAAGCGTCCTTTGTGAAACTCTTGCAGACCCATCCCCTAAAAGACCTCACGGTGAAAGAGATCGTCCAGGACTGCGGCGTGAACCGCAATTCCTTCTATTATCATTTCAAAGACCTGCCGGCCCTGGGCCAGGAGGTGATCACGGACCGGTTCCAGGAGATCCTGGCAGGGCAAGGCCCGGAGCCGTCCCTGCCTGCCCTCCTGGACGCGGTGGCCCGGGAGGCCCAGGATCACCGGCAGTGTCTGCTCCACCTGTCCCAGAGCGCCCACTGGGGGGTATTTTCTGCCCATCTGCTTGGCCTGTGCCGGGAGATCGTGGAGACCTGCGCCCAGGCGGCTTTCCCGTCGGCGAGGCTGCGCCCGGAGGACCGGGAGGTCCTTCTGCGCTTCTATCAGTGCGCCTGCTATGGGCAGATCATTGCCTGGCTCAGCGAGGGGGCCCGAGGGGATCTGCGGGGTCAGCTGAGGCGTCTGTGCCAGCTGGGGGCGGGGATGCCGGAGACCATGCTCCGGCGGGCGCAGGAGGGGCTGTGAAAAAGAAACGGGGATTGGGAGAAAAAAAGTGAAAAAAGGGCTTGACAAATCCTCTCTTATAGGCTAGAATAGGATTCGCTCCACAAGAGAGGGACGATTAGCTCAGCTGGTATGAGCATCCGCTTGACGTGCGGGAGGTCACAGGTTCAAGTCCTGTATCGTCCACCAAAAGAAAGACCGCCAAGGGCGGTCTTTCTTCATACGCCCCGAATCACCGG
>JAAWAE010000070.1 GCA_022792035.1 Ruminiclostridium sp. | reverse complement strand
TGCCAGGAGGGTCTTGCCGGTGCCCGGAGGGCCCACCAGCAGGGCGCCCTTGGGCAGCTTCGCGCCGATCTCGGTATATTTGCCGGGGTTGTGCAGAAAGTCGATGATCTCCACCAGGGATTCCTTGGCCTCGTCCTGCCCCGCTACGTCGGCAAAGGTGACGCCGGTGCTTTTTTCCATGTACACCTTGGCGTTGGATTTCCCCACCCCGCCGATGCCGCCTGCCCCGCCGATGCGGCGCATGAGGAAGAGCAGCAGGGCCACCATGATGATCATGGGCACCACATAGCTCAAAAGCAGGCTCATGAGGTAGGAGGACTCCTCGGTCATCTCCGCGCCGAACTCCACCTCGTGCTCCCGCAGCAGGCCCAGCAGGGCGTCGTCGGGGACGGTGAGGGCGGCGGCGACGTACCGCGTGGCCCCGGCGGCCTCCATCTGCTTGGCCAGGACCTGGGCCAGGTCCTGGGCGGCGGTGGTGCTGTCGGCCTCCTGGGGCGGCAGGTCTTCTTTTCGGTAGAAGACGAACTGGTTGCTCTTCATGAGTACGGTGGCGACTTCATCGTCCTCGATCATTTGGAGGAATTCAGAGTAGGGGACTTCCTCGGTGCCGGCGTTTTGCAGCTGGTGATACATAAAGTTGAAGAACACCACCAGCACCAAGGCCCAGAGGATGGCTCCAAGGATCAGACCGCGTTTTTTGGGTCCACGGCCGTTGGAGCCGTTGTTTTCGTTTTTATTGGGTTCGGAGCGCAAGCGTATCCACCCTCCTGTCGTTCATCCTGGCCGGGCCAGGATGTGGTTTCTAGTTAGCTTAGCATATTTCCCCTTCTATTTCAAGGAATCCTGGGGGGTGAGGTGTAAAGTTTCTGTGAATCCGTCCCCCAGAGGACCCGTCATTCATTTTCCTTGTATCCCAGGGGAAACTGTGGTATAATCCCTAGATATATAGTGGCGCGACGCGCCTTCTGGACCAACACCCCTGCCCCGACGGCATTCGGGACCTATGGAGGATGTATCATGGCACCACAGAGCTTTGGCAAGACCCTTTCCCGGCTCACCGACCACGGGCTATGGGCTCTTTTCACCGTCTGTCTGGCCTTTGCCGCCCTGACGGCCTGCTATAACCCCTGGATCAGTCTGGCCGAGCTGGCGGTCACCTTGGCCCTGGGCTTTGGATTCTACCGCAGCGCCGACCGGCGGCGCAAGGCCGTCCTGGCCCATCTGGACAGCATGACCCGGGGCGCGGACTTCGCCTCCCGGCGGACCATGCTGGCCTCCCCCCTGCCGGTTTTGATCTTCCGGCCGGAAAACGGAGAGCTGATCTGGAGCAACAGCCGCTTTCTGCGCCTCACCGGCAGTGAGGATAATATCTTCGAGACGGACCTTTCCTCCCTGCTGCCGGAATTTTCCGACCAGTGGCTGCTGGAGGGCAAACACCTGTGCCCGGACCCCGTCCAGGTGGGGGAGCATTTCTATCTGGTCTATGGCAGTCTCATCGGCAGCCCGGAGCAGAACGAGATGCTGGCCACCACCTATTGGGTGGATATCACCCGCTATGCCGGCATCGACGAAGTATACCAGCGGACCCGTCCCGCCTTCGGCATCCTGCAGGTGGACAACTACGACGACCTGGGCCGGGGCCTGGGGGACGGCGAACGGGCCTCCCTGCGCACAGATATGAACGAACACATCTCCCGCTGGCTGGACCCGGTGAAGGGGATGGTCTGCCGCTATGACCGGGACCGCTACCTCTTCCTCCTGGAATCGGCGGCGCTGCAGGAACTCCAGCGGAAAAAGTTCACCATATTGGATGAGATCCGAAGGGTGCAGAGCCCCAACGGCGTGGCGGCCACCCTGTCCATCGGCATCGGCATGAGCGCGCCGGACCCCCGGACCCTGTTCCAGTACGCCTCCCTGGCCCTGGACATGGCCCTGAGCCGGGGCGGGGATCAGGTGGTGCTGAAAAACGGGGAGAAGTTCACCTTCATCGGCGGACGCTCCAAGGAGATCGAGCGGCGGACCAAGGTGAAAAGCCGTGTGGTGGCCTCTGCCCTGTCGGAGCTCATGAGTACCTCGGGCCGGGTCCTGGTGATGGGGCATAAGTTCCCGGATCTGGACGTGATGGGGGCCATAGCCGGGATCTGCGCCATTGCAAGAAAGCGGAACATCCCAGCACATATGGTAAAGGCTCCGTCGCCCTACCCGGCGGAAGACATGGCAAAAAGTCTTCTGACCCTGCCGGAGTATAAGGATGTATTCCTGCCGCCGGAGGAGATGAAGCGTCTGGCCACACCGGGGGACCTTCTGGTGGTGGTGGATACCAACCGGCCGGAACAGACGCAGCTGCCCGTCCTGCTGACGGTGTGCCAGCGGATCGTGGTCATCGACCACCACCGCCGGGCGGCCTCCTACATCGAAAACCCCGCCTTGAGCTTCCACGATCCCTACGCTTCCTCCGCCAGCGAGCTGGTGGCGGAGCTGGTGCAGTATATCCTGGACAGCGGAGACCTACTGCGCCCGGAAGCGGAAGCCCTGCTGTCCGGCATCGTCCTGGACACGAAAGGATTTACCATGCGTACCGGCAGCCGGACGTTTGAAGTAGCGGCCTTCCTGCGCAAATCCGGGGCAGATACCACCCTGGTGAATAAACACTTCCAAAACAGCCTGCCGGAAATGGTAGAAAAATTCTCCATCATCCAGAACGCCCAGACGTACCGGGGGAGCATTGCCATTGCCAGTGTGGAGAAACAGGTGGGCCGCCCCATTGCCGGGCAGGCGGCGGATCAGCTGCTGAACATCGCCGGGGTAGAGGCATCGTTCGTACTCTTCCCAGAGGAAGGCCAGACCTACCTCTCCGCCCGTTCCAGCGGGGACGTAAACGTCCAGGTGATCACGGAAATGCTGGGCGGCGGCGGCAACGGCGCGTCCGCAGGCGCCCAGTTCCCGAACCAGAGCATCGAGGAGGTCTTCCCGACCCTGAAGCAGGCCATCGACGCATACTTTGAAGAAACGTAAGCAAACAACTCCATCCCTATATATAGATGTAAAAAAATCACGATCAAAAATTGGAGGAACGACGCAATGAAAGTCATATTACAGCAAGATGTCAAGGGACAGGGCAAGCGCGGACAGCTGGTGAACGTCTCGGACGGCTACGCCCGAAACTTCCTTTTCCCCAAGAAACTGGCGGTGGAAGCCAACGCCGAAAATATGAATACGATGAAGATGCAGGACAAGGCTAAGAAGGCGCAGATGGCGGCAGAGAAAGCGGAGGCGGAAGCGATCGCGAAGCAGCTGAAGGATGTCGTGGTCAAGATCCCGGCCAAGGCCGGGAGCGGCGGCCGGCTGTTTGGCGCAGTGACCAGCAAGGAAGTCGCAGACGAACTCCAAGCCCAGCACGGCATCGCAGTCGCCAAGAGCAAAATCGTGCAGGAAGAACCCATCAAGAGCTTTGGAGCCTATCAGCTCAAATGCAAGCTAGGCTATGAAATTGTCGGCACCGTCCACGTAGAAGTCATCGAACAAGCCTGAACAAGCCAGAACAAGGCAGAATCGAAGGACAACACCCCCACCAAAAGGGCCGGCCAGTCCCCCAAGCGAAAAAAGCAGAACCACATCCATCGAAGGCCCTCCCGCCTGCCGGTCCCTCAACCGCCGCAAAACCACCATCGAAGAAAGACAACCCGAAGGACACCCCCACTTCCGGCCCTCCCCACTCCGGAGGAGGACGGAATGGCGGACGGTTCCCGGGCGAAAACCAAACCAGGGCGGGGCGCCAAGCAGTCCCGCCCCCGCAGTTCTTTTTGGGTCCTGTTTTTCTTTTGAAGAAAAATGGGACGAAACGCAGAGAGGACGAATGAAGTAACACAAGGAGGAATCCCCCCATGGACGAAACCCTGCTTCTGCGTCAAATCCCCCACAGCGTTGAGGCCGAGCAGGCAGTCCTGGGCGCCATGCTGGGAGACGAACGCTGTATCCCGGACGTGGTGGAAGCCCTGCACGCAGAGGACTTCTACCTGAAAACCAACCAGGAGATCTATGAAACGATCTATGGGATGTTCAACTTCTCCGCCGCCATCGACCCGGTGACGGTGCTGGAACAGCTCCGCCGTAATGGGTATTACGACGAAACCAACTCCCGCTCCTACCTGCTCCAGCTGATGGACCTGACGCCCACCTCCGCCAACGTGATGGAGTATGTGCGTATTGTTAAGGATAAATCCCTCCTGCGCAAGGTCTACGACACAGCGGGCGAGCTCACGGCCCTGGTGCAGCAAGGGGGCGAGAGCGCCCAAACGGTGCTGGACTTGGCGGAGCAAAGGATCTATGCCATCCGGCAAGGCCGAGCCGCCCAGGGCCTGGAACCCCTGAGCCGGATCCTGGTGGACGTGTGCGCCAACTTGGAAGAGCTCTCCGCCTCCGGCAGCGAGGTGCCCGGTCTGGCCACCGGCTTCGGCGATTTGGACCGCACCCTTACCGGAATGCATCCCTCCGAGCTGATCCTCCTGGCGGCCCGTCCGGGCATGGGCAAAACATCCTTCGCCCTGAACGTCCTGCTCCACGCAGGAAAATTTTCCAAAAAGGCTGTGGTCTTCTTTTCCCTGGAAATGAGCCGGGAACAGCTGGCCACACGCCTGATCTCCAGCGAAGCCTTCCTGGACAATAAAAAACTCATGACAGGCCGGCTCAACCAGGACGATTGGGATAAAGTCACCCTGGCGGCCAGCGCCCTGTCCCATACCAGTATCTATATCGACGACAACCCCTCCCTCTCCGTGGCGGATATGAACGCGAAATGCCGCCGGATGGAAAACCTGGGCCTGGTGGTCATCGACTACCTGCAGCTCATGACCTCCTCCGGCATGGGCCGCAGCTATTCCGGCGAGAACCGCCAGCAGGTGGTGGCAGACATCAGCCGGGCCCTGAAAATCATGGCCAAGGAGCTGCGGGTGCCGGTGCTCTGCCTGTCCCAGCTCTCCCGTGCCAACGAAAGCCGGTCGGATAAACGGCCGATGCTCTCGGACTTGCGGGAATCCGGCGCCATCGAGCAGGACGCCGACGTGGTCATGTTCCTCTACCGAGAAGATTATTATAATAAGGACAGCGACAAGCACAATCAGGCCGAGTGCATCATCGCCAAGAACCGCCGGGGAGAGACCACCACCATCCCCCTGCAATGGCTGCCGGAGTTCACGGCCTTCTCCTCCCTGGAGCATAGCCATGAAGAGCCGGAGTATTGACCCCCTGGCCCAGCGCACACTGGACTTTGCCCAGCGGCACGATCTGCTGCCCAGGGGCTGCCGGGTGCTGTGCGCCCTGTCCGGCGGGGTGGACTCCATGGCCCTGCTGACCCTGCTGCTGGAGCTGCGGGACCCCCTGGAGCTGGAGGTCTGCGCGGCCCACTTCGACCACCAGCTGCGGGGCGCGGCATCCCAGTCCGACGGGGACTTTGTGGAAGACTGGTGTGCATCCCACGCCATCCCCCTGCGAAGGGGCAGGGGAGACGTGGCCGGCGCAGCCCGGCGCCTGCACCAGGGCCTGGAGGAAACCGGCCGCCAGCTGCGCTATGCCTTTCTGGAGGAAAGCGCGCAGGCGCTGAGCGCCCAGGTGATCGCCACCGCCCACCACGCCGGGGACAACGCCGAAACGGTGCTGCTCCACCTGCTGCGGGGGACGGGCCTGGACGGCCTGTGCGGCATCCCCCCCAAACGGGGCCGGCTGATCCGCCCCCTCCTCCCCCTGACCCGGGAGGAACTGGAGGCATATTTGACCGCCCGGGGCATTCCCCATGTGGAGGATGCCTCCAACGCGGACCCCCGCTATGCCCGCAACCGCCTGCGGGCCCAGGTGCTTCCGGTGCTCCAGGCGCTGAACCCCGGTTTCCTGCCCCGGCTTACCGCCAACCTGGAGTATCTCCAGGCGGAGCGGGATTACCTGGACGCCCAGGCCGCGGCGCTGTGCCGGAAGGCCCGCCGGGAAGGCGATGCCATCGTCCTCCCCGCCCAGACCCTGGCCCTGGCCCCCCGGCCCCTGGCCCTGCGGGCCCTGCGGCAGCTTTTTCGGGACTTGGGACAATACCAGCTCTCCGCCGTCCACCTGGAGGCGGTGCTGGCCCTGACAGCTCCCGAAACAAAACCCGCCGCGGCCCTCTCTCTGCCGGGGACGATCCAGGCCCGGCGGCGCTATGGGGACCTGGTCCTGACCCGAGACCCGCCCCCTGCCCCCCTGGCCCCCCTCACCATCCCCGGACCGGGACGGTGGCACTTTGGCCCCTGGGTCCTGGAGCTCCGGGAACAGAGGGAGGACGACGGGGAAGGGTGGCGCTTCGGCCCCCTGGACTTCCCCCTCACCCTCCGCTCCCGGGCCCCCGGTGACCGCCTCACCCTGCCTGGACGGCACAGCAAAGCTTTGAAAAAATGGTACATCGACGAGAAGATCCCCCGATCTCTCCGGGACAGCCTCCCGGTGCTCACCGACCGCCAGGGCATCCTGGCCGCGGCGGGCCTGGGGCCTCACGCACCCCGGCTCTCCCCAGAGGGGGACTTCTTCCTCACCCTGACAAACAAAGAAGAAAGGACGGAACACCAGCTATGATGCGGGACGATATGAAAGCGATTCTCTATACCAAAGAGGAGGTGGCGGAGCGTGTCCGCCAGATGGGCGCGCAGCTCACAGCCGACTACAAAGGAGAGGACCCCATCCTGGTGGGTGTGCTGCGGGGCAGCTTCATCTTCATGGCGGATCTGGTGCGGTGCATCGAGACCCCCTTGGAGCTGGACTTCGTGGCCGCCTCCAGCTACGGCACCTGGGCGGTGAGCACCGGTCAGGTGGATCTGCGCCTGGACCTGGAAAAGGATATCATCGGCCGTCACGTCATCGTGGTGGAGGACATCCTGGACACCGGCCGCACCCTGTCCAAGCTGGTGGACGAATTGAAGAAACGGCACCCCGCCTCCCTGAAACTCTGCGTGCTCCTGGACAAGCCGGAGCGCCGGGTGGCTCAGATCGAGGCGGATTATGTGGGCTTTACCGTGCCCGATGAGTTCGTGGTGGGCTGCGGCCTGGACTTTAACCAGAAATACCGCCAGCTGCCCTACATCGGCATCCTCAAGCCCAGCGTCTATGAATAAAAGGGAGGCGATCCATTGAAACGAAACCAAGCGAGTCCCTTCCGGGCCCTGATCCTGGTGGTCTGCCTGCTGGGATTGGTCTTTTGCGTCTCCACCCTCCTGCGGGACGTGCGGGGACAGACCGCGTACTCCTACGCGGACATCCGGGACTTCTTCCTCCAGGAACAGGTGGACCTGGTCTATGTGGAGGACGATACCCTCACCCTGACCCTGAAAAAACCTGTGGACGGAAAGCAGGTGGTGCGCTACTCCCTGTACAGCTTCGAACTCTTCCATGAGGATTTCGACGACATCATCCAGGAGCAGTACGCGGCGGGGATTCTTCGGGACTATGAGTACCCCGACAGCCCCACCCCCTCCTGGCTGGGCACTGTGCTCACCTGGGTGGTGATCCTGGTGGTGGTGGCCTTCCTGTGGTACTTCCTCTTCCTGCGCCACGCCCAAGGGGGCGGAGGCGGCGGCGGTCTGGGGGGCGCCGGACAGTTCGGCAAAGCCCGGGCCCGGACCCTGGCCGAGACCGGACGGGCTGTGACCTTCCAGGACGTGGCCGGCGCCGAGGAGGAGAAGGAAGAGCTGGCGGAAGTCGTGGACTTCCTGCGCCAGAGCGAGCGCTATACCAACCTGGGCGCCCGCATCCCCAAGGGGGTGCTGCTGGTGGGCCCGCCGGGGACCGGCAAGACCTTGCTGGCCCGGGCCGTGGCAGGGGAGGCAGGCTGTCAGTTCCTGTCCATCTCCGGCTCGGACTTCGTGGAGCTTTATGTGGGCGTGGGGGCCTCCCGGGTGCGGGACCTCTTTGACCAAGCCAAGCGCACCTCCCCCGCCATCGTCTTCATCGACGAGATCGACGCCGTCGGACGGCACCGCGGTGCGGGTCTCGGCGGTGGGCACGACGAGCGCGAGCAGACCCTGAACCAGTT
>JAAWAE010000069.1 GCA_022792035.1 Ruminiclostridium sp. | reverse complement strand
GGACAACATCGACTAAGACCTGGCCGCACAGAAGGAAAAGGAGCTGCGCCAAGACGTCATTGAACACATCCACGACTACGGGGCAAAGTGCACCAACGCCATGACCATCATCCACCTGGGGGCCACCAGCTGCTATGTGGGAGACAACACCGACGTCATCCTCATGGGGGAGGCCTTGGTGCTGGTCCGGGACAAGCTAGTGCGCATCGTAAACGCCCTGGGCAAGTTCGCGGCCGAATACAAGGCCCTGCCTACTCTGGGCTATACCCACTATCAGGCGGCCCAGATGGTCACGGTGGGCAAGCGGGCCACCCTGTGGATGAACGAGCTGCTCATGGACCTGGAAGAGGTGGCCTTCCGCCTGGACAACTTAAAACTCCTGGGCTGCAAGGGGACCACCGGGACCCAGGCCAGTTTCCTGGAACTCTTCGGCGGGGACCAGGAAAAGGTCCGGGCGCTGGACCGGAAGATCGCGGCGGAAATGGGCTATGACAAAGTACAGCCGGTGTCCGGCCAGACCTATACCCGGAAGGTGGATTCCGCCATTTTGTCCACCCTCTCCGGCATCGCCCAGTCCGCCCATAAGTTCGCCACCGACCTGCGGCTGCTCTGCCATATGAAGGAGATCGAGGAACCCTTCGAGGCCAATCAGGTGGGCTCTTCCGCCATGCCCTACAAGCGCAATCCCATGCGCAGCGAGCGGATCTGCTCCCTGGCCCGGTATGTCATCGCGGATACCATCAACCCCGCCATGACCTCCTCCCTCCAGTGGTTCGAGCGGACCCTGGATGACTCCGCCAACAAGCGCATCTCCGTAGCGGAGGCTTTTTTGGCGGTGGATGCCATTTTGAACCTGTACGAGAACGTGGCCTCGAACCTGGTGGTCCACCCCAAGGTCATCGAGAAGCACATCATGGAGGAACTGCCCTTCATGGCCACGGAGAACATCCTCATGGACGCCGTGAAGCGGGGCGGAGACCGCCAGGAGCTTCATGAGCGCATCCGCACCCACTCCCTGGCGGCTGGAAGCCGGGTGAAGGATGAGGGGAAGGACAACGATCTTCTGGAGCGCATCGCCGCCGACCCGGCCTTTGGCCTCTCCGCCGAGGAGGTCCGCCGGCACCTGGACCCCGCCGACTACATCGGCTGCTGTCCGGAGCAGGTGGAACGCTTTTTGCGTGACTGCGTCCAGCCGGTGCTGGACCAGTATCCCGAGGCCCTCAAGGGCCAGGGGACCGAGATCAAAGTCTAAAAGGAAAAAGCTCCCATGGGCGGCAGGAGGTGACGGGATGGCCTGGTTGGTGGTCCTGGAGAAAATGGTGGTGCTGGTGGCGCTGATCCTGGTGGGCGTCATCAGCGCCAAGGCGGGGTGGATCGACGCACGCTTTAGTCAGATGCTCAGCCGTCTGGTGATGAACGTGTTCATCGTCTGCACGATTTTGAACTCCGTGGTCAATGTGGAACCCATCTTCACCGGCGGAGAGCTGGGCACGGCGATCCTGGTGGCCTTTGTGCCCTTCCTGGTGGGCTGCGGGGTCGGATTCCTGGTGACCCGGGTCCTGGGGCTGCGGGGACAGGCCCGCCATGTGGCCTGGATGTGCGTGCTGTTCATGAACAACGTGTTTGTGGGCTTCCCGCTGGTGGAGGCCATCTTTGGCCCCGAGGCGGTGTTCTGCGCCTCCCTGACCAACATCCCCTTCAATCTCATCCTGTATACCCTGGGGGTGAGCTTGCTGCATCAGCAGGAGGGGAAGGGGCGCATCAACGTCCGGGAGATTTTCAGCGTGCCGTTGGTGGCCACTCTGGCAGCCATCGTGATCTTTCTGCTCCAGGTCCCCGTCCCGGCCATGATCGAGGACTTTTTGTCCACCATGGGGGCGGCGACAGTATCCCTGTCTATGATCATCATCGGCGTTTCCCTGAGCACCATGCCCATGCGGGAGGCGCTGCTGGACTGGCGGGCCTATGTGGTGAGTTTGACACGGCTGGTCCTCTGCCCGGTGCTGACGGTGCTGCTGATGGGGCCGCTGCTGCCGGAGGGGTCTGCGGCGCTGGGGGTTTATACCGTCGTCAGCGCCTGCCCCAGCGGGGCCATGATCGCCATTTTATGTGTCCGCTTCCAGACGGATGACCGCTTGGCCTCGAAGATCATTTTTTTGAGTACGGTGCTCAGTGCGCTGACCCTGCCGCTGATGACCTATTTTTTGCTGTGAACGTGAAAAAGGCGCGGCTGCTTTCGGATGGAAGCAGCCGCGCCTTAAACTCATTGCAGCCAGTATTGCTGGACCTTTTCCTCTGCCACATGGGGCAGGAGGCTGAACTTTGCGGCCAGCTTTTGTACGATGATGTCCCGGTCAATGGAGAGCTCCTGCAGGGCGGAGACCATGGCATGGATGCCCGCTTCCTGCCCCTCCTGGCGGCCCTCTTGACGGCCCTTTTGATGGCCCTCCTGCTGGCCGCGCTGCCAGCCCTTCTGCATAGCCTCTTGGGCTAGGTTGTAGTCATGGATCTCCCTGATTTTCGCTTCGTCGAATAATACGGTCATGATCTCTGACACCTCCTTTTTCCGGGAAGTTAAGAATGCACCTAACACGTCCTCTGCCAAGCATTGGCGGATGGTTTCGTCGATGGCCTCCTGCTCCCTGCCGTATTCCTTCCGCTTGGTGTCAGCGATCTGACAAAAGCGGACGTACTGGGACAGGATGTCGTGCCCTTTGCCGCCCCGCAGGACCGTTACTTGGAGCTGCGCGCTGCCGGGTCCCTGGTAGAGGTTGGAGAGAGACAGGGTGTCCGGGATGTTCTGCTGGCTCCCTGTATAGATGACATACAGCTCTGGCCGGGGGACGGTGACGGGCTTGCTGCCATAGAGATCCAGCTTGTACTCCTCCACATACTCTTTGTAACTGGAGGCTAGGTACAGCAGCAGGCGCAGGGTGATGTTCTGCGTAAACGTGCTCTGGGCCTCAATCAGCAAGAGCAGGGTATCCCTTACCTGCATTCCCAAGTCGTTATAGAACCCTGTGGAGAGGACATTCTCCAAGGTCACCAGCTTGAAGTCCGCTTCCGTTACGTCGCTGTCCTCCGGGTGGAGGGACAGATAGAGCTGGCGCAGATACTCCGGCTGTTTGAAGAGATAGGTGAAGACGCTGTCTTTTACGGTGTGCTTCATGTGCGGCATGACGATCTCCCCCTGCTTCATTATACCCGATAGACGGCCAAGGGCGCAAGCCTAATTTTTGTCAGTCCTCGATCTCCCGGATCAGGTTCACCATCTCCACAGCCCCCACGGCGCAGTCATAGCCCTTGTTCCCGGCCTTGGACCCGGCGCGCTCAATGGCCTGCTCGATGTTCTCGGTGGTGAGCACCCCGAACATCACGGGGATGTCGCTGTGCAGGGACACGGCGGCGATGCCCTTGGAGACCTCGCTGCACACATAGTCGTAATGGGTGGTGCTGCCCCGGATAACGGCCCCCAGGCAGATCACCGCGTCGTACTTCCCGCTCTTGGCCATCTTGGAGGCGATCAGGGGGATCTCAAAGGCTCCGGGGACCCAGGCCACATGGACGTCCTCTTCCTCCACGCCGTGGCGCAGCAGGCCGTCCATGGCCCCTCCCAAGAGTTTATTGGTGATGAACTCATTGAACCGGGCGGCGACGATGCCCACCTTCATGCTTTTCGCGATCAGATTGCCTTCAAATGTTTTCATGGAACAGTTCCTCCTCTGCTTGATTGGCGTATGTTACTTTTAATAGTTCAAGATATGCCCCATCTTCTCCTGCTTGGTGCGCAGGTAGAACAGATCGTGGGGATTGGCGTCCATCTGGATGGGCACCCGCTCCTTGATGGACATCCCAAAGTCCGAGAGCTGGTAGACCTTGTCCGGGTTGTTGGTCAAAAGCCGCAGGGTCTTGATGCCAAGGTCCCGGAGGATCTGGGCGCCGATATAGTACTCCCGCAGGTCTCCGGCAAAGCCCAGGGCCAGGTTGGCCTCCAGGGTGTCCATGCCCTCGTCCTGGAGGGTGTAGGCCCGGAGCTTATTGATCAGACCGATGCCCCGGCCCTCCTGGCGCATATACAGCAGGACGCCCCGGCCTTCCTTCTCGATCTGGGCCATGGCGGCGCCCAGCTGCTGGCCGCAGTCGCAGCGCAGGGAGCCGAAGGCGTCCCCGGTGAGGCACTCGGAGTGGACCCGGCACAGCACATCCTCTCCGCTGCGGATGTCTCCCTTCACCAAGGCGATGTGGTGCTCGCCGTTGACTTTATTCACATAGCCGTAGGCGATGAAGTCGCCGTAGCGGGTGGGCATCTTGGCGGTGGTGACCCGCTCCACCAGGACTTCATGGCGCTTGCGGTAGTTCTGCAGGTCCTTGATGGTGATGAATTTGATGTTCCACTTCTCCGCCAGCTCGATGAGCTCGGGGGTGCGCATCATGGTGCCGTCCTCCCGCATGATCTCGCAGCACAGGCCGCACTCCTTCAGCCCCGCCAGACGCAGCAGGTCCACGGTGGCCTCGGTGTGGCCGTTGCGCTCCAGGACGCCGTTCTTCTTGGCCAGCAGGGGGAACATATGCCCCGGGCGGCGGAAGTCCTCCGGCTTGGCGTTCTCGTCTACGCACTTCATGGCGGTGATGGAACGCTCGGCGGCGGAGATGCCGGTGGTGGTGTCCACATGGTCGATGGAGACGGTGAACGCGGTCTCGTGGTTGTCGGTGTTCCGGGTGACCATCTGGGGGAACTGGAGACGGTGGACGTACTCCTCGGACATGGGCATACAAATCAGGCCCTTGCCGTGGGTGGCCATGAAGTTGACGTTCTCCGTGGTGGCGAACTGCGCGGCGCAGATGAAATCCCCCTCGTTTTCCCGGTCGGGGTCGTCGGTGCAGAGGATGAGCTTCCCGGCGCGCAGGTCCTCCAGGGCCTCTTCGATGGTGTTGAACTTGAACATAGGACTACTCCTTTCAAAACAAAAGATCAGAAACCGTAGCGAGTCAAGAACTCGCGGGTGAGATTCGATTGGGGCTTCTCCGCCGCCCGGGGGGCGGTGAGGAGTTTTTCTACATACTTGCCGATGATATCCGTCTCTAAGTTGACGATATCCCCGGGTTTGCGGTCCTGTAAGACCGTGACGGCCACGGTGTGGGGGATGGCGGAGATCTGAAAACTCTTGTCATCCACCGCCGCCACGGTGAGACTGATGCCGTCGATGGTGATGGAGCCCTTCTCTACCACATAGCGCAAAATCTCCGGCCCAGCCTGGATGGTGTACCAAATGGCGTTGTCATCCCGGCGCAGGGCGGTGACGGTGCCCACGCCGTCCACATGGCCCGCCACGATGTGTCCGCCGAAGCGGCCGTCCGCCGCCATGGCCCGCTCCAGGTTCACCCGGCTCCCGCCCTTGAGACGGGACAGGGAGGAGCGGTCCAAGGTCTCGTGCATCACGTCGGCGGTGAAGCCTTGGGCGGAAAAGGAGGTCACGGTGAGGCAGACGCCGTTGACGGCGATGCTGTCCCCGATGTGGACGTCGCTGAGGACGCTCTCAGCCTGGATCTCCAGCACGGCGCTGCTGCGCCCCCGGCGGATGGCTTGGATGGTGCCCATCTCTTCCACGATGCCTGTAAACATTTACTTCTCTACCTCGCCTTCCAGCAGCAGGTCTTCCCCCAGAAGGGTGAAGACGGTGTTTTTCAGTCGGACGGCCTGGTCCGGGTGGGGGAAGCCCTGGCCGCCCACCGGTCCCTTGGCGCTCTGTCCCCCCAGGAGTTTGGGGGCCACATAGGCTTGGACCCGGTCAGCCAGCCCCGCCTCCAGGAAGGACCAGTGCATGGACGCGCCGCCCTCCACCAGGACGCTGTCCACCTCCCGCTTTCCCAGCTCCGTGAGCAGGGCGGAGAGGTCTACGCCGCCGGCCTTCCCCCGGGGCAGGACCAGCACCTGACAGCCGGCGGCCTCATAGGCCGCGATCTTCTCCGCCTCCTGACAGCAGGTGGCCAGGAGGGTGGGGGTCTCCCCGGCGGTGCGGACCAGCTTGGCGGTCAGCGGCGTGCGCAGGCGGGTGTCGCAGACGATCCGCAGGGGATTTCGCCCGCCGTCCACGCGGCAGGTGAGCTGCGGGTCATCCGCCAGCACCGTCCCCACGCCCACCAGGATGGCCCGGTACCGGCCCCGCTGGCGGTGGACGTGGCTCCGGGCCTCCGGTCCGGTGATCCACTGGGAGGCCCCGGTATACGCGGCCAGCTTCCCATCCAAGGTCATGGCGTACTTCAGCACCACAAGGGGCCGCTTCGTCTGGATGTAGTGGAAGAACACGTCATTCAAGGCCCGGCACTGCTCCGCCAGGACCCCTTCCGTGACCTCCACCCCGGCGTTTCGGAGGATGCCGATGCCCTTCCCGGCCACCTGGGGATTGGGGTCCCCGGAGCCCACCACCACCCGGGCCAGCTTGGCCTCCAGGATGGCGTCGGTGCAGGGGGGCTGGCGGCCCTGGTGGCAGCAGGGCTCCAGGGTGACGTAGATGGTCCCCCCGGCGGGGTCCTCGGTGCAGGCCTGCAGGGCGGCGCGCTCGGCGTGGAGCTGGCCGCAGCGGGCGTGGTACCCGGTGCCGATGATCCGGCCCTCCTTCACCACCACAGCCCCCACCATGGGGTTGGGGCTGGTCCACCCCCAGCCCTCCAGGGCCAGGTCCAGGGCCAGGCGCATATATTGCTGGTCGTTCATAGTGTGTTCCCCTTCCCATGAAAAAAACGCTCTGGAGATCGGTTTTCCAGAGCGTCATCAAAGAGCACAGGAGGCCCGTCTGCATCTGCCAAGAAAAAACTGGGACGCAAAAGCATCCCAGGGCAAACAGACGCAGGCATCCCTGCGTTTTCACATCTTCTTCCATCCAGACTGTTACTGTCGGCTTCGGACTTGCACCGAATCATGCCTTTCGGCTCGTGGGCTGTACCACCGGTAGGGACTTGCACCCTGCCCTGAAGATAGGTATCCACTTGTCGAATATCACTTTACAACGCTTTGGGGCCGCTGTCAAGACTTTCGCAAGAAATCGTCGGATGTTATAAAATACCTGTCGTTTATGGCCGAGGTCCCGGTCCTTTCCCACAAAAAGACTGGGGCCTTATTATAAAAACGTGAAAGAGATACGGGCCAGAGCCGTTTTTAGCGGTGACCAGCACGCCCCCGCGGAATCATTCGGCGTCACCCCAGAGGCCGGGGTCATTCTGCGCGCAGCCCCCGGCGGGGAGGCGCGCGGCAAGGAGCAGAAGGGTCAGGAAACGGGCTTTGATTCTGTTCATGATCGACCTCGCTTTCGGTTGTGCTGCGGAAAGGAACCTGTTATAATAACTTATAATAACGGAAAAGGACAAGGAGGGGGCAGGCATGAAGAATATCCTCTATGGGTTTCGGGATATGCTCCGGCAGTATGCCGTCTGCCGGGGACGGCTCTCCCGCTCGGGCTACTGGTGGGCCATGGCGGGGGTTTTAATCGTGGACGCGGCGCTGTGGAGCCTGGGACGCGGGGCATTGCTGCTGTCCGCTGTCGTGGGGGTGGACTGGCTCCTCCGGGCTGCCTGTTATGCCCTGGCGCTGTGGAACCTTATCCTCTTCCTCCCCATGGTCTGCGCCGCCATACGCCGCTACCACGACATAGGACGGCCGGGGTGGCAGGCCCTGCTGCTGGGGGGCGGGAGCCTCCTGCTGCTGGGGGCGGGGCTGGTCCTGGGGGTCTTCCTCCTGCTGGCCGCGGCCTTCTCTGGGGGCTGGCTGGACGCGGGGGCGTTGGAGAGCCGAAAACTGATGGGGTATATAGGCGCCTGGCTGGGGATGCTCGGCGGCGGCGTGGTCCTTGGGATCTGGAACCTGTACTTTCTCCTAAAACCCTCGGAGCCTGGGGAGAACCGGTATGGAGTGCCGGTGCCCTTCCCGGCTGAGAGAAAAGGATGACGGGATGTAGGCCAATTATAGGATAACACAGCGTAGTCCCAAAGTCAAGAGGGCTTTTCCTGCCGGGGAATAAATTTCACTGTTCTATTCCTCCGGGATGTGGTACAATAGGAAAAAAGAAAACGAATCGCGCGGCCCCCCGGGAGGCCCGCGCAGTGAAACGGAGGCGATTCATAATGGTGGAAGACGCAAAACGATCCATCGCCTTTATCTGTCCGGTCTGCCGCCAGCCGGTGATCCTGGAGCGCACAGCCTTTCAGCTGGCCGCGTCCGGGGGACGGCTGGACTGTCCCTGCGGCAAGTCCGGGATCGACTTGGCCCTGATGGGCCATCAGGTGCGCCTGACGGTGCCCTGCCTGTTCTGCGAGCGGGAGCACACCGTGACGTGCTCCATGCCGGCCTTTCTGCGGGAGAAGACCCTGGCCTTCTCCTGCGCCAACTCGGGGCTGGACTGCTGCTATGTGGGGGAGGAGGAGCCGGTCTTCGCGGCCATGCGCCGTCTGGAGGAGACGGTGGATGAATTGGAATCCGAGGCCGGGGCCCAGGGGACCTTTTTGAACGATCTGGTGATGGAGGAGGTCCTGGAGGAGCTGCGGGATATCGCCCGCCGGGGCGGGGTCTCCTGCTCCTGCGGCAGTCATGACTGGCGGCTGAAGGTGAACTACAGCTCCGTGGAGTTATTCTGCGCCCACTGCGACGGGGCGCTGAAGCTCCCGGCGGCCACCCAGTCGGACCTGGCGGACCTGTGCTGCAAGGCGGAGCTGATCATTCGAGGCAAGAAAAAGGAATGAGCGCACATTCCCGCACCTATCGCATAAGATGAACTGAGACCAGCCGAAAGGTCTCCATCTTGGATAGGAGGTTCTTGTCTATGTGTAACAATAACGGTTGGGGCGGCAACAGCTGCCTGTGGTTGATCCTGATCCTCATCGTCCTCTTCTGCTGCTGCGGCAGCAGCAGCGGCGGCAGCGGCTGCACCTGCACCTGCACTTGCAGCGGCTGCGGTGGTAATGGCTGCGGCTGCGGCGGCAATGGCTGCGGCGGCAACGATGGCTGCGGCTGTGGCTGCGGCTGCTAACAACCCCAGGAAACATAGTCTGCCCAAAGCGCAAGGCCCGCTCCCTTTTTGGGGGGCGGGCCTTGTTTTGCTGTCATAAAAAGGGAAGGTCCGTCCCCAAGAAGGCGGTCACTTCTTTTTCCCGCGCCCGGAGGGCTTACCGGGGCGCTTCCCGCCCCGAACGGTCCCCCGTCCCGCCCCCTTGGCCGGGGCGGAAGGTTTTGAGTCCTTCGCCGCGCGGACCGGCCGGAGCAGGCAGTCGGGACCATAGCCCACCAGATCGCCCCGGCCGGCCCGGTGGAGGGCTTCCATGACCAAGCGCCGCTTCTCCGGGCGCTTCCACTGGAGCAGGGCCCGCTGGAGCTCCTTCTCGTGGGCGGATTTGGGGACATAGACCGGCTCCATGGTCCGGGGGTCCAGGCCGGTGTGGTACATACAGGTGGAGAGGGTCCCCGGGGTGGGATAGAAATCCTGGACCTGCTCCGGCTGACGGCCGGTCTTGTGGAGCCACTGGGCCAGGGCGATGGCGTCCTGCAGCGTACTGCCCGGATGGGAGGACATGAGATAGGGCACCAGATACTGCTTCTTCCCGTACTTCTGATTCAGCCGCTGGTATTTTTCCTGAAAACGTTCATAGGCTTCGATGCGGGGCTTGCCCATGGCGTCCAGGACGTGCCCCACACAGTGCTCTGGGGCCACCTTGAGCTGTCCGCTGATGTGGTGCTTGACCAGGTCCGCGAAAAACTCCCCCTGGGGGTCTTTTAGGAGATAGTCAAAGCGGATGCCTGAGCGGATGAAGATCTTCTTCACCCCTGGGATTTCCCGGAGCTTGCGCAGGAGCTGTAAATAATCCCGATGGTCCGCGTCCAAACTGGGACAGGGGGTGGGGGCCAGGCAGTCCCGATGCCTGCACAGGCCGTGCTTGGTCTGTTTTTTGCAGGAGGGACGGCGGAAGTTGGCGGTGGGCCCGCCTACGTCGTGGATATACCCTTTGAAATCCGGCTCCCGGGTCAGGGCGGTGACCTCTCGGACCACGCTCTCGTGGCTGCGGGCGGTGACCATCCGGCCCTGATGGAAGGCCAGGGAGCAGAACTTGCAGGCCCCAAAGCATCCCCGATTGTGGATGACGGAAAAACGAACCTCCTCAATGGCCGGGACCCCGCCTTGGCGGTCGTAAACCGGGTGGGGTTTGCGCTGATAGGGCAGCTCTGCCACGGCATCCAGTTCTGAGGTGTCCAGGGGCATGGCGGGGGGATTGACGATGAGATATCGCTCCCCGTGGGGCTGGATCACCGCCCGTCCCCGGATGGGGTCGTGCTCGTCGTACTCCACCAGATTGGCCTGAGCGTAGGCTTTTTTGTTTACGGAGACGGTCTCGCAGCCTGCCACCTGCACCGACGGGAAGCGGCAGGCGTCGGGACTCTCCGCCGGGAAGCAGGTGCCCCGGACCCCGGTGATCTCTGACACCGGGGTCCCCTTTGCCAAAAGGGCGGCGATCTCCCGGGTGGCCCGCTCACCCATGCCGTAGGTGAGCAGGTCCGCCTGGGCGTCGAAGAGGATGGAAGAGCGCACCGTGTCATCCCAGTAATCGTAGTGGGCAAAGCGCCGCAGGGAGGCCTCTAAGCCGCCGATGACGATGGGGATGTCCCCCCACAGCGCCCGGACTTTTTGGGCATAGACGATGGTGGCCCGGTCCGGCCGCAGGCCCGCCCGGCCGCCGGGGGAGTAGGCGTCGTCGTGGCGGCGCTTTTTGGCGGCGGTGTAGTGGGCCACCATGGAGTCGATGTTCCCGCCGTTGATCAGCACGCCGTAGCGGGGACGGCCCAGGGCACTGAAGCTGTCCTCCCGCCGCCAGTCCGGCTGGGCCAAGATGGCCACCCGATAGCCCTCTGCTTCCAGGACCCGGCTGATGATGGCGGTCCCGAAGGAGGGGTGGTCCACATAGGCGTCGCCGGTGATGAGGAGGAAGTCGTAATAGTACCAGCCCCGCTGGAGCAGGTCCTCCTTGGAGATGGGCAGAAAATCGTCTCTCACTGTGCCGCCCCCGGCTGTCCATAGCCGATGTATTTTTCCATGGTGAAGAGCTTGCCATAGGCCCCGTCCCGCTGGCCGGTGATCTGGAAGCCATATTTTTCATAAAAGGCCAGGGCGTGACCGTTGGCCTCGGAGCAGACCAGTTCCAGGCGGTCCCGGTTCAGGGGGCGATAGATGCTCACGGATTTCCCGATGAGCTGGACCCCGCAGCCCTTCCGGCGCAGGGCGGGAACCAGGTAGAAGAAGGAGATGTAGCCGGTGGTGGGGGTGCTGCCCCGGTCCAGGTCCAGTTGGAGCAGGCCCACGGGTTCGTCGTGATCCATGGCGGCCACCAGGCTTTGCGGGTCCCGCTGACAGACCAGCTTAGCCTCCTGGAGAAAGGCGGAGCCGTCGTAGCGGTCCAGGCGGCCATAGAGGCTCTCCCAGGCTTCCTTCCGGCAGTCCAGATAAAAACTCTGGTCCTGGGGGTTGGCGGGGTCCATGGGGCGGAACCATAGGTTGATGTCCCGCTGCTGGCTGTCCTTGCGCCACCAGAACTGCCGGCCCAGGGTGGAGAGTTCTGCGGGGAGGTGGCTGTTGTCGTCCCGGTAGAGCACCAGGACTTGATCTCCTTGGATCTCCAGGCAGGCCACCGCCGTGTTGTCGCTGTGGCCCATCTTGCTCACTTCCTCTATGGGGATATTGAGAAAGCCCGCGATGGTGTTGCGGATGAAGGTCCCGTGGGCGAACACCGCCACGGTCTGGCTGGGATGCTTTGCCGCGATCTCCAGCACCGCGGCCATGCCCCGCTGGCGCACCTGCCATAAACTCTCCCCGCCTGGGGCCTGGAAGTCCGGGGAGCTGGCGTAGAATAGACGCATCATAGCCTTGTCGCTGCGGTCCAGACCGGCGAAGCTCCGGTCCTCCCAGCTGCCCATATTTAACTCCCGGAGGTCCGGACGGGTATGGACCGTCAGGCCCTTGGGTTCTGCCACCGCCCGGGCGGTGGTGACGGCGCGGAAGAGGTCACTGGAATACACCGCGTCCAGGGGCACATCCGCGAAACGCTGTGCCAGCGCCGCCAGCTGGCGGTAGCCGTTGTCGGTGATGAGGCTGTCATATTGGCCGTGGACGCGCCGGTAGAGGTTCCCCTCGGCCTCGGCGTGTCGGATGAGGTAAACTTTGGTCATACCGGCTCCTCCGAAATTTTGAAAAAGTATTTTCGTCCCGGACGCTTACACGGGACTTCTTCATTATAGCTTGTCTCACATATTTTAGCAACGAATTTTCCGTCAAAGAGGGATACACTATGGTATGTCTCAATGGGACGATTTCACGGAAAGGAGACAGAGAAGGATGTGCAACGATAAATTCTGCGCCGGTCTGCTGCTGGGTATGGCGGCGGGCACCGCCATCGGGGTTCGGGTGAAGGCCAACGAGCGCAAGCTCCGCCGGACCGTCAACCGCGCCACCCGCAGTATGGAGAATATCATCGACGAATTGGGGCGCTGAGAAAAAAAGATAAATTTTTTGGAAAAACCGCTTGACAAATCCGTCCCCGTCTGGTATCATATGTCTTGCCTTGAGGGACAAGGCACAACAGATGGGGGTATAGCTCAGCTGGGAGAGCGCTTGAATGGCATTCAAGAGGTCAGCGGTTCGATCCCGCTTATCTCCACCAAGTTAAGGAAGACCGTCGAAACATCGCGTTTCGGCGGTCTTTTTTGTTAGGAGGCGGTTTGCTTGCATCGTGGGCGTGATCCCCGTGTGTTGGCGAAGAAGGAACGAGGCAAATACAAAAGCGCACTGATTTTCAACATGACCGCCTTGATCATCGCCGCACTCTCCACCGCAGGTTTTGTACAGGCCGGCTTCGCGGACGGCGCAAAACCGGCCTTGTTGCTGCTGATCTATGGGCTGTTCGCTCTGAGCGCGATCCTGTCTTTCCTGTGCGCGGTCTGCTGGTTCAGGTTGCAGAAAGGGAAAGAGAGCCGGATCCTCATCGGGGTTTATATCGCATTCCTGCCCCCTGCCACGCTTATCTGCGTCATCTTTTCCCCGATCCTTTTCCTGGCGGCTAGCTTTGCGCCGCTTTCGCTGGTTTTGCATTGGATCGCTGCGGGGATGCTGCTTCCGGTAAAAGCTGTGAGAAAATAATGGTCCTTTCGATCCTCCCTCCTCTGCTATAAATTCAAACGCAAAGAATCACTGAGGTGGTTTTTGTTGCGCTATACTTCCCATTGAGGGAACCGAAATGACCGCAAAAACGTTCTCAAACAGCAGGGATTGTCCCCCGATATTTCGGGGGACGGTGCGCTCCGCTTCTGCGGCATTGGCGCGGGATGTACGAATCCGCTGTGCCCCATATCCTTCGTTGACATATTTATCAAAAACAATACGAACAACAACAGCTTCCGCCTCGTTAAGGGCAAGCTCAAAGAGCTCGTGCTTTCGCTTGTTGACCTTGCCGCTCTTTACCAAATCGTATCCGTAAGGAGCCACGCCGCCTTTGAATCCGCCGGCCTCTACCAACTGACCCAAGGCAGTCTTGGTACGGATGGAGGTTTTTTCACTCTCTCCGTCCGCCTGCCAGAAGCGGATGTAATTGGTGAGCTTGTCGGTATGGTTGTCAAACCGCTGCTCACCCTCCTGTGTGCTCCATACCTGGACGCTATTCGTGACGAACCATTCGACAACGAAAGGCGTCTCATCGGCGATCCTTCCGATTCGGTCAAACATAAATACCAGCAGGATATCAAATTTCCCCTGCTTGGCGTGTTCCTTGATGGTTTGCAGTTTATCCCTGTTCTCTGCCCGGACCTTATGTCCGGACACGCCATCTTCTTGTTCTTCATGAATAATCGTCCAGCCCTTTTCCTCCGCGAAGCGGTGGCAGGCTTTGCGCTGCATGGGGATGTCCGCCTGGCTTTTATTATCGTAGTCCACCTGCTTGTCGGTGGATACACGGTATAAACAGTAAACTCGATTTTTCATCATTTTATAGCCGTCCTTTCTAAGTGCATAGGGGCAATAAAACGACGTTTTTGATTTATAAATGCTATGAATTTTTCGAGGTACACAGGTCTCGCTCCCATCTCTATTATCCCTCTGCACAGGGGATATTGCAAGGGTATGATTGGAGTTTTTTGCAACGTGTTTGCGAAAGCAGAGAGCATGATCTGCTTTACCCGCATGGACACGTCTTGGTTACGTCCATCTGTAAAGTCAGCGGAAATCTCATATCCGTCGATCAATTAGATGCACCGTGTTTTTCGTAGTAATCACCCTTTCTCTAACAATCCCTCAACCGCTTCATCCGCCTCCATACAGTCCACATACTCCCGCAGCCGCTGCTTGTCCAGCACGCGGATCTGCTCCAGCATGACCATGGAGCGGCGGGGCAGCTCTAACCGCTCCGGCAGGATCACATGGGTGGGCAGGTAATACTTCT
>JAAWAE010000068.1 GCA_022792035.1 Ruminiclostridium sp. | reverse complement strand
TAGGTGACCTGGGGATAATCCAGATCCTCAGCGACCTGGGGACCAACCTGAGCGGTATCGCCGTCGATGGCCTGCTTGCCGAACATCAGCATATCGAACTTGATGCCTTCCATCTCCTCGATCTTCTTGATGCCCTTGGAGAGGATGTAACCGGTAGCCAGGGTGTCGGAGCCGCCGCAGGCGCGGTCGGAGACCAAGAAAGCCTTGTCGCCGCCCACGGACAGGCACTCGCGCAGAGCCTCGATGGCCTGAGCAGGACCCATGGACAGGACATAGATCTTGGTGTCCTTGTCCTTATCCTTGATGCGGGCAGCGGCTTCCAGTGCGTAAGCATCGAAAGGGCTGACGATGGCGGGAACACCTTCACGCATCAGGGTGTTGGTCACGGGATCGATTTTGATGATGGTCGTGTCCGGCACTTGTTTAATGCAAACAAGTATGTTCATTTCTGATTTCCCCCTATTTATGTGTTTTATTTTTGATACCCCGGTCCGGTGGCAGGCTTTCTTGGCTGGGCGGGTCCTCACGGGCCTTCCCCTATCCCCTCCGCAATCGGCAAGATCCCGGGCCAGGTTATCTCAAAACGCCAGACCGGGAGGCTTCCCGGTGGCAGACGTTTCTGCGGGCGAGCCATACCCGGTGTGTCCGTGGTATGCCCGACCATTGAAGTACGCTCGTATTATATCAAAGGCGACCCCAAATTACAAGCGCAGATTTTGTTGCGGGGATGAGAAAATCGTTCCCCTTTTCAAGGGAATTTAGTCGTTTCCCCTAAAAATTTTTAGGAAGGGCCGGCAAACGGGATACTGCCCCCATATTTGCCGGCCCTTCCCAAGGAAAAAAAGGCTTTATTCGTCAAAAAATCTGTCGTGGATCGCCTGCACGGCACGGCTTGTATCCGCCTCGTCCAGGAGTACCGAGACCTTGATCTCACTGGTGGAGATCATCTGGATGTTGATGTCCGCATCATATAGAGCACCAAACATCGTGGCCGCGATGCCCGCGTTGTCCAGCATCCCCGCACCCACGATGGAGACCTTCACCACTTCCTTGTCTACGTCGATGTGATCGAACTCCAGGTTCCCCTTGTGGGTCTCCAACAGCTCCTTGGCCCGGTCGGCGTCGTCCCGCTTCACGGTAAAGCTGATGTCCTTGGTGCCGGCGCGGCCGATGGACTGGAGGATGATGTCCACATTGATATTGTCCTTTCCCAGCAGGGAGAACACCTGGTAGGCAATGCCGGGCTTATCCTCCACACCCACCAGGGCCAGACGGGCCACGTTCTTGTCCTTGGCCACGCCGCTGATCTGGGTCTTTTCCATATTCTTTGCAACCTCCTTGACTTTCGTCCCCGGCTTATTGGCAAAGCTGGAGAGCACTTCTAAATTTACCCGGTATTTCTTCGCCATCTCCACGCTGCGGTTGTGCAATACCTGCGCTCCCAGGCTGGCCAGCTCCAGCATTTCGTCGAAGGTGATCTCCTCCAGCTTCTTGGCGTTGGGGACGACGCGGGGGTCCGCGGTGTAGACCCCCTCCACGTCTGTGTAAATCTGGCACAGGTCTGCCTTCAGCGAGGCCGCCAGGGCCACCGCCGACGTATCCGAACCGCCCCGGCCCAGGGTGGTGATGTCACCGAATTTGTTGATCCCCTGGAAGCCCGTGACGATGACGATGGTGTGATTGCGGTCCAGCTCCGACTGGATGCGCTCGGTGCGGATCTTCTTCACCCGGGCGCTGCCGTAGGCGCTGTTGGTCTGTACCCCCGCCTGCCAGCCCGTCAGAGACACCACCGGCAGTCCCATGGCCTCCAGGGCCATGGCGCACAGGGAGCAGGAGATCTGCTCGCCGGTGGACAGGAGCATATCCATCTCCCGCTTGGACGCCTTGGGGTTGATTTCCATGGCCTTGTCGATGAGGTCATCGGTGGTGTCCCCCTGGGCGGAGAGCACCGCCACGACCTGATGGCCTGCCCGGTAAGTCTCGGCGATGATCCGGGCCACGTTGCGCAGCCGCTCCGCGTTGGCCACGGAGCTCCCGCCGAATTTTTGTACGATAAGTCCCATCGTTTCCTAAATACCTCCTAAAAGACGGCACACGCCGCCGCATTCTTTCTCTCCAGTCTATGCCCCAGGGTCAGTCCAGGACCCGAATGATCGAGAGGACTTTCTGTCCCGCCAGCTGTTCCTCCAGGGCCGGACGGGTCAGGGCCGGGGTGAGGTAGGCACGCTCCCCAGCCGGGGCTCCGGAGCGTTTCAACAGCTCTCCGCCGGAAAGGCTCCCCTCAGCCAGACGGACATACCAGCGGCTGGGAAGGCCCTCCGGCCCCCGCACCGACGCCGGACGGTTCGCCTGCCAGGGACGGTAGCCCGCCCGCTCCATCTTCCGCGCTGCGGCGATGACATCCGCCACCACGGCGCTGGCCGTGGGCAGCTTCCCCGCCCCCCGGCCGTAAAACATCACGTCGCCGGTGGCGTCGCCCTTGACCTTGATGGCGTTGAACACGTCCTCTACCCCGCCCAAGGGGTCCTGAATGCTGACGAAGTGCGGCTCCACATAGGCGCAGAGGGTGCCGTCCTGTTCCTGGATGGCACGGCCCAGGAGTTTGATCCGGTGGCCGCAGTCCGCCGCGTAAGCCTCATCCTCCAGGGTGATCTGGGTGATGCCCTGAGTGGCCACCTGATCCGGCAGGACGTGCCAGCCAAAAGCGATGGAGGACAGAATACACAGCTTGCGGCAGGTGTCGTGCCCCTCTACGTCGGCGGTGGGGTCCTGCTCGGCGTAGCCGTTAGCCTGGGCTCCCTTCAGCGCCTGGGCGAAGGGCACTCCGTCCTGGACCATGCGGGTGAAGATATAGTTGGCAGTGCCGTTGAGGATGCCGCAGATCTCCAAAATATCGTTGGCAGCCATGCACTCACTCAAGGGCCGCAGGATGGGGATGCCCCCGCCCACGCTGGCCTCAAAGAGATACACCGCCCCATGCTCCGCCGCCAAGTCCAGCAGGCGGCGGCCGTGGGTGGCCACCAACTCCTTATTGGAGGTCACCACGCTCTTCCCTGCCCGCAGGGCCCGCTCTGTGAAGTCCAGGGCCGCGCCGACGCCGCCGATGGTCTCCACCACCACGTTCACCTCCGGGTCCGCCTCGATGACAGCATAATCCTGGACGAAATACTTCGTCAGGGGGCTGTCCGGGAACGACCGGAGGTCTAAGATATATTTCAACTCGATAAGCTCATCGGCCTTCTTGCTCCGTCCCGTGCCGGTGCCTGTGAGAAGCTCCGCCACGCCGGAACCTACCACTCCATAGCCTAAAATCGCTGCTTTTACCATGTTACCTATTTCCATCCTTTCCAGTGCCTTATGATCGGACGACTCAGCCCGCCAGGATCTCCCCCCGCAGCACCCCCTGCGCCTCCTGCATCCGCTCCAGCAGGGCTTGGAGGGAGCAGCGCAGGCCCGAAGTCTCCACGTTCATCGTCACCACGGCGCAGCCGCTGACCGGAATCCCCTGGTTGATGGTGAGGATGTTGGCCCCGGAGTCCGCGAAGAGGTTGAGCACATGGGAGAGGATGCCCGGCTGGTCCTTGAGCATCAGCTGAAAGGTGACGATCCGTCCATGGAGCATATCCTGAAAGGGACGCACCGTGTCCTTGTACTTATAAAATGCGCTGCGGCTGATGCCGGACAGGCGTACGGCCTGGTTCACCGTCTCAGCCTCCCCGGTCTCCAGGAGGCGGCGGGCCTCTACCACTTTGCGGAAGATCTCGGGCAGGGCCTGGGCCTCTACGATATAATAGTCGGGTCTTTTGACCATGGCTGCGTCCTTCCTGTGCGGTCATTTGTGTTTGTGTCAAAGCCTATTGTACCACAACCACCCCTCTCTGGCAACAGGAAGTCTCCGCCGGGACGCCAGATTTTCTCCCGCTCTGCGCCCCTTTTCGGTCAAATCGCGCAAAAGGCGGACCCGGGATGCGGGTCCGCCCTTGTGCTGTCGCTGTTCTGCTTATTCCGTTGGAGCGGGGTCCACCGCGGGAGGCGGCTCCACCGGGGTCTCCGGCTGGGCCGGGGGGTCCACCGTAGCTGGCGGGTCCACCGTGGCCGGGGGCTGCTCGGTGCCGCCGGGCTCCTCGGTGCTGCCAGGCTCCTCTTCGCCCTCGTCGGGTTCCTGTACCTCGGGCGGTTTGTAGACGTGGACCGTACAGCTCTTGACGGGGACGTCTTCTGGGAAGAAGCTGCCTGTGGTCAGGTGGCCGCTGCAAGCGGAGTTGGGCAGCTGGCCGCTGACGCTGCAGATGGTGACGCTCTTCATCTTGCTGGTGTCCGGCTGATTGAAGTCCTTATAGGCTAAGCCGTTGTGAATCCTGGACATAACATCCTTCCACATCGTTGTGGAGGGATTATTCAACCCAGCAGCCAGTCGTTCTTGCTGGTCGTAACCGGTCCAGACGGCTGCGGTATAGTAGGGCGTATAGCCCACAAACCACAGGTCCTTTCGGGAGGTGGTGGTACCCGTCTTGCCGGCGATCTCCTGCCCTCTGAAGTTGGCTGCTTTACCAGTCGAGCCGGGGATGCTCGCAACAACATCCTTGAGCATCTGGTTCATATAGTAGGCAGTACGTTCGGAGAGGGCCTTTTCCTCCACCTTTTGATCGTTCTTCAACAAGGGGGTTCCATCGCTGTCCGTCACGAGGGAATAAAGCCGAGGGGCAATATAGGTACCCAGGCGCGGGAAAGTAGAATAGGCTGCGGCCATATCATAGGTGGTTACGCCCTCTGTGAGGCCACCCAGGGCCAAGGGTCCATAGTCGATATCCGTAAAGTTCTTCTCTCCCCGTTTTCCGGATTCCAACAGCTGGATGTGGAAGCGGTCCCGCATGAACTCAAAACTCTTCTGGCAGGTGACTTTATCCAGGACCTTGACCGCCACAGTATTGATGGACTCCCGCACTGCCTTGGCAATGGAGACAGTCCCCTGGAAGCGGCCGGTAGCATTCACTGGCCATTTCTTGTCCGGCCAGAAATAACTGTCCACCTCAGTTGAGGAGGGTGTTATAATGTTCAGTTCGATGGCTGGGGCATACACCGACAACGGCTTGATGGAAGAACCCGGAGGCCGCTTGGAGTTGACGGCCCGGTTCAGCACCAAGCTGCCGGTCTTCTGCCCTACCCCGCCAGCCATGGCCACCACGTCTCCCGAATCATTCTCCACAACGGTAATGGCAGACTGGAGACGCTGCCCGGAGGCAGAGGTGTAGTTCAACGTCTCAGGGTTGGCGTAAACCTCGTCCACCGCCGCCTGAACCTTAGGATCAAAACAGGTGTAGATTTCCAAACCGCCAGCGTAGAGCTTGGACTTGGCGTACTCCTCAGACCAATTATAGGTCGTCTTCAAGTCCTCCAAAACCTGGCGGATGACGGCATCTTCGTACCAAGTATACGTTTTGCTCTTGCTCTGAGCATCCCGTCCCTTGCTGAAGTCCAAAGGTTCGGCGAGGGCTTCGTCCCGCTCCGCTTCGGTGATCATCCCCGCTTCCTCCATCTCATAGAGGATGGTCTCCTGGCGCTGCTTGTTGAAGTCCTCAGACGTGGTGACCTCTCCGGTCTCCGGGTCCGTTATGGTGAGTTTGCCCAGAGGATCATACTTGGAGGGGTTGTTGGTGATACCAATGAGACTGGCACACTCAGCCAGCGTCAGTTCGGAAACATTTTTACCAAAATATTTGTAGGCGGCAGTATATACGCCGTTGCAGCCCTGGCCCAGGTAAATATAATTCAAGTAGAACTCAAGGATCTGCTCTTTTTCATACTTTTTCTCCATTTCCAGTGCCCGGAAAATCTCCATGATCTTCCGCTTGACCGTAACCTCGTCGTCGTTGGTCATGTTCTTGATCAGCTGCTGGGTCAAGGTGGAGCCGCCTACGATATCCTGCCCAGTAAACATATTCAAGATACCCTTCACTGTACGCTTCCAGTCCACGCCATGGTGTTTGAGAAAGCGTTTATCCTCGATGGCAATGGCCGCGTTCTGCAGGTTCTTCGGAATCTGATCGATGGTAACCCAGACCCGGTTTTCCTCACCGTGGAGCTCCTGCATCTGCACCCAATCGTTGATGGCGTCATCCCTGTAGTACATCGTGGTCGTCAGATCCGCAGAATAATCTTCCACGTT
Source organism: Ruminiclostridium sp. (assembly GCA_022792035.1). Taxonomy (GTDB): domain Bacteria; phylum Bacillota; class Clostridia; order Oscillospirales; family Oscillospiraceae; genus Evtepia. The sequence goes on along the minus strand of JAAWAE010000068.1, from coordinate 1,816 downwards.
CAGCCCCGCCTGGGGAATGATGACATTCTTAATGTAAGCCGCCGCCATGCCCAGCATCATGCCCGCCGTGATGACGAGGATGAGGAGGATGGTGGTGATCGTCCGTCTGACTTTTTTGTTCTTTTTTCGCCGCTGACGGGCAGGACGGCGCTCTTTTTTGGGGCGTCCGCGTTCCGCTTGTTTTCGTTCCAATGTAACACCTCCGAAAATTTCTGCTATTAAAAATCCAAGGCAGATGCCTTCTGCATACACTTGTCCTATCCTACAGCTTCTTATTATAGCACGGTTTTTTCATTTGTCCAGCCGTCTTTTACCAGGATATCTGGAGACTTTCTTAAGGATTTCTTACATTTTTCCTGATTTCTCCCTTGCTTTTTTCGCAAAACCGGCGTACAATGGGGACAACATAAGGAACGGAGACTGACACATGAGTGAAGAATACGGCGCAAACTTTATCACCGTCACCGATGACGAGGGCAACGAGTTTGAATTGGAACACCTCGACACCCTCGAGTTCCAGGGTCAGACCTACATGGCCTTCTTCCCCGCCGTGAGCGCGGAGGAGGAAGAGGATGAGGAAGAACTGGGATTGGTGATCCTCAAAGTCATCCAGGAGAACGGCGAAGAACTGCTCTCCACCCCGGACAGCGATGAGGAGCTGAACGCGGTCTACGAAGCCTTCATGGAGGAGCTCTTCCCGGAGGAAGAGGAGGGCGCGGAGTAACCTCCAAGCTTTAACAAGTCAATAAAAAAACGCCCTGCTCGGTGCGTGAATCGGACTCATTTAAACCCACATTTTTTAAACGGGACGCTCACTCGCTGTGTGAATTGCAGGCCTCCCGACCTCCGGTTGGAAGTTGGAAGCAGAGAAGCACAGCGGAGGCGACCCACCTGCCATTCTGTGCAGGTTTTAAACGGGTCCACACGGCCATAGCGGGGCTTTTTTTATCCTTTTTGCCCAGCGCGCGGTCTCAATGGCCGGCGAAGCCTGCGCGCCTGATTTTCCCTTTTTTCTCTAGTTTCTCCCAAATCCCGACGTTTTTTTCGTTTTTTCCAAAGGGGACAGCCGCTTTTTGTTGTCAAGTGTACATTCTGACCAAAAAGAAGCCCGTGTTCTTGTGCTATATTTTCGGGTGCTTAGAACTTGCCAGCTAACTTTTTTAATGGTATACTAAACACAGCGGAAGTTTCAACCATCCCTATGGTTAAAACGTCTAAGCACACTTTTATGAGTATTTTGGAAAGGATGCGATTCCCTATGATCAAAGATTTCGGTTTCATCATTCCTCAGAACTGTCAGTTCGGTATGGGCGCTCTGAAGAAGCTGCCTGACTTCCTGAAGGCCTGCGGCTCCGACAACGTTATGATTATCTCCGACCGCGGCCTGGAAGCCATCGGCGTGGTGGACAAGGTCCGCGAGATCGTCAAGGCTGCCAACCTCAAGTACAGCGAGTATCTCGACGTTCTGCCCAACCCCACCGTTGACATCGTCAATGAGTGCGCAAAGCAGTACAAGGCTGCCGGCGCCACCTCCATCCTGGCCCTGGGCGGCGGTTCCCCCATGGACGTTGCTAAGGCTGTTGGCGTTGTTGCCAAGTTCGGCGGCTCCATCACCGACTACGAAGGCGTGGGCAAGGTTCCCGGCCCCATCGATCCCCTGATCGCTGTGCCCACCACCGCTGGTACCGGTTCTGAGGTCACCGTGGCTGCCGTTATCACCGACGAGGCCCGCAACTATAAGCTCTCCGTCCTGGGTCCCCAGATCTCCCCGACCTACGCGATCCTGGATCCCGAACTGATCATGACCGCTCCCGCT